>NZ_CP108393.1:325000-650000 GCF_035961655.1 Streptomyces sp. NBC_01317 | reverse complement strand
GCCTTCCTGGCACGAACCGATCCCGCGGTCGCCGCACATCTGGCTTCCCGCAGCGGCACGCGCGACGCCCTCGACAGCCTCCCGGGTGTGCCGGCCGGACAACTCCGCCAGGTACCAAGCTTCTAAAGGCGGTTCCAGGAGGCGCGCCCCATTCGGCCGAAGACTCGTTGCGGGCGCCCCTCACGCATGGTGGTCTGTGAGTAGCTCGACGTCACAAATGGGATCTTCATCGCGTAGCCATCGTCGATCAGGGCGCCTCCGCGGGCCCGCGTGACGTTCGGAGCCTCCGCAGCTCTCAGCCGCCCCGCCCTCGGACCCCGGAGGGACGCGGCTCTCACCGGATCGGATGGCCCATGCAGCTCTCCCGCCTGCCCAGACGGAAGCCCGCGCCCGGACGGAAACCCGTGCCCCGCAAGGCCGAGCGCACGCTCGCCACGGTCGGCACGCTCTCGCTCGTGGCCTCGGCGGCCGTCACCGGCCTCGCCCCCGCCACCAGCTCCGCCTCCAGCCACCGCGAAGCGCCGATGACCGCGGGCGACCCGAAGGCCGACAACACCGACGTCTACGCCTTCACCAGCCCGGACAAGCCCGACACCGTCACCCTGGTGGCGAACTGGATCCCGTTCCAGGAGCCCAACGGCGGCCCGAACTTCTACCCGTTCGCCAACGACGCCCGCTACAACATCAAGATCGACGCGGACGGCAACGGCAAACCCGACACGACCTACACGTGGGAGTTCACGGACCACATTCGCGATTCGGCGGACCAGTTCCTCTACAACACCGGCGTCGTCAAGAACCTGGACGACCCGACGCTGAACTTCCGCCAGACGTACGACCTGACGGTCACCGACAGCACCGGCAACCGCAAGACGCTCCTCCACAACGCCCCCGCCGCCCCCTCGAACGTGGGCAAGGCGTCGATGCCCGACTACGCGTCACTGCGCAAGCAGGCCGTGAAGCAGCTGCCGGACGGCGGCCAGACGATGGCGGGCCAGGCATCCGACCCGTTCTTCCTGGATCTGCGGATCTTCGACCTCCTGTACGGGGGCAACCTCAAGGAGAGGGGCCACAACACGCTCGCCGGGTACAACGTGAACACGATCGCCATCCAGGTGCCGAAGAAGTCCGTGGCCCTGAAAGGCGACGCCACACGTAACCCCGTGATCGGCGTGTGGTCCACGACCGACCGCAAGGGCGTCGACGTCACCGGCAGCAAGGGCGGCGAGAACGCCGCCACCGAGGACGGCAAGGGAACGGACGGGCAGGCAGGCAAGGGCGGCGAGGCCGGCTGGCGCCAGGTCTCACGCCTGGGCAACCCCCTGGTCAACGAAGTCGTCGTACCGCTCAAGTACAAGGACGCCTTCAACGCGCTCAGCCCGGACAAGGACGCCTCCATCACCCCGGTCGTGAACGCGGTGAAGGACCCGATTGTCCCCAAGCTCATCCAGAACATCTACGGGGTCCCCGCCCCCGCCACCCCGCGCAACGACCTGGTCGAGATCTTCCTCACCGGCATCTGCAAGGCGTGCGGCCCCATCAAGGCCGACCTCAACGCGCAGCAGCTCAACAAGGACGCGGTCAAGGCGGCGATCGTGCCCGCCGAGGAACTGCGGCTCAACATGTCCGTCCCGCCCGCCGCCAAGCCCAACCGGCTCGGCGTCCTAGGCCAGGACCTGGCCGGCTTCCCCAACGGCCGCCGGCTCAACGACGACGTCGTCGACATCGAACTCCAGGCCCTCGAAGGCGCCGCGCAGACCGGCAAGATCGTGCCCGCGCTGGCCGCCGGCGACGCCGTCGACACCCCCTACCGCGAGCCGGGCGACTCCTTCCCGTACGTGGCGCTGCCCAACACCGCGGCCGTGAACCAGGCCGATGCCCTGCACCCCGACGGCGGCGTCGGCGCGGGCCTCGGCGGCAACGCGTTCGGCAGCGGCTTCCCTACCGGCCCCGTCGCGGCCGTGGGCGGCGGCGCCCTGCTGGCCTGCGCCGGAGTCCTGGCCCTGCGCCGGCGGCGCGCCGAGCGGGCATGACAGGCCCGCTCCTCTCCGGTCGCCCGCCCCGCTCCTGGCGGGGCGGGCGACCGCGCCACGGCCGAGCATTCCGACCGCCCACGCGCCGAACCGCCGCCGCCGGAACGGTCGTTGCCGGTATAGCCCTCGCCTGCGTCGGCGTATCCGCGCTGATGTCGGCCCCCGAGCCGGCACCGGAACGGACGGACATCGGCACCGTGCCCGTCCACCCGGGCCCGGACGAGACGGTCGACCCCTCCGCGAGCCGTACATCCCACGCAGCCCCGACCCGGATACGGATACCCGCCCTCGGACTCGACCAGGGACTCGTCGGCCTGCGGGTGCAGCAAGACGGCCGGCTCGGCGTACCGAAGGACCCCGCCCGGGTCGGCTGGTGGAGCGACGGGCCCCGGCCGGGCGATCCCGGCGCGGTAGTCCTCGTCGGCCACGTCGACTCCGCAACCGGCCCCGGCGCCTTCCACGGACTTTCCTCACTACGCCCCGGCGACAAGATCACCCTGCGTCGCGAGGACGGTGGCAACGCGACGTTCACCGTCCGCGCTCTGCGGCAGTACGAGAAGGACGCGCTCCCCGACAGCCAGGTCTACGCGACCACCGGCCCCCCGGCCCTGCGACTGATCACCTGCGGCGGAACCTACGACCGCGGCCGGGGCGAGTACCGCGACAACCTGGTCGTCTACGCGACACCGAGCCAGCCACGAACCAGCGGAAGCCCCAAGAAGCAGTGAACAACGTCAGCCGCATTGACGTCGTGATGACGCGATACGGGTAAGGGAAACGGCGGCGGCCGAACACGCTGCCGACCACGTGGCCCGCCACCGCTCGTGTGATCACCTCCCGCCGGACCCAGGGCAAGGCATTCACCGGCAGGGGTGCAGCTCTGCCTCGAGTTGCGCCCCGACCGCCCCGATCAGCGCCGGTGAGCATCAACGTGGCACGTCACAAGGCGCCTAGTACTGGAATTGTGGGACGCGACCGTCGCGCTGGCGCCCTCGGCCGGCACGACGAAGGCGATCACCCGCTGCCCGGTACGGCCCCGCTCGCCCGTGACCACGGCCGCCCCGACCTCCGGGTGACCTGCGAGCGCTGCCTCGACCCGGTAGGTGTCGACCGTCCGCCCCGCGATGGTGACGCGCTGATCGAGCCGCCCCCGGAACTCCAACGGCCCGCCTGCATCCTGCCGTCCCCCGTTCCTCGTCGGGACGGCGTCCGCGCTTCCGGGCGTCGTCAGCCAGATCTCGCCCTTTCGCACCTCCGCCGCGCAGCCGGGGAACGGCACTCCGAGATACGCGGCCCGCTCCGCTCGTGTCACCGGGCCCGGTGGCTGCTCGGGCTCGAACCACGTGCCACAGCCGGCCACCTCGGCGGTCCCGTACACCGAGAGCACCCGGGCACCCGGTGCCGGAAGCAGCCCTTGGAGCCGGAGCTGCTCGCCGAGCGACAGCGGTTCGCCACCGACAAGCAGCAGCCGCAGCTCGGGCAACTCCGCCTCCAGCAGGCGGTGGCGACCGACCTGGTGGCGGTCCGTCCGGGAGCGTCCGGTCCGGCGGTGGCCGGCCCGGTGCCGACCTGCCCGGGGACGACTGGTCCGGCGGCGGCTTGCCCGGGGACGACCTGCTCGGTGCCGACCGGCTCGGCACCGACCGGCTCGGCACCGAAGAAGCCTCTCAGGAGCCTTTGGCGTACGTACGAAACCGTCGTCGGCACGGGTCTTACGTATCAGCTGACCGCAGGTATCGAGGGCCATCTCGATCCCGCTGATGATCCGGTCGTGGCCCTGTCGAAGGGCCTGGGAGGAGACAACGACGCGTGCCGGAAACGGGTCGCGGCGCACCTGAAAGTCACAGAGGACGCGCTCACCGACTTTCTTCCTCTGGTGCGTGTAAGGCCTCTGCCACGGCGCGGGGACATCGAGCTGCGTAACACCCGAGTCCTGGCCGATCTCGGCCAAGGGCTCACTATGGCGATGATCGGCGCTCTCTACGCAGAGTTGCTCCGGCGTACTCGCGACGCCACTCAAGGGCTTCCCATCGCCCGATGGACGGAGCTTCTGGTCCTCGACAGTCCGCCCCCGGCAGTGCTGAGCAAACGCGTCACCGCGGCGGCGATGGACGAGGTACGGCGGCGCCTGACCCGTCCCGATCACGTTTTGCTGGAAGATCTCTCCCAGCAGCCAACCGGCCCCGAAACCGCCCTCGTTCGCAAGCTCCGTCAGGGCGCAGCCTCCTTGCAGGTCATCGAAGAGGCACAGATGCTACGCGCTCACGCTGAGCGCCATCGGAGCCCCGAAGCTCGACATCGCGGCCGTTGGCGTCCTGCCGAAACAGCATGAGGTCAGCCACCAGTGTCCCCCTCTCACGACCAGTACAAGGTAAGCAATCGAAAGGGGCACGGAGTTATTCCAGCGGAGGAGGAGCCGTCTGCCTTGGAATGGTCCACCGCACTGGCTCAGTATCAGGTACGGTGGCGGACTGCTTGCAAGATTTGAGTTTTGTACGGCCCATTTCAGCTCTGTCTTTCTCACCGGCTCGAAGGTGGCGTGACCGAATTGGTGGCGTTGAGTTCTGGGGGTCGCTGAGAGAGGTGAGTATGTCTTGGAGGAGAGGCGTCCGTCGTAACGATGCCCAGTTCCACTCCGCAAGTCCTTGAGAGCAACGCCGCATCCGAGTCGGCGGTCTTCGCAAGCCGCTTCTGGTTCGGGTCGGCGAAGCCGTCCGCCGAGTTCATCACCTGGGAACTCAAGGGCGGCCTCGCACAGCGGAACCTTCCCTTGCCCGGCCAAGCTCGGCCGGCACTTCACTCCCTGGTCCCTGCGCAAGCTGGTCGCCCGCCTGCGCAAGGTCCAGACCTCCGCATCAGCCGCAGGTGTGTACTGCCCGGTTCTCCGCCACGGCATCACCTTCCAGCGCACCAGGTCGTGGAGGGACTGTCCGGACTCTGAGCATGACGGCGAACTGCTGCCGAAGCGTGGCGAGGCAAGGGCGCTCTCCGCCTGACAACATAGCGATGTGTGCCCGGGGTGTCGCGGGTGCGGGTGTACGTTTCCCGTCGGAGTGGCGGAAGACTGGACGCTAATTGCTCAGTGCTGCTTCTAGTCAGGACGTCCCCCGTGACGCACCATGCTTCCGCCGCAACCTCGTCGCCGCGGCTCGGGCCGCGGAGGTCCGTGCTGTTCTTCGCGTTCGCCTTCGCCGTGATCGCCGACCCGGTCTCCTCCGTCGCTTACGCCATCCAGGCCGCCCTGCACGCTCTGGACGGTGATCTGTCCCGGTTGCTGCCGACCATGGCCCTGGTGGTGGGCCTGGTCGCGCTGGTGACCGCCAACTACTGGCAGCTGGTGGCGCGTTTTCCCAAAGGGGGTGGCGCCGCCGCTGCCGCCGGGCGGGCGTTCGGTCCGCGGTGGACGTTCCTGCCGATCGGGGCGCTGGTCGTCGATTTTGTCCTGACCATCGGCGTCTCCATCTCCGCGGCCGCCAGCGCGGTCATCGCCCTTGCTCCCCAACTGGCGCCATGGCGCGTCGCCTTCGCGCTGGTTCTGCTGTTCGCCGTGGCGGGGCTGACGTGGTTCGGCCATCGGGGGCGGTTGTTGTTCGCGGTGATGACCGCGCTGTTCGTCGCCGTCGCTGTGGCCGTTCTCATCCTCGGGTTCACCTCCCCGCACACCACGGGCACCGCGCCGTCCACGCCCCACTCCGGCTCCCACGCGGCCGTGCTGGCCGTTGTGCTGGCGTTTCCCGTGGCGATGGCCCTGGCCACCGGTGTGGAGGCGCCATCGACGGCGATCGCCCAGCTCGGCCAGCTCGACGACACCGCACGCCGCCGCTTCGGCCGCGGCACCCTGGCCCTGCTGGTCGTCATCGTCGGCGGACTGACCCTCGCCCTGACCGCCCTGGCAACCCGGCTGCACATCGGCCTGCCCGCGCACGACTCCACTCAGATCGCCGACATCGCCCACGCCGCCGCCGGGCCGGGCTGGCTCTACACGATCTTCCAGCTGACCAGCGCTCTGCTCCTGCTGGCCGCCGCCAGCTCCTCGTTCCAGGCCGGCCCCGGACTCCTCAAAGCCCTCGCCGGAAGCCCGCAACGGCCAGCGGTACTGCCCGCCTGGCTGGGACACACCAACCGCCAGTACACGCCTTATTGGTCGGTGGTCGTGTATCTCGCGGCTGCCGCTCTGGTCATCCTGGCGGCAGCGGGAAAGGAGCAGAGGCTCGTTCTCTTCTATGCTGTCGCGGTATTCGTCAGCTTCCTCGTGGGCCTGCTCGCCATGACCCACTTCGCCCGCACGGAACACAAACCCGCGCTGGCCACGCTCAACGCGGTCGCCGCTCTCGCGGTCGCCTTCACTCTGGTCGTCAACCTCACCCGCGGCTGGCCGCTCCTGTCCCTCCTGGCCACGGTCGTCATCGCCGCGATCCTCTACCTGCGCTGGACCCGCGCCGGACGACCCAGCGGCCTCGACGACATCGAAGCACGTACGGAACACGACTAGGCCGTGTTTTAGGGTCGGGTCCCGGCGTTGTCGCGGAATCGTGATGATCGCGGTGTGGGGCGTGGGGATCTTTCGGACGAGCAGTGGGCGGTGTTGGAGTCGGTGTTGCCTGCGGAGGGTGTGCGTCGCAGGTCGGGGAACCGGCGGCGGTTGGTTGATGGGGTTGGCGGGTGCGGACGGGCGCTCCGTGGCGTGACCTCCCGCCCGGGTAGGGGCCTTGGCAGACCGTGTACGGGTGTTCCGGCGCTGGCAGCGCGAAGGTGTGTGGGCGCGGATGCTGACGTTGTTGCAGGCGCGGGCGGATACGGCGGGGCTGATCGTGTGGGAGGTGAGTGTCGACTCCACGGTCTGCCGGGCTCACCAGCACGCGGCCGGTGCACGCCGGGACGGGGCCGGGCAGAAGGGCCGCCCGGCGGAATGGTGCGCGAGCCGGACGACCATGGGCTGGGCCGGTCGCGGGGCGGATTCGGCACGAAGATTCATCTGGCGTGCGAGCAGGGCCAGAAGCCGCTGTCGTTGCTGGTGACAGCGGGACAGCGCGGCGACAGTCCGCAGTTCGTGCCGGCCCTGGAGGCGATCCGGGTGCCGCGGCTGGGCCCGGGTCGGCCAAGGCGGACTCCGGTGCGGGTGCGGGCCGACAAGGCGTACTCGTCGGCCGCCAACCGCGCCTACCTGCGCAGGCGGGGTATCCTGCACGATCGCGGAGCCAGCCAACCAGGTCCGCAATCGCGTGCGGCGGGGCCGCTCGGGCGGGCGCCCGCCTGCGTTCGACGGTGAGGACTACAAGGCACGCCACGCGGTGGAGTGCGCGATCGGCCGGCTCAAGCGCAACAGGGCCGTGGCGATGCGGTTCGAGAAGCTCGCCGTGCGGTTCGAGGCCGTCGTCGTGGTGGCCGCGATCAACGAATGGCTCTGAGCACGCTCGGAAATCGCGATGACCGGCTGGCGCGTCTACCACTCGGCGAGCCAGGCACTGAGCGGTCGGAGGGGCTGGCGGCCGGGGTCCGGCAGCGATCGGCGCCGCTGCCGGACCGCCTCGTCCGGAAGGACGTCGAAATGCCAGCCGCGCACCTCGTGCCCGTCCTCCCGTTCGCCGCCGGTGCGGTCCTGCGGTTGGCAGGGAGAGGACCCCTGCGAACCGAATGCCGCACGGGTAGGCGAAGGTCCTTCAGGGCCCCGTCACGCGGTCGCGCCCTACGCGGGAACGGCAGCGAGGAGCCAGAACGCCGGGGCCCCGTCCGGGGCGGTGAAGAAGGCGTGAGCCGCCCCCTGGATGTCGTCGCGAGTGAGGAATCCGTCGTGGTCGCGGTCGAGCATCTCGAACTCGCGGCCGGCGACGTCGACGCTGGTCCCCTGGGCCTTCAGGTACGCCTCGAAGCCGGCCTTGTCGACCTTGCCGGACTTGTCGGTGTCCATGACGACGAACAGCGTGGAGGCGAAATCGCGGACGTACGTGGGAAGGGTCTCGGGAGTCGTCCCGGCCATCGACTTGTCCACGCAGGCGGCCAGTTCATCCAGGCTCGCCCTGCTGTCCTTGTTCCGGTCGGCGTCCTGGATGAAGCCCTGGACCAACTGCCCGGTGCTCCGGGCCAGGTCCGACCGCTGGTCACCCGTGCCCCTTGCGAGGATTCCCAGGTCGGCCGGATCGATGTTGCCGTCGTGGTTCTTGTCGAGCCGCATGAACAGGCTCATGGCCCTCTCCTTGTACGCGCCCATGGTCGTGCTCCTTGAGTGTGAAGGGTGCTGCTGCCGGTCTTCCTGACGAACGTAGCCCGGCGGGCATTGGCGCCTCGGGAGCACTCAACCGTATTCCCCCGATAGGGTGGACGGGTGACGCTCCTGCGGGGCCGGGTCCGGAGAGGGATGGATCCTGCCTGGCCTTCAGGGTCAACGAGGATGACCTCTTGTGCCTGACCATGGCCATCGATTGATCGTTCTCATTGCCAATCGCTGTACCAGTCCCAAGGCTGTACTCGCAGGGCGTGGTCAGCGGACCGGCAGAGCCTGGCGTGCCGTAGGCATCTCGGCTGCCATGGACCCGCGCAGAGGCCCGAACCTAAAACACGACCTAGACGAACCGGTTGTCCGCCCGCCCGGCGGCGACCCTCCGTGGAGGGCCGCGCGTCAGCCGGTCCCGCGCGCCCTCGCGCCACGCCCCGACGACCACCGTCGCCTCAGCCGGTCGCCGACCTCACCGATGGCGATCACGAGCGCGGCGGTCGCGGCGCAGCCCGCGAGCCGCACCGGCTGATCGAAAACTATCCCAAGAACCCAAAGAACGACGGTGACAACGACCCACCACGCGATCAACGACCTGATCTCGGACCACCTGCGCGGCTTCTTCACGGGCACACCGTATCCGTTGCCCCGATCTGACTCCACATCACCAACCCTGATACCCGGCCCGTACCGGGATAGGGTGGCCTCGGTATGCCGGGAAGTCTGGTCGGCGAGTCTTCGTCCTGCCCTCTTCTCCTCAGGAGCCGCTTCGTGGCCATCACACCGCCTCCCGTGTCTCCCGAGCGTCTTTTCACACGCCCCAGCTGGCGGCGCGCCCAGGCCGTGGCCTCGGCCCTGCGCAGTGAGACGCTCGGCGGCATATTCCTGCTCGCAGGAGCGGCGATCGCACTGATCTGGGCGAACTCCCCTTGGAAGGCCGGATACTCCACGTTCACCGGCGCCACGTTCGGGCCCGCTGCACTGCATCTGCACCTGAGTGTGGGGCAATGGGCCGCGGACGGACTGCTTGCCATGTTCTTCTTCGTCGTGGGGCTCGAACTCAAAAGGGAGTTCGCCGACGGTGATCTGCGCTCCCCCACCCGGGCCGCGCTGCCGATCATCGCCGCGGTCGGCGGCATGGCGGGGCCCGTCCTGGTCTACCTCGCGGTCAACGCGGTGATGAGCGGCGGAACCACCGATGGCTGGGCTGTGCCGATGGCCACGGACATCGCGTTCGCCGTCGCGGTGCTCGCCATCATCAGCACCCACCTTCCGGCAGGCCTGCGCTCTTTCCTCCTGACCCTGGCCGTCGTGGACGACCTGCTGTCCGTATTGGTGATCGCCGTTTTCTTCACCGATCACATCAGCCTTCTCCCGCTGGTCGGGTCCCTCGCCGCCATCGCCCTGTTCGGCCTACTGGCCCGTCACCGCATCATCCACTGGTGGCTGCTGGTCCCCGTCGGGGTGGTGGCGTGGGCCCTGATGCACGCCTCCGGCATTCACGCCACGATCGCGGGCGTTCTCCTCGGCTTCGCGGTACCCGCCCTCGCCCACGGCGGTGAACAGGCCAGCCTCTCCGAACGCTTCGAACACCGCTGGCGCCCCCTGTCCGCCGGCGTCGCCGTCCCGCTGTTCGCACTTGTCTCCGCCGGTGTCTCCCTCTCGGGGGGCCTCGGCCCCACCCTGAGCGACCCCGCCGGCCTCGGCGTCGGCCTCGGCCTCGTACTCGGCAAACTCCTCGGCGTGTTCGGTGCCACCTACCTCCTTGCCCGCTTCACCCGCGCCACCTTGGACGAGGAGCTCTCCTGGTTCGACATTCTGGGCATCGCCCTGCTCGCCGGCGTCGGCTTCACCGTCTCCCTACTCATCGGTGAGCTGGCCTTCACCCCCGGCACCGCCCGCGAAGACCACATCAAGACCGCGATCCTCCTCGGATCCGTGGTCTCCGCGCTCCTCGCCACTCTGGTGCTGCGCTGGCGCAACCGCGTCTACAAGCGCCTGTGCGCCCTGGAATCCGTCGACAACGACCACGATGGCATCCCGGACATCTACCAAGGCGCCACCCGGTCCTGACCTCGGTCCTCGGCACCGAACGACCGTGACCGCCACGGGCACCTCACCTCAAGTCGGCGCCGATCCGGAACGAGTAGGGCTCAACCGCCTCATCACTCGATCCATCCGTGAGCACCTGCCAGAAAGCAGTCAACAGACGTGAATTACGTGATGCTCCAGGGCGTTCTCATCCTCTGGTTCGTGGTCGTGATCCCCTGGGCCGTCGCTGTCGCCGCCGGATGGAAGCCACCCTGGCTCCGGCGCAGACCCGGGTCGCTGCGACTGGTCGGCGCCGCCTGCCTATGTCTGCATCTGGCGGCGGTGGCCAATCTGCTCCCGCGGCTCGCCCATCCTTCGCAGGACATGATCGCCTACTGCTCCTACCTCGGAACCGCCCTGGCAGTCAGCGCCGTTGTCCTCTTCATCTCTTACCTCGTCCAGCACTCTCGCGCGGCAAGAACCACTTCATGACCCGTCTACCGAGGCCCGTGCATCGCGTCAACGGGGAGCGAACCGACATGCGACGCGGCGAGGACGCGATCCTGGCCGACGAACTGGCCGCACTGGCCGCCACTACCGGTGCGAGCCGCCGAATAGCCCGGCTTACGGCCAAGGCAAGGGGAAAACGCGTCTACGTCACCCTCCTCACCGTTCCGCTTCCAGCCGCTGAGGCGTTCAGCCGCGTGACCGAAGTCCTGGAAGAAGCAGGCCACATCGTGGATTTCACCGGTGCCGGAATCCAGAACCGCCGTCCCGTCGTCCGTGCTGTGACCGGAGGTGGATTCGGACGGCTGAACCCCGTCGTGGTCACCATCACGATGACACGCAGTACCGGGGCGGCCACCTACATTCGGCTGCGTGCCACCTCACTGGAAGGACTGCTGCGACAGCACGCGAGCGAGCGGACCGCCGCCCGGATCGCAGCCGCACTCTCACATGGCGCCACGGAGCCTGAGGGGCCCGCACGCCCATGCATGGGGTGAGCGCCGCCTGCCGCGGCGCTCACCTGCGCGGCTGTCGCGATGAAGAACCGTCGCGTGGGTGGTGTCGGTCTCCCGGTCCTGGTGAGGTGGTCAGCTGTTGAGGTCCCGGCGGTTGAAGCGGAGGGTGCCCGCGAGGATGAGTACGGCGGTGGCTCCTACGAGGACGGTCGCGTCGGCCCACTGGAAGCCGTTCTTGAGGGGTTCTCCGCCGATGTAGTAGTGGAACGGCGAGAGATAGGCGATCCAGTCGGCGCCGAGCTGGCCGGCGAAGGTGCTCGCGGAGTACGCCAGGACGCCGATGACCGCAGTGGAGGCGAGGACGACCGCCCTGCGGCCGACCGCGGCTCCGACCCCGAGCGCGAGTGCTCCGAACGTGATGGCGAGCAGTGCGAGGTTGAGGCACTGGGCGAGGAACTCGACGGGGGTGACGCTGGTGAGTTGGGCGCTGTTGCGGATGGCCAGCAGGGCGATCCAGACGAGGGCGGCGATGGCCAGAGCGCCGGTGACGAGTGCGGCGAAGCGCTGGAGAACCAGCTTGGTACGGGTGACGGGGTGCGCCAGGAACAGGTCGAGCTGCCCGGATTCCTCGTCGCCGGCGACGGCCCGGGAGCCGGTGGTCACTCCGTAGATCATGGCCAGCAAGGGGAGAATGACGCCGAAGACACTGGCGTGCAGATAGCCGGCGGCTGACGCGTCGATGTGGAGGGATTCGCGCAGAGCCTCGGGCAGGTTGGCGGTGTTCTCCTTCTGCGAGGGATAGGTGCTCGCGTACGCCATGCCCACCACGGCGGTGCCCAGGGCCCAGCCGAGCAGGCCGCGGCGGTTGTCGGTGAGCGATTTGGTGAAGACGGCGGTGTTCATGCGGGGGTCCTTCGGTTCTGTGGCGGCCGGGGTCCTGACGGGGGTGGGGGAGGGGGAGCTCAGACCGCTTGGGCCGGCACGGTGCGCGGGGCGTCCTCGGCGCTCTCGTAGTAAGACTGGAAGAGTTCCTCCAGAGCGGGTTCGGTCGCGCGCAGCCCGGTGACCGTGTGCAGGGCGAGGGCCTTGATCAGCGCGTCCGGGCTGCCCGCGACCTGGCCGGTCAGTGTGGTGCCGGCCTCGTCGAGGCTCAGCCGATCGGCGCCGGGCAGGGAGGAGAAGGCGCCGGCGGGGACGGGGGACTCGAAGGTGACTTCGATGTCCCGTACGGTTCCCGCGCGCAGGTTGTCGACGGTGTCCAGCGCGACGAGGAGGCCGTCGCGGATGATGCCCACGCGGTCGGCGACCGCCTCGACCTCGCTCATGATGTGGCTGGACATGAAGACGGTCTGGCCGTTGCCCGCCGCTTCGGCGACGAGGTCGAGGAACGTCTGCTGGACCAGCGGATCGAGGCCGGAGCTGGGTTCGTCCAGGATGAGCAGTTCAGGGGTGTGCATGAACGCCTGCACCAGTCCGAACTTCTGTCGGTTGCCCTTCGACAGCTTCTTGACCTTCGTGGTCTGGTCCAGACCCAGACGATCGGCCAGGTCGTCGATCCGCTCCTGTGGGACGCCGCCGCGCAGCGCGGCCAGGAAACGCAGGTAGCCGCGTACGTTCTGGCGGCCGTCGCAGACGAAGTCGCCGGCCAGGTAGCCGACACGGCGTCGCAGGGCGACCCCGTCGGCGCGCGGGTCGAGGCCGAGGACGGTGACGGTGCCGCCGGTCGGCCGGATGAGGTCGAGCAGCAGCCGGATGGTGGTGGACTTGCCCGCGCCGTTGGGCCCGAGGTAGCCGAACACCTCGCCCGCGCGCACCTCCAGGTTCAGACCGCTCAGGCCCCGCCGTGCGCCGTAGGTCTTGGTGAGCTCACGTAGCTCGATCACATTCTCCATGCTCGGAACATATCGAACGTTCAGAGATCTGTAAACGATTGGAGTTCTGGCAGTTCTGGCTATGATGGGGCATTGCTACCCAGGAGGAGTCATGGACGACAAGATCGAACAGCTGCGCGAAGCTGCCGAGAGACTGGCGCTCACTCTCTCCGAGAGCGGCATGCAGAGGACCACCGCACGAGTGATGACCGCCCTGCTCTTCAGCCGGCAGACGAACATGACCGCGGGGGGTCTCTGTGAGGAACTCAAGATCAGTTCGGGCGCGGTCTCCAACGCGGTCAAGCAGCTGATTCCCACCGGGATCATCGAGCGGGTCCCCGCCCCGGGCAGCCGCCGTGACCACTACCGGTTCCGTGAGCACGCGTGGGCGACCTTGATGGGCAATCAGAACGCGCTCCTTGCGTCGATGGGGGATGCGGCGGCCGAGGGCATCAAGGTCGCGGGCGAGGACAGCGTCGCCGGACGCCGGCTGGCGGAGATGCAGGACTTCTACGCCTTCATGGGGCGGGAGATGGCCGCACTCATCGACAAGTGGCGTGAGCAGTACGACGCGAGCCTGGAGTGACGACCCTGTCGGGTGCGGGGCGCTCATCCTGGGGTCGAGGCTGGGGGACACCCGGGTGCCCGATCGGGGTGCGGCCCGCCACGCTGCGGTGGCCGACCTGTCGATTCAGGTGAGAAAGGTGATGGGATGTCCGCCCTCGACCATGAGATTCCACCGCAGCCGAACGTCAATGACCCCGCCATTTACGAGTGGTATCGCAGAATGCGGGACGAGCATCCGGTACACCGGGACCCGACGACCGGCTGGTGGGTGGTCGCGGCCCGCTCGCGCAGGTCGACCTTGACCCCTGTGGTGCATCCCGGAGGAAAGAGAGGTTCGCCCCCGCGGTTCAGCTCCTCCAGTTCCGGCAGAGAAGTGGCGCGTACGTTGACCAGGCGGGCGAAGCCTCCGCGCCGCGACAGCACCAGCGAGGTCGCCGCGTCGCCGAACAGCCCACCGGGCGTCGCGCGCCAGCGGTCGACGAGCGGGTCCCCCCAGTTGTCGGCCGA
Source organism: Streptomyces sp. NBC_01317 (assembly GCF_035961655.1). Taxonomy (NCBI): domain Bacteria; kingdom Bacillati; phylum Actinomycetota; class Actinomycetes; order Kitasatosporales; family Streptomycetaceae; genus Streptomyces; species Streptomyces sp. NBC_01317. Next base: position 635,818 of record NZ_CP108393.1, on the reverse strand, counting down.
GGTGATCAGGGCGGCCACGCGGTCCGCGGGAGCGGCTAGATAGCAGTCCGCCAGTTCCATGGCGGCGAGAAATCCGTTGCAGCCCTGTCGGATCTCCAGCGCGGGGTCGTGCCTCCGAGGGTGTGGCGCAGGATGTAGTGCTGGGGGACCACATGTCCGGGCCTTGGTGGTTGCAGCTGACGTGCATCAGAACCGCGATGTCCTCCGCGGAGAGCCCTGACATGGCCAGCGCGTCGCGCGCGGCACGCACCGCCATGTCCGGCGCCGGGGTCTCACCCGCCACAGCCACGGACAGCCAGCCGAGCCGCTCCGCATCCTCAGGGTCGTACCAGCCCTCAGCGGCGGCCTTCTGCGTCGTGACGCGCTCCGGCAGGAAGGCGCCGATGCCCGCGATGTAAAGATCGTGGAACTTCATCGGGCGGTCCAACGAGGATATCAAACAGGCCCGTTCGGAGTGGGAGTCAGGCACCCGCTTCGGCACGGTACACGGCTACGACGGCCCCCCGCTCCCCGCTCCCGAACTCCCCCCGGTCCCGCTGAAATCGCGCGGACGAGTGCGCTGACCTGGTGTTCCGCGCCCCGGGCAGAATGCCTGCCCGATCCCTCCACGCCCCCAGCCGGCCAGCCGGAGCGATCGGTCAGGCGTCGGCCGGAAGCGGCTCACCGGGTCGTGCCGGGAGTCGCAGGTTTCGCCGTGTGTAGGCACGTCCAGTCAGACCAATGCTGAGCCTGCGAGGTTTCGGGTGGCCGCGATTCGTTGCTGACGGCCGCTGGGGGCAGCAGACACTCCACGCGGCGCGGTGACGGCGGCATCGAGGTACGAGCGGCGTTGCCGCCGCTCGTGGGAAGGAGATCATCGAAACGCTGCGGGTCCGCCTGCAAGGCCGCGCTCCAGCTGCCACTCGGGCGGGCGCATCCGCTCCGTTGCCCCCGGCCTGTTACTCCGGTCGCACTTCGTGATCTGACGGGACGGCAGTGAGACGTTGCGCTTCATCTGGCGGGATTGGAGTCGATCTGGCGCGCTGTGCGTGAGCGGTCTGGAACCGCCGTGCCGAGGTTCGGTGGCGACCCCGGCACGGCGGGCTTTGACTAGATGCCGAACGGTGCGGCGTAGTGGACAGTGCCGCTGGGCAGCGGATGGTCGACGTCGAGGGTGAGGGCCATCATGGCCTCGTCCGGGACATCGATGCTGAGTCCGATGCCGTACTCGGAAGCGCGAGTGAAGCCGAACCGCGGGTAGTACGTCGGGTGTCCGAGGACGATGACGAAGTGCTCGCCCAGCTCCTTGGCAGCCTGCAACGCGGCGCGGATTGCCGCGGAGCCGGCGCCGGTCTTCTGGTACTCGGGCCGGACGGCGACGGGGCCCAGGCACAGGGCCGGGGTGTCGTCGATGTGGCAGCGGGTCAGCAGCGCGTGGCCGATGAGCTTGCCGTCCTGGTCGGTGGTGACGATGGACAGTCCGTCGATCCACGAAGGGTCGGCGCGCAGGGCGTCGACGAGGTCGGCCTCCAAAGGAGTGTCAAACGCGGCGAGGGTGATGTCGTGAATGGTGGGGATGTCGGCGCTGGTCTCGGCACGCGTGATCCAGTTGATGCTCATGATGGATGGAGATCCGTTTCATGGTTGGTTCGTGTGGGGTTGCCCCGCGAGCTCACGCTCCCAGCGAGGGCGAATCCAGATGAGGTCAGGCCACAGCCCAGGACGTGAGGGTGGTCTGGGCGGAGCACATGGCAGTGGCCTTGAGCGCGGTCATCAACCCCACCTCCCAACTTCCTCAAGCTGAATCGAACACGAACGCCAGATACCTTATCATCCCGCCACATTCGACCGCTCGCGCGCAGCGCCGCCAGGTCGACTGCAAACCCGCCAGATGAAGCGCGATCCGTTCCAGGAGAAGTTCGACGAGCTCACGGCCGATCTGGCCCCGCTCTTCGCCAGCCGTGAGCGGAGGGCTCACGCCCTGGACTACCTGCGCGGCCTCATGGCCGACCTGCCGCGCAAGAACTGCTGGACGACGGCCGAGCACGCCGGACAGAGCAGGGCCTTCGGACTGCGACGCCTGCTCTACCAGGCGGCAGGGGATGAGGAGGCCGTTCTGCGTGCGGTGCGCCGCTTTGTCGTACGCCACCTGGCCGTGCCCGGAGCGGTGCTGGTCTTCGACGAGACCGGCCAGGAGAAGAAGGGCGGGGCTACCGCCGGGGTCGGGCGTCAATACACCGGCACCACCGGGCAGGTCAGCAACGCCGTCGTCGCGGTGTGCTGCACCTACGCCAGCTCGCTCGGGCACTGCCTGATCGATGTGGCGACCTCTGGACCAGGGTCCACCCCACCTCGTCAACGGAGGAATGCTGGTTCCTCTTCTTGCTGACCTCTGCGGCCCGGCCGGACACTCCCGTACGATCGGCGCCTCCATACGGGCCGGCCGAGAACGCAGGGGGGCCGAAGCGGGCATCGCAACACTCATCCAGGCGGTCATCGCGCAGGCGGTCATCGCGCTCGGGCACCCTGGGCATCATCGGCAGCACCGGCTGGGACCGGTCCAGTGCCTGGATCTGCGGCTTCTCGTCCACACAGAGAACCAGCGCCCGTTCGGGTGGATCGAGGTACAACCCCACCACGTCCACCACGTCATGGACCTTGTCGACGAAGAACGGGTCCGTGGACAGCTTCAATGTCTCGGACCGGTGTGGCTGCAGGCCGAAAGCCCGCCGCACCCGCGAAACGGTCGACTGCGACAGCCCGGTCTTCTTCGCCATCGACCGGGTCGACCAGTGCGTGGCGTTCTCCGGCTTCGACTCCAGCGTCCGGGCGATCAGATCGGCGACCTACTCGTCCATCACCGTGCGGGGCCGACCCGGACGCGGCTCGTCCGACAACCCGTCGAGACTGTCCGCCAGGAAACGCTGGCGCCATTTCGAGACGGTGTCGCGGGACACCCCGGCCCGCTCGATCACCACACGCGTCGACACGGGGAAACCGTCTTCCCCGACATCGTCGCAGGCCAGGACCACCCGGGCCCGCATCGCCATGTCCTGCACGGCCTTACGCCGCCGCACCCACCCCCCCCACACCGATCACTCAGCATCAGTGGAGCAATGCTCAAGACCTGTGGATCGACCTTGAGAAGGGTGCCTCGCGGAACGCGGAGGGCGTACCTTCCCGAGTGATCGACTTCTGGTCATCGAGTAGGCCCGCGTTGGCGCGCGGGTTGGGAAGGTACGCCCGTGCTCAGCGTAGTCAACAACGACGGAACTACCGAGGGCGGCTCCCTCATGGACGGCATCGTCCGCGAGGGCGCCAGGAGGATGCTCGCCGCGGCCCTGGAGGCCGAAGTCAACCAATACATAGCGGAGTTGACCGACCAGCGCGACGAGAAGGGGCGCCGGCTTGTGGTCCGCAACGGCCACCACGCCGAGCGCACAGTGACCACGGCCGCCGGGCCGGTCCCGGTCAAGGCACCGCGTGTGAACGACAAGCGCGTCGACACCGAGACGGGCGAGCGCAAGCGGTTCTCGTCGCAGATCCTGGCTCCCTGGTGCCGGAAGTCGCCGAAGATCAGCGAGGTGCTGCCCCTGCTCTACCTGCACGGACTGTCCTCCGGTGACTTCGTGCCCGCGATGGAGCAGTTCCTCGGCAGCTCGGCCGGGCTCTCCCCGGCCACCGTGACGCGTCTGACGAAGCAGTGGCAGGACGATCACGCCGCCTTCCAGGCCCGCGACCTGTCGGAGTCCGATTACGTCTACGTGTGGGCGGACGGTGTGCATCCCAAGGTCCGCCTCGGCCAGGCCCGCTCCTGCGTCCTGGTCCTCATGGGCGTGCGCACGGACGGCCGCAAGGAACTCATCGCGCTCGCCGAGGGCCTGCGCGAGTCCACCGAGTCCTGGGCCGACCTGCTGCGTGACTGCCGGCGGCGCGGCATGCGGGACCCCGAGCTCGTCGTCGGTGACGGTGCGATGGGTCTGTGGCGCGCTCTCACTGAGGTGTTCCCGCAGGCCAGACACCAGAGGTGCTGGGTTCACAAGGTCCGCAATGTCATGAACGCGCTGCCGAAGTCCGCACAGCCCGGCGCCAAGAAGGCCCTGCAGGAGGTCTACAACGCCGAGGGCCGCGACCACGCCGAGAAGGCCGTCAAGGAGTTCGAGCGGACCTACGGTGCGAAGTGGCCGAAGGCGGTGAAGAAGGTCATCGACGAGACCGATGAACTCCTGGCGTTCTACGGCTTCCCTGCCGAACATTGGGTGCACCTCAGAACGACAAATCCAATCGAATCCACCTTCAGCACCGTCAAGTTGAGGACCCGGGTCACCCGTGGCGCCGGCAGCCCGGCCGCAGCCCTGGCGATGGTGTTCAAGCTCGCCGAGTCCGCCCAGGCCCGCTGGCGCGCGATCACCGCACCTCACCTCGTCGCCCTTGTCCGCAACGGCGCCACGTTCAAGAACGGCCACCTCGTCGAACGTCCCGAGGTGAGCGCAGCGTGACCGCGCGCGGGAACCGTCCACTGCTCTTCCTGGACGTCGACGGGCCGCTCCTGCCGTTCGGCGACGGCCCACAGCGCGAGCCATCGGGCACCGCATCGGACTCACACCTGGCGCGGCTCGATCCGCAGGTCGGGCCGCGGCTCACGGCGCTGCCGTGCGACCTGGTCTGGGCCACAACCTGGGAAGAGGAGGCGAACACCGAGCTGGCACCACGGCTCGGCCTGCCGCACCTGCCGGTCGTGAACTGGCCGGAACCCTGCGCCTCCCACGAACGCGAAGACCAATGGTTCGGACTCCACTGGAAAACCCGAACCCTCGTGGAGTGGGCGGACAAACGGCCATTCGCCTGGGTCGACGACGAGATCACCGACGCCGATCGCGACTGGGTATCCACCCACCACCCCGCGCCGGCCCTCCTCCATCACGTCGCGTCGTCCCGCGGCCTCACCGACCAGGACTTCGGGATCCTTGATCAATGGCTGCGGCTGGCTTGAGGTTCACCCGCGAAGATCCACAGGATTTGACTATTACTCGCATCAGTGAGATCCAGCTGCGTAAGCAACGCCAGGTTTCCTGGTCCGTTCCTACTGGGACCCCAAGATGCCCGACAGCATCAGCTTCTTACCGTGGAGTGCCGTCGCCGCAACGAGGTGCTCGTGTCGGGCAGTCACTGCTCCTCAACGGGGGTGGCAGCGAACTGCGGGTACAGGGCTTCAAGCGGTTCGGAGAGTTTCCCCTTGATCTTACGGGTGGCGTCATCTGCAAGGACCTCGTGCTCCCCCGCCTCGAGGCCGTCGTAGATCGCGGCCACGATGTCGCGCGGGTCCTCCTTGGGCACGTCGAGTCCAGCGGTGAGACGGGTGTCCGCGAAGCCCAGGTGCGCGCCCAGGACGTGGGTGACCTGACCGGCGAGCTCGATGCGCAACCCGTTGGTCAGCGACCAGAAGGCAGCCTTCGTCGACGGGTAGGCCGAGGGCGTGGACACCCAGCTGAGCGCGGAGTGGATGTCCACCAGTGAGCCGCCGCCGTTCTTCGCGAGGACGGGCGCGAATGTCTGCGCCACCGTGAGCGGCCCGAACACGTTGGTCTCGTAGAGCGATCGCAGGTCGCTGAGAGTGATACTGAGCAAACGGCTCCTGTTGCCGCTGCCCGCGTTGTTCACTACCACGGTGGTGTCGTTCGCCGCTTCGGCCGCAGCCGCGACCGAAGCGGGGTCCGTCACGTCCAGGGCGAGCGGGATGATGCGGGGATCGTCCCAGTCCTGGGGCTTCCTGGCAGTCGCGTACACCTTCTGAGCGCCACGGTCGAGGGCCTGCCGTACGAACTCGCGACCCAGCCCTCCGTTCGCGCCCGTCACCAAAATTATGGAGTTCAGGAGCTCAGTCATGTCACATCTCCTCGTTCTCGGTCCGACTCTGGCTTTCAATAACTAAAGTAGGCCTCTGGCTGGTTTTATGGAAGTCAGCTAAGCTGTGAGATATGAACATCCTTGAGCTCCCGGTGAACAGGTACTGCCCGATCGCGCACAGCCTTGAGGTGCTGGGCCCGAAGTGGAATCTGCTGATCCTCCGGGAGGCGGCCTTGGGACGCACGCGCTATGCGGAGTTCCAGAAGATCGGCGTGCCTACGAATATCCTTTTGGGCCGCCTTGAGTCACTCGTCGAGGCGGGACTCCTGGACCGCCGGCCTTACCGTGAGCCCGGGAAGCGCGCCCGTACTGAGTACCTCCTGACGGACGCGGGCCGCGATACGCTCCCGGTCCTCGCGGCGCTCACTGCCTGGGGCGACCAGTACGCGCGAACGAGCCGCGAACCCGCGATGCTCCTCGTCGATGAGGCCACCGGGCAACCGGTCAACCTTGCCTTCACCGACACGAACGGCACCGTCGTGGACCCCGCGCACGTACGGATGATCTACGGACCCGGCGCCACGCAGCCGACGAGTGAAAGCCCTTCGTCCTGATCCGTTCGCGCTCGGCAGCCTGCCCCGCGGGCGATCGCGAGATCCCGGTCCGCGGCTCTGCGTGCGCACGCGCCTCCTACGCATCGACGCCGTTCGAGGAACTCTCCGAGGCGTTCCCTGGGCATGTCCTCAAGGCGCACGATCGGAGGGACGCGCCGGTAACAACTCGTCAGCGACGCCGTCGTTGCCAACGCTTGCTCCGCTGCGCCCTGAGCAACCGCCGGAAAGCGGAAGGCTGGACGCCCGCGGCGGACGTCCCCGGCAGCGCACGGGCTTCTCCCACCGCATGGTCCCGGTCTGTGTGCTCCTGCCAGGCGGCGCGGCACAGGCGCTTCTCCTGGGACCGTGCGGCCGCAACGACCGAGTTCGCGGATTCATCCGCGCCTTCACAGTCCGCGACCGTGCCCTCGCGGACAGGCGGTGACTTCATGTACAAGCTGGGACCGCAAAGGCGGTTCGTTGCACCCGCGAGTAGCACGGGTTGGCGTCTCTCACCTGGTCGGGAGCGGCTGACGAAGGTCAGACCTGGACTTGTCCTCCGTCGACGAAGTGCTCGGCGCCGGTGATGAAGGAGCTCTCGGAGCCAGCCAGGAAGGCGGCCAGCGCAGCGACCTCCTCGGGGCGGCCCATGCGCCGCAATGGAACGTTCGCGGCCATCGCACCGTGGAGGTCCTGAATGCTCAGGCCGAGCCCGTCGGCCATGCGCTCGATCGCGGGGGTGGCGATAGGGCCGGGCGTGATGACGTTCACGCGTACGCCGCGCGGGGCCAGTTCCGCGGCCCAGGTCCGGCCGAGGCTGCGCACGGCGGCCTTGGACGCGGAGTAGACGCCCATCCGGTCGGCGCCCTGGTGGATGGTGGAGGATGCCAGCAGGATGACCGAAGCGCTCCCGGTCAGCAGGGGCAGGGACTTCTGCACCGTCAGAAGACTGCCCTTGGTGTTCACGCCGAAGACGTGGTCGAACTGCTCCTCGGTCACGTCCGAGAGGAACGATCCGTCACCCAGGCCGGCGTTGGCCACCACCGTGTCCAGGCGTCGTCCATCGCTGCGGATGACGTCCATCACCCGGTCGAGGTCGGCGGCCTGCGAGACATCGCACGGTAGGGCGATCGCGTTGGGGCCCATGTCTTTGGCGGCGGCTTCGAGTTCGTCCGCGCGTCGGCCGGTCAGGTAGACGCGGGCACCGTCATCGGCGAAGCGCCGGGCGATCGCCCGGCCGATACCGCTGGAAGCGCCTGTGACCAGGGCTGTCTTACCGTTCATGGTGCTCATGGCACTGTCCTTCCGCGAGGCTGTGTCGTTGGTGCTGCTCGAGGCCGCACCGGCGACGGGGAGGGGCGGGCCAATTTTCTGGACCATCCAGTCCACAAGGTAGCCCCTTCTGGACTGGGTGGTCAAGAATGGGTATCCTGAGAACATGGGACGATCCCGAAGCTTCGATGAGGGCGAGGTCCTGGCCGCGGCCGAAGAACAGTTCTGGTCGGCCGGTTACGCGGCTGCGCGAGTGGATGACATCGCGACGGCCACCGGTCTGGGCAAGGGCAGCCTGTACGGCGCCTTCGGCGACAAGCATCAGCTGTTCTTGCGGGTCTTCGACGACTATTGCGCCGGGCTGATCGAGGCTGTGCGCCGGGCGCTGGAGGGTACCGATGCCGGCGCCTACGAACGGCTGCGCGCGCATGTCGTGATAGCGGCGGACGTCACCGCCTCGGACGTCTGCCTGCGCGGCTGCCTGCTCGCCAAGGGCACCGCGGAACTGTCGGGTCAAGACGAAGCCGTCGCGGCAACGGCGCGCAAGACGTTCGCGGCGATCGAGGAACTCATTTCCTCCTGTATCGCGGGAGCACAGCGGGCCGGCGATATCGAACAGGACGCCGACCCCACCCGTCTCGCCGGCCTGCTCCTGGCCGTGCTGCGCGGTATCGAAGCCCTCGGCAAGGGCGGAAGCAGCCCTGGCGCACTGCGCGCGATCGCCGAAACGGCCCTGGCTCTCCTGCCGAGGCCCTAGAACGGCCACAACCCACCCGTACAGCGGTCCTGCGCATAGGCCGAGGTGCCGTGGGACCCGGCGACGGGCTGGTATCCGGTTTCACACCACGCGGCGTCACGGCCGAGAGCCGCGTTGCCGTGGAAACCCGCCTCGGCTTCTCGATCCCCGAGCCGACGTGGGCCGACGTGGACCGAGCTTTTGTCGGTGAAGCCACTCGTGCCGGTGTCCCGGTCGCGAGTGGCTTCACCATCGGAAGGCTACATGCGGATTTTTGCTGGTGCTGTACACGAGCCCAGCCCCTGACCGGTGGACCACGGCAGGTGCGGCGAGTGACACGTCAGCGCGAGCGGCATTCCGTCAGCCACCGTTGTGGCACGTGTCGGGGATCTCCTCACCCCGGGGCGAGGGTGGTGACGACGTGCTGGCCTGCGAGGCAGTGACGGTGCTGCCGGTGCCGCCCGGAACTTCGAGCAGGACGGCGGCCGACCGCATGTGATCACCTGTCATTTCCGCTGTCCGGTGTTCTGCCTCGCGGTGCCGCTGGATTGGCGCGCGCATTGGATCGGCCGTGCCAGGTCGGCCGGGGACGCGGTGAGCGTCGGGGCTGGTGGTGCTACTGGGCGATTGTGTCGAGTTCGGCGACGGCGTCTGGGGGCAGGACGAGGTCGGCTGCGGAGACGTTCTCGCGCAGGTGGGAGAGGGAGGAGGTGCCCGGGATCAGGACAGTGGTGGCCGAGCGCTGCAGCAGCCAGGCCAGGGCGACCTGCTGCGGCGAGGCCTCCAGCCGGGTGGCGACGTCTGTGAGGGTTTGCGACTGCAGCGGGCTGAAGCCGCCGAGGGGGAAGAACGAGGCGAAGGCGATGTTCTGGGCCGCGCAGTGTGCGACGAGCGCGTCGTCGGCGCGGTTGGCCAGGTTGTAGAGGTTCTGCACAGTTACGACAGGGGCGATCGCCTGGGCCTCGGTGAGCTGGGTGAGGGAGACGCCGCTGAGTCCCAGGTGGCGGATCAGCCCCTGCTCACGCAGGTCCGCCAGGGCGCCGAACTGCTCGGCGATGGACTCCTCGGAGGTTCCCTCGACGGAGCCCAGGCGCAAATTGACCACGTCCAGCGCTTCCAGGCCCAGGTGCTGGAGGTTGTCATGAACCTGCGTCTTGAGGGCCGCGGGCTCCAGGGAGGGAATCCAGGCCCCGGTCTCGTCGCGGCGGGCGCCGACCTTGGTGACGATGTGCAGTGCGCCCGGGTAGGGGTGCAGGGCCTCCTTGATCAGCTCGTTGACGACGAAGGGGCCGTAGTAGTCGCTGGTGTCGATGTGGGTGATGCCCAGCGCGATCGCCTCGCGGAGTACCGCCAAGGCCTGGTCGCGGTCTTTGGGGGGCCCGAACACGCCAGGACCCGCGAGTTGCATGGCGCCGTATCCCATTCGACTGATGACGAGGTCCTCGGCGAGGGTGAGGGATCCGCCGGGAGTAGTGGTGGTCATGTCGTGCCTTTCGTCGGTGGAGCTTGCGGCAGGTCAGTCCTGGTGGGTGGTCGAAGGATCACCGTGCCGTGTGTTCATGCTGCGGCAACCGGAGCCAGTGGGGCAGTACCCCGGTGTTCCTGGGAGTGGCAGGGACAGTCACCCGAGGTGATATGGGTGTGATGCGGAATTACCGTGGGCGTTATGGAAAACACCAACGCGCTCGGCGAGTTTTTGCGAGCCCGGCGAGAACTGGTCCGACCCGGGGAGGTCGGGATCAATCCGCACGGGCTGCGGCGGGTGCCGGGCCTGCGCCGGGAGGAGGTGGCCACGCTCGCCGGGATCAGCGCGGACTACTACCTGCGCCTGGAGCAGGGTCGTGACCGCAACCCCTCGGTCCAGGTCCTGGAAGCGCTGGCGCGTGTCTTCCAGCTCGATGCCGACGCGACCGCGTACCTGATCGGCCTCACCCGCGACCGGGCGCGCGGGAGGGCCCGGCCGGCGGACGAGAAGGTCCCCGTCAGCATCCGGCATCTGCTCGCGCAGATGCCGATGCCGGCGTTGGTCCAGGGGAAGTACTTTGATGTCCTGGGCGCGAACCCGATAGCGACCGCCCTGTCACCGAGCATCGCGCCGGGTGTCAACCGGCTGCGTTCGGCTTTCCTCGACCCTCGTGAACGGGCCCTGTACCGGGACTGGCCACAAGCCACCGCCGGAGTGGTCGCCCAGCTGCGCGCCGCTGTCGGAGCTGACGACGGCGATCCGCGGTTCGCCGCGCTCGTGGGTGAACTTTCCCTCAAGAGCGAGCGCTTCCGCACTCTGTGGGCCCGTCACGACGTTCGTCGGCGGGTATCTGAGATCAGCCGCCTGCATCACCCGGAGGTCGGCGACCTCGACCTCTACCGCGACAAGCTCGCCGTCACCGGCACCGACGGCCAGCTTCTGGTTGTCTACCACGCCGAACCGGACACGGACTCCGCCCACGCGCTGGCCCTGCTCGGCTCCCTCGCCGCCACCTCCGCCGTCGAGGGCGCGGCCACCCGCGCCCCGGAGGACCACTGAATCCGCAGCGGCCCCGCCCGCCTCGCACTCACCGGTCCGGGGCCGTCTGCTCAGTGGGAAGGGAGCGTGTCGTCGAGCCAGTCGAACATCACCTGGTGGGCCCGCGTCAGCGCGCCGACGTGGACATGTTCGCCCGCTCCCTCAGCGCCGGTCAGGGTCACCAGTGTGGTGACGGCGTTGGTCAACGCGCTCTGCGCGGCCTGTGGCTGGCCCTTGAGGAAGTGGTCATCCTCGGCATCCATGATCAGAGTGGGTGCCCGGACCTGGTCGGCGACTCCCTTGAGGGTGTAGGCCCGGGTCTTGCGGATGAGATCCGGGAAAGACTCGGCACCCATGGCCCAGGCGCCGTTGCGCAGTGCCCAGCGTGCCCCGACGTCGGTTGCCGTCAGCAGCGACAGGAACGGGCGCACGCGGTCGTCGTGACCCTGTTCGATCCATGTCTCGAGGAAGCCGGGGAGTGCGTCGGAGAAGGGGGCGTAGAAGTCGTAGATGCCGTCGTCGAGGATCAGGGCCGCGACACGGTGGTCGAAAGCGGCGGCCCGCGCGACCAGGAATCCTCCGAGGCTGTAGCCGAAGAGCGTGATGGTGTCGGCGTCGATCTCTTTGCGGGTGAGGGCGTAGTCGATGACGGGGGTCACGACGGCCTCCCAGTCCGGTCGGAAGACCAGGTGCTGCTCGCGCAGTGCGGCGCCTTGTCCCGGGCCGTCGTAGGCCAGGACGTTGTAGCCGCGTCGCAGGGCCGCGGCCGCGATCGCGAAGTAGGACTCCTCGAGTGTGGAGTCGTAGCCGCTGTTGTAGACCACCGTTGGACGCGGCCGGCCGGAGTCGTCCACGAGGAAGAGGTAGCCCGGCAGCGTCGTGGCCTCGTACGGGATCGAGATCTCTTCGACGGGTGTGTCAAGCAGGGTGGCCGCGGAGGCGAACGTCTTACGTGCCAGCCCGGACAGCAGGGCGACCTCGGGGTCGGTGGCAGGGTGCTCGCGCAGGAAGAACTCCGCGGTGCGGTAGTAGTTCGAGGCGCGCAGCAGGGCTTCGCGGGCGCTGACCCTGTGGCCGGCGGCCAGGGCGTCCCGGCCGAGGGCGTGGACACGCTCGGCCGTGGCCTTCCAGGCCCGGAGCCAGCTGCGTTCGTCCTTCTCGCGGATGCCCCGGGTGGTGGCGAGCACCTCCCCGAGATCGGCTCCCCCGTAGGTACCGTATCCGGCGGTGCGCAGAGTCTCGAAGGAGAAGGACTCGTTACGGAACAGGAATTTCATGTCTCCCCCTTTCAAGGGGTCTGAGGAGAGGACGTGGTGGTCCGGACAGCCGGCTACCACCGACCGCCGGTGAGACGTCGGCTGCGGCAGCATCGGGGACCGGGAGGGCGCGTGGTCAGCGTTCTGGTACGAGCCGCTTGACCGCGCGCAGCAGGATGGGCCGCAATTCCTCGTCCGTGAATTGGGGCAGGGCCGAGAGCGCGTCACCGAGCGCAGGAACGGCATAAACGGCCAGGCGCTGATCGCCGGTCGGCGTGTCGCCGTACAGGACGTGAATGGCGCGCTCCAACAGGCTGTCCATGGAGCGGTCCGTCTGGAGCGGCCCGCTCATGGCGGGGTCGCTGGCCAAAAAACCCATGACCGCGCGCTGGCTGATCATGACCTCGACGAACCCGCGGGCCATCGCGTCGATCCTCTGCCGGCGGGTCCGCAGCCGGGAAGCATCGTCGACCACTGCGGTCATCGTCTCGTGGACGGGATCGCAGACGCCACGCAGGAGTTCGATCTTGCTAGGGAAGTGGTAGGACACGGCCGCCTTGGTCAGACCGACCTCGTCGGCGATGTCCTGGAAGGAGGTCGCGCTGTATCCGTGCTGGGCGAACAGTCGCAGAGAGGCCGCGAGAATGCCTGCCTTGGTCTGGCGGGCCTGCTCCGCGCGTGATGCCGGTCGCGGTTGTGCCTTTGACATGGTCATCAGGTTCCTCCTGCTCCGAGCATGGCACCACATCGTCCGATCCGGCAAGCGGCTCGCTGTACAGATGTCCAGTGAATCGCTGTACGAATGTCCAGCGATTGGCTTGACGATCGTCCAGCCAAAGCGGACAGTGGAATCAGTGGCCGACCGTGGAGGACGGAGGGACGCGATACGTCTCCGGTTCGCTGCGCCGCGCAGGCCGCCCTGTCCGCGCACCTGCGGACGGGAAACCGAGCCGGTGAACGGGTCCTACGGCTCCTGCCTGAAACCCGGCTGTCAACAGCGACCGGCCGCATTTTTTTCGACTACCACGGAACGTTGAGGGAGCAGTATGCCTTTGCAAGGCGAATATCTGCCTGGCCCCAAGGAGTGGGTGAGCAACCAGGTGGCGGAGTACGAGGGATCCGGCGGGACCAAGGGCCTGTTTCTGCGGGAGGTGCCGGTCGTCGTAGTGACGAGCCTCGGAGCCAAGTCGGGAAAACTGCGCAAGAACCCGGTGATGCGCGTCGAACACGACGGCGCGTACCTGGCCGTCGCGTCGCAGGGCGGCGCCCCGACTCATCCCGCCTGGTACTTCAACCTCAAAGCCCACCCCGTCGCAGAGGTACAGGACCGGACCGTAAAGGGGGACTACCTTGCACGGGAACTCACCGGGGACGAGCGCGCGACATGGTGGGAACGTGCCGTACGGATCTGGCCGGACTACGAGGTGTACCAGACAAGGACCAACCGTCTGATCCCTCTCTTCCTGCTGACGCCGATGACCTGACCACGACGCCCGAGAGGAGGCCGCGATCCACGCGGGTGTCCTCTCCCACTTGCTTCCCGAGCGCCTGCAGCAGCTCGGCCCCCCCCAGCGGAATCATCGGTCACCCGACGCTGCCCTCGCCACCATCGACCGCGCGTCCCGCATCCCCGAAAGCAGGCCCCGGCCCGCGCAGGTCTACCAGTGCCCGTCTGCACGAAAGGCATGACCATGTCGTCTCACAACATCCCCCGTTTTGCCGTCCTCTGGTCTGTTTGCCTCCGAACACGCACACCTGATGGACGCAGCGGGGCCCACAACATCATCGTGTCCGCGACCGACGCCGCGGAAGCCGCACGCCTCGCATGGCGCCACGCCCACACCCCACAGGCCACACGCAACCGCCGAGGGGCCGCCATCATTTCCGAGCCCGACCAACTTCATGCGGCAGCGGTCCCGATAGGCCACGGATTCTCGTAGGAAGAACACTGGACCCACCAGGCTCGGGGTGCTGAGTGCTCCTTCGGGGTTGGGGATCAGCCGGACGTCCTCACCCTCGAAGACGCCGATCGCCGAGTTCGTCGTACCGAAGTCGATACCGACGTACGGCGGGCCGGTCGCGTCCGGTCGGCGTCCCGCCGGGCGTGGCGGGCGTGGCACTCGTGCTGTGGGAATCTCGCCGAGCCCCCGCTTGTGCCACAACTCCCTTGCCTGGCGCGCGACTTCACGATCCCCGTCCGCGATCAGGCCCAGGAGGGCCGCCCGGGCCGCGTCGCGGGTCGGTTCGCGGACGCTGCCCAGGAGTTGGGCGACCAGGTGCAGGGCGCCGATCCGCTTCCAGGCCTGCGCGTCGAGTACGGCGGCCCGCATCTCGGCGAGCCGGTCGACATCGCCGTGGCGGGGGCTGCGGGCCACGTAGATCGTGCCCTGAGCGCTGTCCACGCTGAGTGTCGGTGTCTGGCCCGCGATGCGCCGCCGTACCTGCTCGTGCACGTAGTCGTACAGCTCGTCGACCGACACGAGTCCGTCGCCGTCCAGGTCGGCCGAGCCGTCGCGCAGGCCGTTCACCACGGCCGACGTGAAGACGGACGGCTGGGCGGGGGCGCGGCTGTAGCGGATGTCCCGCTCGTTCTCGTGAGCGTACTGGAGGGCGGTGGACGCGGTGAGGACGACCCGGCCGTTGCCCGCGAAGGGCTCGGCGATGTCGACCGTGGGAGTGCCCGCTTCCCGGCGCAGCGCGCCCAGGGCGAACGCCCCGCTGTAGCAGCAGTCGAGTATGACGATGATGCGCCGTGAGCGGCTCTCGCCCATCCAGCCGGCGACCGGTTCCGCGGAGACGGCGGTGGAGCCGGGGTAGTCGCGCTCGGTGTCGCGCATGACGAAGTGCAGCCGGTTGCGGATGTCCTTCCAGCCGTGCGGGGAGAGGTGCAGGAGCAGCAAGTCGTCCGGTTTGGCCTGGGCGAAGAAGGATTCGAGCGCGCGCATCGCCGTGCGCTGTTCGACGTCGGCCAGTGTCTCGACGGAGAAGCCGCCGATCGCCGCGTCACCGAGCACCCGTGCCAGCTCGGCGGCGTCCGCGGCCGCCCCCGGAAGCGGGGCGAAGTGCTCGTCGTCGTAACGGCTGTTGGCGATGATCAGAGCCCGGCTCGCCACCGCGGTTCACTTCCCGTGGCGGCGGAGGAAATCCTCCAGTGCGCGCTTCCGCATCTCGTCGGAGGTGGCGGCCAGTTCGATCTCGTCGTCGCCGATCTTGATGCGGACGGTGCCTGACCGGCGGCGGTTCAGCCAGTCCTGTACGAGACCGACAAGCGCCGGGAGCAGAGCGCCGCCGCCGCCCAGGCCGATGACCGCGCGCCCAGCTCCAGGGCGCCGGAGCCACGGGTGCCGGGCGGCGCGGGGAGGGGTGAAGGGGCCCGCTCGATGCTCGCGAGGTCCAGCTGCCTCAATTCGGCCAACAGGTACTGGAGTTGCTCCTCGGTGTACTCCCGATCATCGTCCCCGGTGTCGAGTACCAGCTCGACGGGACTTCCCTCGACCGCTACCGTGCCTCCCCGTTCATGTGCGCAGGCGGCAACTTCATCCGCCTCGGGGCCAGTTGGTGTCGGAGTCGGCGCAGCCCCCGGCCGCTGTGTCATCGCCCGGGACGTGGGCCGGGCTGAGGGTCCGCCCGGAAGACGGGCCAGCCGACCTCGGTGGTCCATCGGGACGGGTCGGAGCTGTGGCGGGTGTCGCGCAGGTAGTACTCACGCAGCGGGCCGTCGACGCTGATCTCGTGCCGGGTCACGTACGCACCGAGTTCGCCGTAGGTGAGGTCGATGTCGGCGAGGGGGCCGTGGTGGGTGATGACCGCCAGTTCCGCGGGGGGCACCACCAGGGATTCGACCCGGCCGATGGGACGCACGGGTCCCCGCACCGGAACGAAGAGGGTGGCCCGGCCATGGTCGACCTGGAAGATCTCGCTCGCGTACAGCCCCCCACTGGGACCGGTCGCCTCCAGGCTCTGGGCCTCGACCGCGGCGTGCAGTTCGGCCAGGGCGCCCTGCCACCACGCCAGCAGGTCGCCGCGGTCCACGGCCGCGGTGATGCCCATGGCGGCGCGGGGCGGAACCGTACGGTGCTCGATGGGGACCGTCGCCGGGCGCCGCAGCAGGTTGCGCAGGGATTCGACCGCGGAGCGGGTCTGGGCCAGCTCGGTCTCCAAGCGGTCCAGGTGGGCGGCGATCACGTCTCCGCGTGCCGTCGCGTCCGAGGTGGCGAGCACGGCCTTGACATCGGGGATGGGCATGTCCAGGTCCCGCAGCCGGCGGATGACCTGCGCGGTGGGGATCTGGTGGGGCGCGTAGTAGCGGTAGCCGGTGCCGGGGTCGACCTGATCGGGATCCAGCAGGCCCACCTGGTGGTAGTGGCGCAGCGTCTTGATGCTCAGATGCGTCACCCGGGAGAAGTCCCCGACGGTCAGTGCCTGCTTCACCCTCCCAGTATCGACCCTCCCCCTACGGGAGGGACAACACGTTCAGCCGGTGTTGACCCTCCGGTGGCCGGAGCGCCGAACGTGGTGTGCGGGCCGCCGAAGCGGCGGCCGTACGCCCCCTTCCAGGGAGGTCCACCTCATGTCCGACAACACCGCGCTGCTCCCGGTCCTGGCCGAGCACGTCCGTGCCGTCAACGCCTTCGACACCGACGCGATCGTCGCCACCTTCGCGGGGGACGCTTTTGTCAACGACGTGCACCGCGAGTTCCGGGGTGCCGCGGCCATCCGCCGCTGGGTGGCCAGGGAGCTGGTCGGCGACAAGGTCACCCTGGAGGTGACCGAGGTCGTCGACCACTACGGAGACCAGATCGTGCGGGCCCGCTACGACGGCCAGTACGACAAGACCAACCTGCCCGATGAGCTGATCATGACCAACTACTTCACCGTGTGCGACGGCATGATCACCTCGCTGATCATCGTCCACAACCAACCCGCCTCCTGACCGGTACGGCGCGATCCGTGCCCGCTGCCGCGGTTCAGACGGTGTCGAGTTCCTCGCGCTCGCTGTCGGTGAGCGCGAGGCCGACCGCCGCCGCCGAGTCGCGTGCGGTCTCGGGCCGGGTGGATCCCGGGATGGGGATGACGACGGGGGATGTGGCGAGCATCCAGGCCAGGACGACCTGCTGGGGGCTCACCCCGTGTGCCTGGGCGATACGGGTGAACCGGTCGTGGACGGGGGTGCCGGCGTCGGAGCGGGAGACGCCGTGCAACGGGCCCCAGGGCAGGAAGGGGATGCCCATGGAGTGGCAGAGTTTCAGTTCGGGTTCGCTGGAGCGGAACGCGGGGGAGAACTGGTTCTGCACGGCGGCGAGACGTCCGTCCAGGACGTCGTTGGCGAGTTCGATCTCCGCGGTGGTGGCGTTGGAGATGCCGGCCATCCGGATCTTGCCGGCGTCGAGCAGGTCGCGGAGGACGCCGACGGAGTCTTCGTAGGGCACGTCCTGGTCCGTCTGGTGCAGGAAGTACAGGTCGATCGCCTCGACGCCCAGCCGTTCGAGTGAGCCCTCGCAGGCGGCTTTGATGTGCTCGGGGCGCCCGTTGACCGGCCAGATGTACGGGCCGGGGTTGAGGTCGGGCCGCGTATGACCGCCCTTGGAGGAGACGAGGACGTCCGACCCGCGGCTGTGGGAGGCCAGCGCCTTGGCGATCAGTCTCTCGTTGTGCCCGACCTCGTCGTGCCCCGCGAGGTGGTAGGAGTCCGCGGTGTCGATGAGGGTGACGCCGGCGTCGATCGCCGCGTGGATGGTGGCGATCGCCCGCGTTTCGTCGGGCCGGCCCTCGATCGACAGGTTCATGGCGCCGAGCCCCACGGCACTGACCTCGGTGTCACCGATCTGACGTGTCTGCACTGCCGGCCCGTCCCTTCTGGATGAAATGATCCGTGTGAGGCTTTTGTGCCTGACTTTAGGGCCGGTTTACCGTTTTGGCTCCGTGCGGACGCACCGTGTCGAGGACCTGTCGGCCGGGGCGACCCGGGCAGGCAGGTGGGCGGGCAGGTGGGCGGGGCAGGTGGCGTCGGAGGTGGCTGCCCGGCCCGTTCGCTCAGCTTGTCGTGACCCTCACGCCGTCGATCACCCAGTACCAGTTGTTGCTGCCCGTGTAGCGGAAGCTGACGCTGGTCGCTCCGGGCGCGACGGGCAGGGTCAGGGACTGGGAGATGGCATCTGTGGTGTACGACCTGGCGGCGACGGGGGTGCCGCCGTTCCAGGAGGCGAGGATCCGCGCGCTCTGGCTGCCCTCCTGGCGGTAGAAGGTGGTGAAGTCGAGCCGGACGGTCGCGCTGCCGCCGACCGCGTACGCCGGGGTGACCAGCGTGGAGTCGTACGTACCGGAGAAGGACTTGTCGGCCCACTCGTCGGAGTCGGCGACCGCCAAGACGCCGCGCGAGCGCACGTTCAGTTCGCGGGACCGGTCACGCTGGGACCGGCTCCAGAACTCGCCGGGGTGTGGCCAGGACTGTCTCGATCCGCTCGTCGGCGTCGCCGAAGGGCACGCCGACGACCTCGCGCAAGTAGGAGTAGAACGACGGGTCCGGCTCGAAGCCGGCGCCCAGGCGAGGGACCCGGGCCACGGCCACGTACGTGCTCTCCAGCCCGACGCGCTCGTCGTCCGCGAGCAGCACACGCTCCAGGTGCCAGACCGGCTCGCCGGTCCGTACCCCCACGTCGGAGGCCAGAGCCGCGGGGCAGGGAAAGCGGTCGAGCCCGATGAGATGGCGCAGCGCCTGACGCACGGTCTCGCGCGAGACCTCGTACCGCGGGGCCGGATCCCGTTCCGTCGGCAGCGAGTCGCCCTCGCCCAGCGCGCCGATCCGCGCGCCGATGCGGGCCTTGGCGGCGTAGTACTCGGGCACGCGCCCGTGCTCCGGGATGCCGGAGCGCACGGCTGCGCCGGGGTCGAAGTCGGGCGGGCTCGGATCGCTGTTCGGATGGTCCACGGATGGGATGTTCGCAGATGGCGAGGGTCACCGGACGCCGGACCCGGCTGTCGGGAGAGCGGAGCGGCCCGGCGCGACCGTCACGTCAGTGGGGGGAGAGGCGTGCGGTCGACTCGCCCGCGGCGGCGATGCGCAGGGCCTCCGGGCGTGGGGAGAAGGAGTTGTCCAGGACGAGGGTGGCGGCACCCACCGCCGCCACGTCGTCCGGTATCGCCGATTCGCTGAAGCGGATGGTGTGGGGTACCACGAGCCCGGGGTCGGTGCGCACCGCCTCGGGCAGGGTGGTCAGCGCGAGGGGTGCGATCCGGGACCAGAAGGGGCCGCCGAACACGATTTCCCCGACGTCGAGCAGGTTGATGACGACGACCAGGGCCCGGGCGATCTGCCGTGCGGCGGTGGTGAGGATCTCCACCGCCTCCGGGACGCTGGCGTCGGCCGCGTCCGCCAAGAGGCCGAACGCGGAGCCCACGTGCAGCACATCCGTGGTGTCGCCCGCCTGATCCTCCGTCAGGACACCGTCGCGTACCGCGTGCGCGACGAGCGTCCGGGGGGCCGTCACCACACCGACGCAGCCGCGCCGGCCGCAGGCGCACGTCGGCCCCTCGGGGTCGACCGGTACATGGGCGGTGTCACCGGCGTTCGAGCTCACTCCGCGCACGGCCGAACCGCCGATCGCGATGCCGGTCGCGAAGCCCGTTCCGTAGTACAGGAAGGCGAAGTTGCGGCGTTCGCCCGGCTCGCTGAACCACAGTTCCGACACGACCGCCGCCGTGGCGTCCTTCTCGATGAGAACCGGCAGGCCGGTGGCGAGGTGGAGTGCCGAGCGCAGCTCCACCCGGTGCCAGCCGGGCAGCATCGGGGGGTTGAGCACCACGCCGGTCTCCGGATCGATCGGCCCGGGCGACGCCACGCCGACGCCGAGGACCTTCGCGCGGTCGATGCCCGCGGTCAGCAGGAGCGCGTCGACCATGGCGGCCATTTCCCGCACCACCTTGGCCGCGTCCTGGACCGTGGGGGTCGCCGTACGGATGCGTTCGCGCACCCGCCCGGACAGGTCGATCAGCGCATAGGTGATCACGGCGGGGTCGATGTGCACGCCGACCGCGAACCCGCCGTCCGGGTTCAGGGTGAGGATCTTCGGCGGCTTGCCCCGGCCTCTGGCCGGTGTGGCCCGCTCGATCACGAGCCCGGCCTCGACGAGCCGTCGGCAGACGTTCGAAACGGTCATGCCGCTGAGCGCCGTGAGTGCGGAGATCCCGGTGCGGGTCACGCCCGACGGGTGGCGGCGGATCGCGTCGAGGACGACGGCCACGTTGAACTCGGCGAGAGCGCCAAGATTGACCCCGGTACCGCTCATCTGCGATTTCCCCCTCGCTCCGTACGGGACGGTCACCGTACCCGCCCACCACATCCTGACGGTCCGTAAGGCCGCCGAGCCCGGTGTCCCCTGAAACTTTCCCGCGTGCAGAGATCTTGACGGGGCCGAAAACGTACCCCTACTGTCCGATTAACTAATCACTCTGTTGAAAATACCGAAGGGAGGAGCGGTGTCAACACTGACCCCCTCACGGGTCCCGGCGCGTGAACCGAAGTCCCGTCGACGGCATCCCGCCCACCGCGGACACGCGACCGCCGCCTGGCTCCTCATCGCGCCGGCCCTGATCGGGTTCGTCGTCTTCGCCGTCTACCCGACGGTGCGGGGCACGTACTTCAGCTTCACGACGTACCACATCCTCTCCCCGGCGGAGTGGACCGGACTCGCCAACTTCCGCCAGATGCTCGGCGACCAGACGTTCTGGCACTCGCTCCGGGCGACGCTGTACTTCGTCGTCCTCAGCGTCGCGATCGGCATCCTGGTCTCGCTCGTCACCGCGGTCGTCCTCCACCGGCTGACACGGTCGACGGTCATCAGGGGGCTGGTCATCCTCCCCTTCCTCATCTCGGGAGTGGTCGCCGCCGTCATCTGGTCGTGGATGCTCGACCCGCAACTGGGCATCGTGAACGTCGCGATCAAGGCCGTGACCGGGCAACGTGTCGAGTTCCTCGGATCGAGCGCGCTCGCGATCCCCTCCGTGGCGCTGATCAGCGTCTGGAAGTCGATGGGATACAACGCGGTCCTCATCTTCGCGGGGCTCCAGACGATCCCCGGGGAGATCTACGAGGCCGCCCGCCTGGACGGAGCGTCCGAGATGCGGATGTTCCGCCACATCACGGTGCCGTTGCTGCGGCCGATCCTGGCCATGGTCGTGATCCTTTCGGTCATCAGCTCCATCCAGGTGTTCGACATCGTGCAGGTCGCGACGAAGGGCGGTCCCGCCAACGCCAGCAACGTCTTGCAGATGTACATCTACGACACGGCGTTCAGCCAGTACAACTTCGGCTACGCGTCGGCGATGTCGCTCGCCCTGTTCGCGATGCTCACCGCCATCACCTTCATCCAGCTGCGGGTGACCCGCGCCAACGAGTCCGACACGAATTGAGGACAGCTCCGTGTCCCTCCTCTCCTCAGGCCGGCGCGACCCGGGCGTACTTCACCCCCCGACCCGGCCGTCGCGTGTGCCGATCGGACGTGTCCTCGCGTGGATCTACGTCGTGGTCGTCCTGGCCGTCACGATCTTCCCCTTCTACTGGATCCTGCGGACCGCGCTGTCCTCCAACGACGCCTTGTCGCAGGACCCTCAGTCGCTGGCCCCGGTCGGCCTCACACTCAACGGCTTCGGACGCGTCCTCGGGCTCGTCCACGGCAACGCCACCGGCACACTGAGCGCACTCGACTCGGGCGACCTCCTGCTCTACCTGCGCAACTCCACCCTGTACGCGTCGCTCATGACGGTGCTCGTCATCTTCTGCTCGACCACCGCGGCGTACGCCTTCGCGCGCCTGTACTGGCGGGGACGCGACCTGATGTTCTCGCTGTTCCTCGTGGCGCTCATGGTCCCGGGCATCATGAGCATGCTGCCGAACTTCGTCCTCATCAAGGACCTCGGCCTCCTGAACACGTTCCCCGGCCTGATCCTGCCGGGCGCGCTGTTCTCGGCGTTCAACATCTTCTTCCTCCGGCAGTTCATGCTCGGCCTGCCGGCCGAGATCGACGAAGCGGCACGGATCGACGGCGCGGGACCGATCAGAGCGCTGTTCTCCGTCACCATCCCGATGACGACCGGGCCGATCACCACACTGACGATCCTGACGTTCATCAACACCTGGAACGAGTACTTCTGGCCGCTGCTCGTCACGAACGACAAGAGCACCGAGCCGCTCACGGTGGGGCTCGCCTCGTTCCAGCAGAACGCCCCGACCGTGTCACCCGACTGGGGCGGGCTGATGGCGGCGACGCTCGTCGCCGCGCTGCCGATGCTCCTGGTGTTCGTCGTCTTCGGCCGGCGCATCGTCAACTCCATCGGTTTCACCGGCATCCGCTGACACCGGCGCGCCGCCCCCTTCACTTCGTCCGTCCCGGTGGGCCCACCTCGACGTGCCCGCACGTCCGGCTCACCCACCCGGAACATCCAACTCAACGAGGAGTACTGGAATGCAGCGAAAGTCGCTCACCGCTCTGGTCGCGTTCGCCGTGGCCGGCGCCACGGCCCTCACGGGCTGTTCGTCCAGCAGCGGAGGAACCACCACAGCCGGCGGCAGGACCGTCATCAACTACTGGAACTGGGACCCGAACATGGTGACCGCCATGGGCGCCTGCGTCTCGGGCTTCGAGCAGGCCAACCCCAAGTACACGGTCAAGATCTCCCGTTACAACGTGCCGGACTACTTCACGAAGCTGACCGCCAACTTCGTCGCCGGCAACGCGCCGGACGTCTTCCAGGCCTCCGGCCAGTACTACCCGACCTACATCGCGCAGCACCAGATAGCCGAGATCGGGCCGCTCCTGAAGGAGAACGGCTACAAGAACAACTTCGCCAAGGGCATCGATCCCGTCACCGGCACCGACGGCAAGACCTACGGCCTGACCGTGGACTGGAACGCCACCGGTATCTACTACAACAAGGACCTGCTGGCCAAGGCCGGTGTCACCGAGGCGCAGATCCAGGATCTGACCTGGAACCCCACCGACGGCGGCACCTTCGGCAAGGTCGTCAAGGCACTCACCGTCGACGAGCGCGGCGTGCACGGCGACAAGCCCGGCTTCGACGCCAAGCACGTGGCGACGTACGGCTTCCAGCTCATGGCCCCGCAGGACCCCAACGGTTCGCAGACGTTCAGCTCTTTCGCCGGCGCCCTCGGCTGGAAGGCGGGCGACACGTTCCCGTACCCGACCCAGATCCCGTACGCGGACCCCCGCTTCAGCGGGACGATGAAGTACCTGCGCTCACTCTCCGACGACGGCTACGCCCCGAAGATAGGGGAGTTCGGCGCCAATACGAGCGTGGAGGACCAGCTCACCAGCGGCAAGGTCGCGATGATGATCCAGGGATCGTGGGACGTGGCCACCTTCTCCGGCAACTCGAAGGTCAAGGTCGGCGTCGCGCCCCTGGTCAAGGACAGCGCGACCGGCAACCGCCTCATCCAGGGCGGCGGGGACCTCGAATTCATGTGGCAGGGCTCGAAGAACAAGGACGGCGCCTACAAGTGGCTGACCTACATGACCTCCGACGCCTGCCAGAAGGCGGCCGCGCAGGCCAACCCGGCCTTCTTCTCCGGCATCCCGGCGGTGTTCGACACGACGGCGAAGCAGGTGGCGGCGAAGGGCATGGACATCTCCGCCTTCAGCGACTACCTCAAGAGCGGTCTGAGCGCCGGCGCCAACTACTCCAACGGCGCCGGACTCCAGACGGCGGTCGTCCCGGTCTTCCAGCAGTACTGGGAGCACCAGGTCGGCGACAGCGTGTTCAAGCAGCTCCAGGAGAAGAGCAAGCAGACCATCGGCCAGAAGTAGGCCCGGAACGGGGCCCAGAGGCAGGACCCCGAAGTGAGATCGGCACGGCGAGGACGAAGGTGACACGCAGGATGGATCTGACCCGGGGCGAGGGCGACCTTCACCGGATCGTCTTCGACGCCCCCGCGCGGAGCTGGCTGGAGGCCGCGCCACTGGGCAACGGGCGCCTCGGCGCCCTCGTCCACGGCGGCACCGCGCGGGAGCGGATCTCACTCAACGACGGAACGGCGTGGTCGGGCGGGCCGGGCAGCGCCCCCCGGCCGCCCGCCGACGGGCCGGCCGCCCTGGAGCGCGCACGCCGCCACCTCGCCCGGGGCGCGTACGACGCCGCGACCCGGGAGGTCCAGCGCGTGCAGTCCGGCTGGGCACAGTCCTACCTCCCCTTCGCGGACGTCGTCCTCACCCTGACGCCGTCCCCGGGGGCCACGTCCGGCACCCGGGGGAGTGAGGACAGTCGATACCGGCGTGTCCTGGACCTGAACCACGCCGAGGTCGAGACACGATTCCGCCTCGGCACAGTCGGTGTGTGCCAACGGGTGTTCGTGTCCGCACCCGACTCGGTGCTCGTCGTCTCGATCGAGGCCGACGCGCCCCTGGACGTCACCGTCGAGCTGACCACCCCCCTCGCGCTCCTGCGGCGCGAGACGGGTGACAGCACGGCGGAACTCCGGTTCCGGATGCCGTCCGACGTACCACCACCGCATGAACCCGATCACCCGGTCGTATGGTCCGAGTCACCGGGCGAGGCCCTGCGCGGCGTCGTCCACGCGCGCCTCGCCCACAACGCGACCGCCGCTTCCTCGCCCGGTACGGCCGCGCTGGGCGCGCGGTCGGCGACCCGGCTCGACCTCGTTGTCGCGACAGCCACCACGTTCGGCGGGATCGCACGACCGACGCGTACGGACGACGTACTGGACGCGGCGGCCGGGACGGCCGAAGCGGCGCTCCGTCTGGGTGTCCCGGCCCTTCGCGTACGCCACCGAGCCGATCACGCGGCACGGTACGGCCGCGTCGCGCTGCGGATCGGGGGCGGGCCCGGCGACCCGGAGACGACGGACGACGAAGCGCCCGCCGCCACCTGGCGCCGGGTGACGGCGGCCGGCGAAGGGGACGTGCTCGCCGACGACCCCGGGCTCGCCGTGCTGCTGTTCCACTACGGCCGCTATCTGCTGCTCGCCTCCTCGCGGCCCGGCGGCCTGCCCGCCACCCTCCAAGGGCTGTGGAACACCGCACTGCGCGCGCCGTGGAGTTCGGGCTACACACTGAACATCAACACCGAGATGAACTACTGGGCGGCCGGCGTCACCGACCTCGCCGAATGCGCCCTCCCGTTGCTCGACCTCGTCGAGGCACTCGCCGTGACGGGTGCCGTCACGGCGCGTGAGCTGTACGCGGCACCCGGATGGGCCGCCCACCACAACACCGACGCGTGGGCCTACACACCACCCGTCGGTACGGGTGACGCCGACCCGGCCTGGGCCTTCTGGCCGATGGCCGGAGCCTGGCTGTCGCTGGAACTGGCCGACCTGGTGCGCTTCGGCCACCCCGAACTGCTCGGCCGGGTACGGCCGTTGCTGCGCGGCGCCGCCGAGTTCGCACTGCACCGGCTCGTTCCCGCCGACGACGGCACGCTGGGCACCAGCCCGTCCACGTCGCCGGAGAACCACTTCCGCACCCCCGGCGGCGGCTCCAGTGCGGTCGGACGGTCGTCCGCGATGGACCTCGCCCTCGTCGCCGCCCTGTTCGACGCCGTCGCCGAGTTCGCGTCCGGTGACGGTGACGGCGACGGTACGGACGAGCTGCTCACCCGCGTCCGCCGCGCGCGGACGATGATCCCCGGCCCCTCGGCCGGGCGGGACGGCCTGATCACCGAATGGCGCGACGACCCGGTGGCGGCGGAGCCGTACCACCGCCACCTCAGCCACCTCTGGCCGCTCCACCCCGGGCGCGGCCTCCCTCCGGACCTGCATCCGAACGCCGCCGCCTCGATCGACGCCCGGGGCGACGAGTCGACCGGCTGGTCCCTCGCCTGGCGGATCGCACTGCGCGCCCGCCTCCGGCAGCCGGACCAGGTCGCCGATCTCATCCGGCTGATGCTCCGCCCCGCCCCGCCCGACCCGGTCGGCCAGCGCGCGGGCCTGTACCCCAACCTCTTCGCCGCGCACCCCCCGTTCCAGATCGACGGCAACCTCGGGTACGTCGCGGGCGTCGCCGAGGCACTCCTCCAGAGTCACACCGGCTGCATCGAACTGCTCCCGGCCGTTCCCCCGGCCTGGACCCGTGGATCGGTACGGGGGCTGGTCGCACGCCCCGGTGTGCGCGTCGACATCGCGTGGGACGCCGACGAACACGGCCGTCCGGCGCTCACCGCCGCGACCCTCACCCCGCGCGGCGAGCACGCGCGGGCACCGGTCACCGTCGTCGCGCACGGCCGCCGTACCGCCGTCGACCTGACACACGGAGCCGTCACCCTCGACGGCCGGCATCTCGCAAGGAGAACGACGAGCTGATGACCGTACCGACCACCACCGCGCCCCGCCACGTCGTCGAGGTGACCGCCCATGGCGCGGACCCCACGGGACTGCGCGACTCCTCGCCCGCCGTGCGGGACGCGATCGCGGCGGCACGCCGGGCGGGCGGCCCCGTGACGATCCGCTTCGCGCCCGGCACCTACGCCTTCCGGGCGTCGTCGGCGGTACGTCGTGAGCTGTACGTCTCGAACACCGTCGGCGCCGATCCCCGCTACCGCGAGAAGGCCGTCGGGATCCTGCTGGAGGGATTCGACGACGTCGAGATCGACGGCAGCGGCGCTCTGTTCGAGTACCACGGCCGTCAGACGACGATCGCCGTCATCGACTGCGGCCGGGCCGAACTGCACCACTTCGCCGTCGACATGGTGCAGCCGACCGTCGTGGAGGTGACCGTACGGGAGACCGGTGTTGACGGGGGCAGGCCGTTCCGCCTGCTCTCGGTGCCGCCGGGAACCGATGTCCGTCCCCACGGCCGCACCGTGACCTGGCAGGGGGAGACCGACCCCGCCGGCGGCGATCCGGCGTGGAGCGGGGAGGGGGCGCTCGACTACTGCCAGGTGCTCGACCCCCGGGTGGGCCGTACCTGGCGAACGGAATGCCCGCTCTTCGAGCAGGTGGAACGTGTCACCGCGACCTCCGGAGGCCTGCGCGTCGACTACCGGGCGGACGCTCCCGTACCGGACGACGAGGGGCTGGTCTACCAGCTCCGGCACACCGACCGGGACCATCCGGGGGTCTTCGTCCTGGAGAGCGGGTATGCCCGGTTCCGCGACGTGCGCTTCGGATACCTGCACGGTTTTGGGCTGCTGGCGCAGAGCGGCGGCGACCTCCTCGTACAGAACTGCGTCTTCGCCACGCGGGAGGGCACGGGCCGGACCACGGCCGGTTTCGCCGACTTCGTGCAGGCGTCCGGCCTCAGCGGCCGGGTGGTGGTGGAGGACTGCCGCTTCGACGGCGCGCACGACGACGCGATCAATGTGCACGGTCTCTATCTGCGGGTCGACCGCGTGGCCGGCGATGAACTGGAGCTGAGCTACCCCCACCCGGAGACCGCCGGCTTCCCGCAGTTCGCGGCCGGCGAACGGTGCGAGATCGTACGGGTGGACGACGGCACCGTCGTCGCGACGGACGTGGAGGTGCTGGGTGTCGACGGGCCGAGCGGACGGGACCACGCGCACGACCTGACGCGCATGCGTGTCCGGTGCGCGGGGCCGCTGCCCGACGCCGTCGCCGCCTCGGCGCCCGGCGAGTTGGCCGTGGAGAACATCACCCGCACGCCGGCCGTGACCGTACAGCGCTCGACCTTCCTGAACCTGCCGACCCGGGGGGTCCTCGTGTCGACCCGCAAGCCGGTCCTCATCGAGGACTGTGTGTTCTCGGGCCTCGGTATGGCCGGCGTCCTGATCACCTGCGAGGCAGGAAGCTACTGGGAGTCGGGCCCGGTGGCGGACTGCACGATCCGAGGCAACCGGTTCGAAGACCTCGGCGGCCCGGCGGTACAGATCAGCCCTCCGCGTTTCCCTGCCACCGGCAGGTCCGTGCACCGCGGCATCCGGGTGCTCGGCAACCACGTCTCGAACTGCGCGCCGTGGCCGCACGAGGGCGACGGTGACGGCGATGGGGATGGCGATGGGGATGGCGGCGGCGACCGGTCGGGCGCGGAGGCCGGCCACTGGGTCGTGGACGCGACGAGCGTCGACGGGCTCGTCGTCATCGACAACACGGCGGCCGCGGGCAGCCTTTCGGCGCGGCTCGACCATTGCCCGGGCGCGGAGGTGAGCGCGGGGTCCGGCAGCCCGGTCCGCGTCAGCCCGGCCGGTGTGGCCGGTGCGGCCGACGCGGCCGGGCTGTCAGCCGGCGTCCGGCGTCAGAACCGGTCGTAGTTGTAGTTCCCGGCGAATAGCGGGGCCCACACCTCGGGCCACGGGGCGGTGGCGCTGCCGCAGGCGCCCAGCACGGTCTGGGAACGCCGTCCGGTGTCGCGCACGCACTGCCCGGTGCTCACCTCGACGATCTCCCAGCGGTTCGCGTCCTGCGGGGTGGCGCGGTGGTTCCAGGTGAAGGTGGAGCAGGCGGAGCCGGTCGTCAGGATGAGCGGAGCGCCGGGGGTGGGGCCGCCGCCCTGCGGTCCGAGGCAGTACACACCGAAGGCGCCGATCGTGAACTTGCCGTTGCCCAGGCTCTGGAAGTGGAAGCGCTGGTGGAGCTCGCCCTTGCAGTCGAAGGTCTGGACGGCGGTGCCGCGTTGGGGGCGGCCCCCGCCGCGGAGGTCGAGGCACTTCCCGCTGCCGGCCGCCCGCAGGTCATAGGTGGCGGCGTCACGGAAACTCGTCGTGTAGCGAATGCCGGGGTTCTCGGCGGCCTGCGCCGCAGTGGGCAGGAGCAGGCTGAACAGTCCGACGACGACGGCTGCAACTCCGCGCCCGCCGAGGCGGCATAACTTCCGAACCACGTGATCTCTCCTGTTTCCTGGGGACGTTGTCGCCCAGGAACATACTGTAGTTCACGGTATGTCAGGTGTGCGGCGTTTGGTGAGAGATGCTCGTCGCGGAGGTCGAGGAGCGCTCGGGTCCGGATCCGCCACGGCACTCGCGTCCCTGAACGGACAGGCGTGCAAGCCCAGTTGGGGGCAGAGGGGGGAGACACGAACGGGACGAGCCGAAGAGAAGAGTGTGAGACCGATGGCCTTGCCCAACTACCCGCAGCAGTCGGCCCACGACGGGCAGCTCCACACCGAACCGGCCCCCGCGCGGAGCAACGGCCTCGCGGTCGCGGCCCTGGTTCTGGGGATCGCCGCATGCGTGTTGTTCTGGACGGTCATCGGGGGCATCCTGCTGGGCCTGGCGGCGATCGTGACCGGCATTCTCGGTGCGCGCCGCGCTCGTGGCGGCCGGGCGCCCCGCCGGACGATGGCCATCGTCGGCGCGGTGCTGGGCGCCCTGGGACTGATCGTCTCCGCGGTGATCGTCACCGTCGGTGTGTCGCTGCTGAACTCGGACGAGTTCAAGGACTTCAACGACTGCGTGCAACACGCCAACAGCCAGTCCGAGAAGGACCAGTGTGCGGACGACTACTCGGACGACGTCAACAACTGAACACACGTCGCCCGGCACCCCGCCGCTCAGGACGGGGGCGCCGGGCGATCAGTGGATCACGGGCACTCGGGGGGTGCCGCGGTGACGTTCTCGACCCAGCGGGCCGCGACCCAGCCGGCCCTGCCGAGCAGCTTGTACCAGCGGGGGTTGCCGTCCACGACCTCACCGTTGGACTTCTTGCATGCCAGTTCGATGACCGTGCCGTACGGGATGGAGCCGATCGGCGGCCTGCTGGTGTTCGGGGTCGGCCGTACGTTGACGGCCGGCCTCGCGATGACCCGGCCCTTGTGGACGACGGCCACGGAGGGCTCGGCCTGCGTGGTGAAGGACTCCGGGCCCGGGCCTGACGGGTGGCCCGTGGCGACGGCGGGGGCGGCCAGGGCCGTCCCCGCCAGCAGAACCCCGGCGAGCACGGAGATGGCCCGGTGCCCGATGGTCGGTGCGCTCATGACGGTTACCTCTTGCTGTCGATGAACTCCGGGCTTGTTTCCCCGGCTGGATACCTTCATGGCACGGGCACACCCCGGTGAGGCCCGTTCCCGCCCGGGAAACGCCCGTTCTCACCCGGATGGCCCCACCGGGTGGGCCGTCCGGCCCAATGCCGCGACGGCCCGGGTGGCGATGCCCGGCAGGTCATGTTGGTATGGCCGGTTGGCCCGTACGTACCGCGTCGGTCAGCCCGTCGGGGAGGGACCGGGGTCGGTCCCCTCGACGAGGGAGTCGAACCGCAGGCCGCTGGACGACTCGCCGCGCCCGGTGCGCTTGCGGCGCCCGACCCACAGCCGGGCCCGCCCGTCCGCGCCCCGTGCGTACTGCCAGGTGCGGGTGACGGCCGCGCCCTCGCGCGGAACCTCCTCCTCGCGGATGTCCAGCTGCCGGCCCGGGGTGAGCAGTCGTCCCAGCGGCAGGACGGGCTCCCGCCCGCCGTCCGGCCGGCGCCGCGTCAGATGACCGCGCCGTAGCCGTACGGCTCCCGGCCGGATCTCGACGGGGAGCAGCGGTATCCAGTGTTCGGGGACCTCCGTGGCCAGCCGGTAGCCCAGGGTGCCCTTGGCGAAGGAGACGGGCGAGGGGGCGGGGCCACTGATACGGGTACGGTCCAGTGGGGAGCCCGCCGTGTCGGTGACGGTACGTTCGATCGCCCACGCCTGGTTGGCGTCCTCGTCGCGGGCGAACAGGACCTCTTCCAGAGGCTCGCCCTCCAGTCCGGCCGCGGTGGCGGGCGGGAGCAGGAAGGCCGGGTGGCGGCCTCCGGCGGACGTGGACAGGGTGAACATCGACCAGTGGGCGTCGCCCGCTCCCCCGCCGGGCGGTGGCATCAGGGTGGGGCCGCCCAGGACGGAGCTGAAGGTGTCGCCGACGACGACGGAGCTGAGCGTGGTGAGTGTCCCGGCGGGAATCTCCAGCGGGACGACGTACCAGTCGTTGCTGTAGACGGTGGCGAACTCGGCCAGCAGCATCCTGGCCAGGTCGTCGGGGGCGCTGTCCACGCCGCCGAGGGTGACCCGGGCGTCCTCGAACTCCCAGTAGCGGCGGGCGGGCATCCCGGGGAAGGCCGCGGGCGCGGGGAAGACCGTCGTGGTCAGCTCGGTGCGCCGGGGCTTCGGGGACAGACCTGTGGGCCCGGTGGCGGTGAAGTCGGCCCAGTCGAGACGGCCGCCCGGATACCCGGGGGCGTCCAGGGTGACCTCCGTACCGGCCCTGTCCGGGTCCGTGAGCGGGCCGCCCACGTCCGCGCCGACCGAGAAGCGGTACTCCAGCCGGTCCGCCTGCCATGCCTCCCGCTCGGCGGCGGCCGCCGTGAACCGTGCGTCGTGCCAGATCAGCCACGTGCGCAGGACCGGTACGGCGGCCTGGACCTGAGCGGGCGTCAGGCCGAGGGCCGCGGGTACGGTGCCCGAAGCCAGCGCCGTACGGAGCGCGTCGGCCGCGGTGTGTCCGTGCGGGGCGCGCCCGCCCATCACGGTGAGGAAGCGGCGTACGGCGGTGGTGACCGGCCAGGCGCCGGGTGCGTCGGGACCGGGCAGTGGCCAGGTGCGCAGGACGGCGGCGGAGGCCGCGCCCTGTCCTGCCGCGTCGAGCAGGCGCAGCAGGTGCTGGCCGGACTCGGCGGCGGCGCGGAGGTCGGTGGCGGGGGCGGCCTCGCGCTCGGCGAGGGCCTCCAGGGGTGTTCCGGCGTCGTACCCCTGGGGGGCGCCGGGCGAGCCGGTGGCGGGCAGCGGTCCGGGGCGGTAGGCGCTCAGGGCGTCGGACTGGCCGCGTACCCGGACCCAGATGGGGGAGCCGGCGTCGTCCCCGAGGTATTCGCCGAACTGCCACTGGCGGGCCAGCAGCCACAACGGGTCGTGGATCTGGGCCTCCAGGGCGGGCCGCAGATCGCCGGAGCGGGCGCGGGGTTCGAGTCGGGTCCAGCTGGTGATGGAAGGCATCTGCTACCTCGCGTACGCGGTGACGGGCAGGGCGGTGGGAGCGGGCGGGGGAGGAGCGGCGTGTGCCGGTGGACCGGGTGCCGGCCGGGCGGGTGTCATCCGGTGAGCCCCCGGGTGAAGTCGGTCGAGGCGACCTCGGTGGACGAGACGTTGGTGGCGAGTACGGCCGCGGGCAGCAACTGCCCGATGTCCGTCATGGCGTCGGGATCGACGGGGTGCAGGGCCTCCAGGTCGACGGCGCGCAGCTGGGCCAGGTCCAGGGCTTCCACGACCGTCTCCTCGATCAGCGCGGAGTCCCACAGCGCGCGCCCGTCCGGTGGCACGGCCAGCAGCAGGGCCTGGGGAGCGGCGGCGTCCGGGCTGTCCGCGTGCACGGCCAGGCCGGTGGTCTGCGTGGTGCGCGGGACGGTTTCGCTCCACTCCTCCACCAGCAGGCCCCGGACGGCGCCGTCGAGCGAGTCGGTGCCGGACAGATGGAGGGCCAGCGCGAGGCGGTTGCCGGGGCTGCCTCCGGTGGCGCCGGGCAGTGCGGCCCAGCGGTCGTTCCGGACGTGGGGCAGCTGGGCGACGCTCACGGTGAGGCTGTCGCCGGTGTGCAGCGCCTCCGCGTAACCGAGTGTCGTGGTGAGCCGGTCGAGGCCGCGGCGGACCCGGGCCAGGCCGCTGAGGTGTGCGGCGGCGGCGAGCGGATCGCCGTCCTGGAGCGCCGTACTGGCCTGGAAGGAGGCGTGGAGCTGGGGGAAGGTGTCCGGGTTGGTGGCGGACGGGGTGAACGCGGGCAGCACCAGCAGATCGGGGCCCAGGGCGGCGGCCAGCACGCGGGGTGCGGCCGTCGTGGCGTCGAGGTGTCCGGTGTCGACCTGCTGCTGGAGGTCGTCTGCCTCCTTGGCGCGCCGCGCCAGCCCGGGGAGGGCCGCGGCGGACAGGGCGGCGAGCAACTGGACGTCGGCGCCGGTCTGTTCGGCGGGAGCGCCCGGGGGCGGGGGCGGCGGTGGTACGACGCCGGGGACGCCCAGCAGGTTGGCCGCGACCAGGCCGGTCCGCAGCCGGGCGGGGTCGGCACTCTGCGAGACGTCCGCGAGCGCGGTGCGCAGGATGGCACGCACGGCCGCCGCGCGGGCCACGAGTGAGGGGTCGGCGGGCACGGGGGTGGCGGGCGGCTGTTCGGGCAGGGTGAGGTCGGCGGCGGTCAGCGGGCGCGCCGAGCGGAGCAGGTCGCGGGCGGCGCGCGCGGCCTCCAGCAGCGCGGCCAGGCCGGCGGCCCGAGGGCCGTGCGCCACCAGGCCGGTGACGGTACGTCCGCTGCCCGCGACGGCGGCGGTGGCGTGGAGCAGCAGATGCGCGGCGAGGTCACTGCCCGCGAGCCCGGTCCCCCCGAGGTCGCCGTCCCGCGGCGAGGCGTCCGGCGCTGGTTCGGGTGCCAGGGCCGCCCAGTCCTGTGGGGCCAGCGGCAGGCCGGTGAGCGGGACGGCGACCGTGGTCCCGTCCGAGAGGCGGGCGCCGACGCTGACCTCGGCGGGCGGCGGCAGCAGCCGGGAGAGCCAGCCGTCGAGCGCCGGATCCGCGGCGCTGCGCGCCTGGAGGGCGCGGGCGGCGGGCGTGGCGGGCCAGCGGTCCCGCGCGGCGCCGTCGGGGCCGAGCAGGACCAGAACGCGGTGGGTGACGGCGTCCCCGCCGATGGGGGTACGCAGCACCTCGGGCTCGGGCGGTGGCGCCTCGCCGTTGGCCATGGCGTCCAGGGTGGCGCCGGCCCTGAGCGGGTTGCCGAGGACGGCTTGGTGGACGCCTTCGGCGAGGAGGGTGTCGGCGACGGAGTCGACGGCGTCGTCCAGGTCGTCCAGGACCTCGGTGAGCGCGGCGAGTTCGGCGGTGGCGGTGGCCGGGACGCCGACGTCCCGTACCAGATCCAGCTGCCGAGCGGCGCGGCGGCGGTGCAGCGTGAGACCGTCCACCAGGTCGTGGGCGGCGACGGTCTCGCGGGCGGTGCCCGCGGTGTCCACGCTGGTGGCGTGGATCGGGGCGAGGGCCCGGAAGCGGTCGGTCCAGGCCGCGAGCGCGGGCAGCGGATGGTCGCGCAGGGCGCGTTCGAGGCGGGCGCCGAGCAGGGCCCCGAGGGGCCGGCCCTGGCGGACGCCGTCGAGGATCCAGGCGGCGGTGCGTACCCGGGCGGAGCTGAGATCCACGGCGAGCGGCCCGCCGGGGCTGTCGCCGTGGGCCCGCTGGGCGGAGCGTAGCACCGCGGCGGTGGTGGCGTGGGAGAGCGACGGCGCGTGTACGGGGGCGGCGGTGTCGGAGGGGGCCCGCAGCAGCGGGCCGCTCTCGGCGCGGGGGTACCGCGCCGGCGGCACCGGCGCCGAGGGCTGACGGGGTGTCAGGTCGGTGACCCAGCCGTACCCGCCCAGATGCGTGCCGGTGGGCCGCCCGCCCTGTTCGGCCGGCCGGCGCAGCCAGTCGAGGCGCTTGGCGGCCAGCGAGGTGATCCAGGCGTCCAGCCGGTGCGAGGTGGAGTCCAGCTGCTGGGCCAACAGCCTTTCCAGGTCGGCCGGTTCGGTACCGGCCAGCGTCCGCAGGGCGGCGGCCGTCTCCATCAGATCGCTGGTACGGGCGTCGCCGGTGCCCGACCCGTACAACAGGAACCGTACGGGCACGCCCCGGTCCGCCGACTGGTTGAGCCTGCGCACCAGGGTGGGGGTGGGCTCCAGGGCGTCCAGGTCGACGAGTTCCGCCTCCGGCCCGGTGCCGGGGCCGTATCCCTGGATGCGGGTCGCGGCGATGCCGTACTCGGTGAGCAGGGAGTGCCGGGTGAGGCGGTAGAGCAGAGGGGTGCCGGCGGCGCCGCCCAGCTGGGGCTCGGCGAAGAGGTCCAGCGGGTTACGGGTGGTGGACCCCAGCCGCGCGAGGTACTGGGCGGGCTCCCCGTCCTGGGTGCCTTCGGGGGCGAGCACCCAGGGGGCGTCCAGCGGGAACGACTCGCGCGCGTGGACGAGCCGCCCCAGCCGGACGTCGAAGGGCGCGAGGCCGAACCGGCCGGCGAGCGCGGCCGAGGCGGCGCTGAGATCCTCCCGCCACTGGTCGTTGAGGTTCAGCTCGCCGAAGCGCCACAGCGCGGTGACGTAGTCGGTCCCGAGGGCGCTGCGGGCGTGGACACGGCGGGCCGTGGGCGCCATCGCCAGGATGCGGGCGACGGTCTCCATGGGCTGTGCGCCCCGGGTGACGCGGGGCACGGCGGCCGGGTCGGCGACGGCGCGTTCCCACAGGCTGGTACGGAGGCGGCGGAGGAAGGGGACGACGGCCGGGTTCAGCCGGTGGCGGCCGAAGGCGGCCCCCTCGACCTCGCTCCAGCGGGCGAGCGGCAGGACGGGCAGCACTCCGTAGGGCTGGGCGCCGATCCGGAGGGCGGGCAGCGGCCCGCCGGGGCGCAGATGGCTGATGACATGCTCGCGGGCGCCTCGGATCTGCTCGTCGGTGAACCGGCCCGCGGTGAGCTGGCTGAGCAGATATCCCCAGGTGGCGCCCCACAGGGCGGTGTTCATGGCGCGGGCGGCGCGCTCTTCGGTCCGGCCGGCGAAGCGGGCACGGGCCAGGGCTCCGGCGCTCCCCGCGGCGGGCAGCCCCGGGTCGCCGGTGGCGGTGGGGGACAGGCCGAGGGCGAGCCGCAGGCGCGGGAAGCCCGCGTCGGGGTCCGTGGGCGCGGCGTCACCGTGGCGGACCTGGAGCGCGGCGCGCTGTCCCGGATCGGTCCGGCTGTGTACGGAGGTGGCGGTCGCGGTGTTGTTGCTGGCGGCGCCCGGCGGGACGAAGCCGAGACCCCGGGTGTGGAACTGGGCCTCGAGCAGGTCGTTCAGCTCGGCCGCCGCGCTGGCGGGTCCCGTGGTGGCGTCGGTGTGCCGTACCCCGTGGGCCACCAGCCGCCGGTAGCCGTCGAGGGCGCCGACGCGCCGGGGCAGCCGTACGGCCATGCCGACGGCCTCGGCGGCGGCGAAGTCCACCAGCCACCGCGTGGCGTCGTCGACGGGCGGGGACGCCGGGTCGAGCGCCGTGAGGTCCGCGGTGGGTTCGGGGCCCACCGTCAGCGGCAGGGGGACGTCGGCCGCCGCGGTGACCCGTACCGGCACCTGCGCCGCGTCGAGCGGAAAGCCGGTGACGGTCCACCGGGTCGGCAGGGCGCGGGCCACGGCGCGCATGGTCCAGGAGCCGCTGCGCGGGGCACCGAGCACGGGGAACCGGGGGCGGGGGTCCGGCAGGCCGCGTTCCCCCGGGTTGAGCGGCTCCAGGACGCGGGCGATCCAGGCGGCGCGCTCGTGGCCGTACCGCTCGGCGAGCGCGTCCCACGCCGCGTGCTCGTCGGGCTCGTCGCCGCGCGCGGCCCAGACGGACGTCCAGTAGTGCCTGCCCCACAGGTCCTCGTCGGCGGTCAGCGGCGGCTCGTGGGAGTCGATGTGGAGTTCGTCGGGATAGATACGGACGAGCAGTTGGCTCTCGGTGAAGCGGGTCTCCAGCCGGACCGGGAGGAGCAGCACCGGGTACTGGGCGGAGAGGTTCCAGGTCGTCTCAGGCATCGTCGTCCGTCGGGGTGGAGGCGGAAAGGGTCGGGGTGGCGGCGGCCTCGGCGGCGTTGTCGGCGGCGTTGTCGGCGTCGGCGTCGGCGTCGGCGTCGGCCGAGTCCGCCACGCGCGCGGCGGCGGCCGTCGCTGTGTTGTGCGGGCCGTGCGCGGAGTACTGCGGCGGCAGGCCCGCGCCGGGCGGGATCGAGGGCAGCTCCAGCAGGTTGTCCGCCGTGTCACCGTCGCTGTCGGTACGCAGCCGCTTGACGCCGTTGGCGTCGTGCGCGACGCGCACGGCGACGCGGTGGCCCGGCGCGCCCTCCACGTAGAAGCTCTCGCGGTTCTCGACGGCCGCGATCACCTGGGCGGCGGTCAGCCGCCACCAGCCGCCGGCCGGGTCGGGTCCGGCCAGCTCCCGTACCAGCACCCGGTCGCTGCCGGGCGCGCGCTTGCGTACGTGGGTGATCCGGCGGCCGGCGCCGAAGGACGGCAGCAGGTCGGTGGCGTGGAAGGCGACCCTGGCCGGCTGCTGGAGGGTGATGTGGGCCATGTGGGCGGAGTTGTGGGCCCAGGTGGCCAGGGCGGGCTCCGCCCCCGGGCTCCCTGGCGGTACGGGGCTCTGGCCCGGCGGGACCGGGGCCGGCCGCAGGGGACGGGTCGCCTCGCCGAACGGCGGGGCCAGCGGGGCGTACCGCAGCGCGTCCAGTTCGGCCTTCCCGGCCGCGACGCTCGCCCAGCTGACGGCCCGCCAGTGTCCCGGCGCGCCCCCGTACGCGGCGTTGTGCTCCGGTACGGCGTCGAGGCCGAACCGGGCGACGCCGGGATGTTCCTCGAAGACGAAGAACCACCCGGGGTCGCCGCCCGCGCCACCGCCCCGTACCTCGGCGGCGGTGAGAGGGAAGCCGAAGTAGAGGACATCGGGTTCCAGGGCGCCGGAGAAGACCGGGTCCATCCGTTGGGCGCCGAGCCGGGGCGGGCCCCCCGGGGCCGCCGGCGCGAGCGCCCGGCGCGCGTGCAGACCGAGGGCGGGGTAGCGGCGTACGACCTCGCCGCGGAGCAGCAGCACCACGGCCTCGCCCCCGGCGGGACCGTGCGCGACGGTGCCCAGACGGGCGCGGCGCGGCCACGCGGCGAGCGGCGGGACGTCGGGCGGCTCGGTGCCGGGGTCCGTGGTGCCCCGGGCGTCCCAGAAGTGCTGGAAGGCGGTGGCGGAACGGTCGGTGGGGAAGCCCCGCCAGAGCAGTTCGCGGCCCAGCTCGTGGTTGGCGCCGGTCAGGAACGACTCGACGAAGGCGGGGTTGGTGCGCAGTAGCGTGACCGTGTCGGGCGGGACGCGCTCGACGCCGGGCAGCAGATGGTCCTGGCCCAGCTCGGTCAGCAGTTCGGCCATGGGCTGCGGGAAGTACGGCGGGGCGAGCAACGGGCCCAGCGGGTCGCGGAGTCCGGCGCCGTCGAGGTCGAGGCCCTCCAGCCGGGCGGTGACCCGCGCGGTGACCGTCTTCTCGGGATCGACCGCCGAGTGGACGGCGTCGGCGAGGCCGCTGAGGGCGAGCCGCGGCTCGTCGTGCCGGACAGCGTGGGTCTGGGCCGCGAGCAGCGCCGTCTGGTGGGCGGTGGCGGCGGTACGGAAGTTCGCGGCGATGGCGCGCTTGTGGGCCAGGGTGTTGCCCGGCAGATCGGTGACGCAGACCGCCGCGCCGCGCCCCGAGGACCCGAAGGAACCCCCGGGATGGGCGGCGATCGGAGTGCTCCAGGACGTGGCGGTGCCGTCCTTGACGTCGGCGCCGATCCGGTAGGAGGCGCGGTTCGCGCCGTCGGGGTCGTCCACGGTGAACACCAGCAGATCGGGGCGCTGGTTGCCCGAGAAGTCCGCGACGGCCAGGCCGGCCCCGGCGATCCTCGGTCCGAACGAGCCCGGGATCGTACGGACGTTGCTCCACGGCGAACCGCCGCCGGCGGGGCCGACGATCCGGCCTCGGGCGTTGATGTTCCAGCCGATCCGGTAGGAGCCGGTGACGGTGGCCGAGCCGCCGCCGCCGGTCTGTTCCATCAGCATGACCACGAGTTCGGGGCGCAGGTCGCCGTCGAGGTCCGCGACCGCCAGGCCCATGCCGAGGACCGCGGGCGCGGTGTCGGAGGGGCGGCCGGGCCAGGGGATCTCCTCGGAGTCGGTCCAGCCGCCGGTGGCCGTGCCGGTGACGGGGTCCAGGGCCCAGCCGATCCGCAGGAACAGCCGTTGGTTGCCGGGTGTCCCGGCGAGATGGACGACCAGCAGTTCCTGCTTGCCGTCGTTGTCGAGATCGGCGAGCGTGGCCGTGCCGCCCAGGACGACGTGTTTCGCGCTGAGGGCGCCGGTGGCGCCGTACGACGTGCTCATCGGGACGGGGAGTTGCTGCGCCGGCGACCAGGAGGCCGGTACACCCTCGGAGTTGAGGCTCCGGCCCACGCTGTACATGCCGAAGTTGCCCAGTGGGTGGTCCTGGATCCAGAAGGCCACCAGGTCGGGGGAGGGCTCCCGGCCGGCGGCCGGCGGGTCCAGGTCCGCGGCGGCGAGGGCGAACCCCATGGCGGTGGTGGCGTCCACCGGCGCGGGCAGGGGCGACGGCTGGGTCCAGCTCTCGGCCTTCCCGTCGAAGTCGGTGTTCCGGCCGGCCCGGTACCGCGCGCCGCTCTCGGAGACGTTGCCGAGCAGCAGGTTGGAGCGGAAGCCGAGGCGCGGACGCCAGCGGATGTCACGCGGCGGATACGCGGTGAGGGCGCCGCGCCCGCAGAAGGCCGTGCGGTCCAGCTGCTGCCAGGCGGGCGTCGCCGCGTCGAGATCGAGCCGCAGCAGGAGACCGTCCCGTACGGCCCACACGACCGAGCCCTGGAGCACGGCGTAGAGGGGAGCCCCGGCGGCGCCGGGCGCCCGTCCGCCGGGTTCACTCCAGTCGGTGCCACCGGTGCACACCCCGACGCCGGGGCTGCTGGTGGTCGTCACGGCCCGGCTGTCGCCGATGGAGCCGAGGGTGTGGCCGACCTCTTCACGGACGGCGTACCACTCGTAGATCATGAGGCCGCCGAACCGGCAGCCGTACATCTTGCCGTCCCTGCCCTTGGCCATGTGGCCCACCAGGAAGGAGGCGGTGTTGCGTACGGGGATCTCGTACGGGTCGAAGCCGGCGGCGGGACGGCCGACGCCCAGCCAGCTCCACACCCCGTCCGCGTTGGCGCTGTACATGTTCAGGGAGCCGTCGGTGGCGACGGCCGAGACACCCCAGGGGTGGAGCACGGCCGGGACCCCGGTCAGCGTCTTGCCCTGCGGTGTGCCCAGTCCGACCCAGATCCACAGGGAGCCGAGGAACTTCAGCTCCCACAACTGGCCGGCGGCGAGGCCGTAGACGCTGTCGTAGATGCCGTTCTGGCCCGTCCCGCCGGGAACCCGGCGCTCGTTCCGGGCGACCGATCCGAGGCGCGAGCCGGTGTCGAGCGGCCCGCCGGGCGGCCGGCCGTGGTCGTGCCAGACGTAGCGGTCGCCGTCCCACCCCAGGCGGTACAGGCTCCCGTTGGCGCCCACCACGAAGGCGTGCAGATCGCGGACGGCGGTGGGCGGGCCGACGGCGGTGGTGCCGGGCGGGGTGCCGTGATCGGTCCAGCCGACGGTCCCCTGGGAGGAGGTGAAGCGGGAGAGCACCCGGCCGTCATGGGTGGTGGCGAACAGACGGGTCGTCATCACCGCGCCCAGGAACCGGATGTCGGGGACCAGGGAGGCGGGCAGTTCGGCCGGTCCTGGGAGGTCGTCCTCCCAGCCCCGGCGGGTCAGCCGGTCGGCGGA
Organism: Streptomyces sp. NBC_01317; assembly: GCF_035961655.1. Taxonomy (NCBI): domain Bacteria; kingdom Bacillati; phylum Actinomycetota; class Actinomycetes; order Kitasatosporales; family Streptomycetaceae; genus Streptomyces; species Streptomyces sp. NBC_01317. The sequence goes on along the minus strand of NZ_CP108393.1, from coordinate 595,400 downwards.
GATCCGGCCGAAGGTCTCGGAGCCGGACACGTCCTCCACGGACGCCCCGCCGGCCGGCGGGGGGAGCGGCGGCGTGGCGGTGGCCTGGCGGCCGGTCAGCTGGGCCGCGAGGCCGGCGCTGCCGGTGTCGGCCGCCGCGCCGGTGCGCGCGGCCAGCGGGCCGCCGGGGCGCAGCAGCCGGCGGAAGGCCGGGGTGAGCGCCGCGGCGGCCTCGCGGTTGCGGTCGACCTCGCCGGCGGCGGTGCCGGAGCCGTACCCCGCGAGGTCACGGGCGGGGGCGGTGATCTGGAGCAGCCGGGCGTCCGCGAGGTCGTCGCCCGGTGGCGGGGCGAGCCTGCGGTGCAGACTGTCGGAGACGGTACGGGCCAACTGGCCCTGGCGCAGGGCGTCGTTGGCGCGGCGCAGATCGGCGGCCTGGTCCCAGGCGGCGGCCACCAGATCCTCCTGGTGGTGCCGTACGACCTCGGCGCCCAGGGCGGCGGCGGCACGGTGGCGGGGGTCCAGATTGAGCTGGCGCAGCCAGTACGGCCCGGCCTGCGGTCCCGGCAGCCGGGTCCCGCCGCCGGGGGTCCGCGCGTGGGGGCCGCCGGCCTGCGCGGCGCCGTAGACGGGCGGGGCGAGTTCGGGTTCGCCGGCCGCGCCCGGCGGTCCGCCGTCCAGGACGCGGCTGTACGCGGCGCGGAACGCGGCGGCGGTGGCGTCGTGCCAGGGAAGCGGTTCGGTGCCCGCCGTACGCAGCGCGCCCTGGAGGTCCACCAGCCGTCCCGGGCCGCCGGGCGGCAGCGCGGGCAGCCCGTCACCGGCCCGGCCGACGTCGAGCGGGCGGGTGCCGACGTCGCCGGGCAGGGCGCGCGGGGTGAGGGCCTGGACCAGGGATTCGAAGTCGCCGTCCAGGCCGGTGCCGAAGAACCAGTGGTGGTACACGGGCAGTTGCCAGGGCTCCTCGGCGCCGGGCACCGGCGGCCAGGCCGGCCGCAGTTCCGCCCGGTCGGCGGCGGGCAGCGCCTTGCCGAGGCCGGTGAGCCGGCCCGCCTCGAAGGCGGGGACGACGGCGGCCAGATAACTGGTCTCCGGCTCCAGCCGGCGCGGGCACAGCAGCCGTGACAGGGTGCGCTCGGGCGCGTGGGCCAGCAGGTCGTTCACCTCCTCCGGGTAGGCGGTGCCCCCGGTGGGGGCGTTGGTGGTGACCTGGGCGTGCGCCCATGCCCAGGAGTGCGCGAGGTCGGGGAGTTCGGCGGGGGAGCAGACCAGCCGGGGCAGCCCGCCGCCGGGGGCGGTGTCGAGGACGGCTCCGGCGGCCTCCACGACGACCAGGACCAGCCAGGGGCGCAACCGTCCCCGCGTGGTGGCACCGGCCGGGGAAAACATCCACGGCAGGTCGGGACGGTCGAACTCGACGGCGGCGAAGAGCTGCGGCTCCGCGTCGCGGCTGTCGGGGGCCGGGAAGGTCCGCAGGATCTGCGCGGGGTCCAGGGCGGTGATGTCCCCCGGACCGTACAGGCGGGTCCGCACGGTCCGTTCGGGGCGCTCGTTGACCCGTGGGTGGAGGGTGAGGGCGGTACGGGCCGGTAGCGGGCCGGTCAGCGGGTCGTCGGCGACACCGCCGGCGGCCAGGCCCTCACGGACCCAGGACAGAAAGGTCAGGCCGCCGGTCATCCGGCACCTCCGGAGGTCGCGCCGGCGCGGGCACCGGCGAAGGGGCGGTGGGTGGTGGCGCGGATGCGCGGGGGTGCGGCGGGCGCGGACAGCGCTTCCACGGCATCGGGTGCTGCGGCCGGGCCGGTCGCCCGGCCGTCGGTGCGCCGTGCGGGGGAGGCGGGTGCCTGCTGGACGGTGTACGGCGAGGCCGGGGCCCGGCGGGCCAGTTCCCGGCGCAGCTGGGCCGCTTCGGTGTAGGTCAGCGGGGCGCCGCTCGCGGACCGTGCCGTATCGGTGGCATCACCCGTAACGGCCGCACCGCCCGCGTCGGCCGGCGCTCCGACGACCGCGAAGGAGGTGTCCCGTACCCCCAAGGCACGGCCCGGGGCCGTGAAACGCCGTTTGCCGGTACGGCGCGTGGCGGCGCGGGCGGCCGGGGAGACGGCGGTACGGGCCAGCAGCGCGGCGCCGTCCTGGACCCGCGTCGCCGCGCCGGCCGGCATTCCGAGGCCCGCGCGAGCGGTGACCGTACGCGGGGAGGAAACCCCCGCCGTGGCTGCCGGGCCCACCACGGTCAGGTCGTAGTCGGGTTCCGCCTGCGGCAGGACGTCGAGGTCGCGGCCGAAGCGGGCGGCGGGCTCGGCCGCGCACCCGGCGGGAAGCCGTTCGAAGGACGGCCGGCCGAGCTTCTCGTCGTCGCCGAGGTCGAGGAACTGGGCGGGCGCGAAGTACTCACGGGTCTCGGCGGTCCGCAGACCGACCGGTTCCGCGGTGGGCGAGCTGCGCACCCGGAGCGCGGTCAGATTCAGTGTGCGGTCGCCGGAGACCCGGGCCTGACCGAAGCGGTCGAGGGTGACACCGAGCGGTGCGACCCGCTGGGTGACGGCCAGGGAGCCGAGCGGATGGACCAGCACATGGTCCTCGGCATCGGTGATCTGACGGAGCGTCACCACCGAGTTCCCGGCGCCGGGGAGCTGGGCGGTCCAGCTGCGCGGGTCGTCCAGCGCCTCTTCGAGACGCGCGGCGACGTCCACCCCCTCGGGCCGGGCGGCCGGGACGGCCGATCCGAAGGTCTTGTCGAAGGAGATCTCGGCGCTGAAGAAGAGGATCTCGAATCGGGCCCGGCCCCGCGCGTGCCAGCGGCCGGGGCCCGACAGCATGACCTCCACCCGTACGCCCATCAGCGTCCTGGACCCGCACTTGAGCGCGAGCGCCCCCACCATCTCGGCGAGGAACCCGAACGGCTCGAACTGCACCAGCGCGTCGAAGGACAGCATGCCTTCGACACTGAAGCCCAGGGCGGCGGCGTACAGCTCCAGCCGGGCCCCGAACTGAGCCGTGTTGGAGGTCAGCGCCAGGTACGACTCCAGGCGCAGCCGCGGGTTGTCGCCGCTGAGCAGCGACAGGGTGAGCCGCTTGAGCCGGGGGAAGTCCGGCGGCGGCTGGAAGCGCGGATGGAATCCTCCCGCGGCCAGCACGAAGGAGGGCCGTTCTCCCCAGGAGGCGCGCATGGCCAGATCGCCGGTGAGGGCGAACGCCGCGATGCGGGAGTCGCGGAGCGAGGCGTCCACGGACGCCTCGGCGCGCTCGAAGTCGACGGTCCCGACGATGTCGACGTTGACGACGACGAGGGCCGCCTCCGGTGTCGGCAGCGCCATCCGCAGCCGCCCGAGCAGGGCGAGACGCAGGGGGGTGGGCAGCTCCAGCAACAGCCCGACGTCGATGGTGAGCAGCGTGGGCGTACCCCAGCCGATCCGGGCCATCGGGCCGACGACATGCCGTCCGGGGGTCGCGGGGAAGACGGCGCCGAGCGTCGCGACCAGCTCGGGGGCGCGGCCGAGCGGGTCCTCCGGGAAGAGCAGCGAGTCCAGTGCCCCCGTGCGTACCCCGGTCCGCAGGGCTTCCAGGTCGACCGACCGGTTGACGCCGATCAGACCGCCGACTCCGTTGAGGGTGAAGCCGAATCCGAGCTGTACGGGAGTGAACTCGGCGCTGATCACGACCAGCAGGGAGAAGCCCTCGGAGCCGTCCGGCATCCGGGTGGTCAGCAGGCCGACCGCCTTCAGCGAGATGCCCTTGAGGTCCAGGGCCAGTACCCCGGCGTACTGCTCCTTGTCGGTGTCGAAGGAGAGATACCCGCCGCCGGTCACGGGCCCGGCCGCGATCTTCAGAGCGGCGCCCGTGGGCGGCACGAACGCGGCGTCCAGGGAGAACGGGCCGAGGTCGCCGTCACCGTCGGGCGCGGGGCTGAACTCCAGCGCCAGCCCCATCCGTTCGACGACGGCGGTGACCGGTCCGAGGGCGACCCTCACGGTGCCGGTGACGCCGGCCCGGAGCCCCTCGTCGTCCACGCCGAGGGCGAGCCGTACTCCCTGGACCTCCAGCGGTCCCAGCGTGAGGTGCACGGGCAGCGCGGCCTCCAGCGCCGCCGCGCCCTCGAAGCGCAGGCCCTTGCGGCGCGACCAGACCAGGCCGAGGGCGAACTCGGCGCGCAGCCCGTCGGCGGGGAGCACCTGGGCCAGGAAACCGTCGCCGTCACCGGGGGCGACGACCACCGCGGCCCGCTGCGCCGCCAGGCCGATCTCGACCTCGGTGCCGGCCTCGGCGCCGGTGGCGCCGTCGGCGGGAAGGGCCTCGGCGGTCAGCCAGAAGCGGGCCTCGCCGATCTCCAGCCGGGTTCCGGTGGCGGAGCCCAGGCACAGCGCGGGACCGCCGTCGGCGAGGCGGCGCAGTTCGGCGCTCAGCCGGGCGTGGGGCGGCGAGGCGTCGCCCAGTGTCACGCCGTGCGGCCCGACGGCCAGCCCTTCCCCGGCGGCCGAGAGGTCCACCCGCAGGCCCCAGTGCCCGAGCAGCTGCTCGATGACCACGGCGCCGCTGGGGACGACCACCACACCGAGCCCGCCGGTCTCCTCGGAGGCCAGGCCGAGGGTCAGGTTCAGCTCGGCGCCGAGCGCCGGGTCCCCGGCCTGGTGGGTGAGGCTGAGCATGCGGCGGCCCAACCGGACGCTGTCCGCGTCGAAGCCCAGCCCCGCGAGGTCGTCGTCCGGTCCGAGTCCGATCAGGGCGTCCACGCCCAGCGCGCGCAGCAGCGCGCCCAGGCGCGGCAGCAAGGTGCCGGCGAGCGCGTCGGCGGCGGCCTCGGTGGCCAGGCCGCCGGGGAACGAGGCTTCGGGGAGGTACACCTCGCGCAGCGTGCCGAGCGGGTCGGCGACCAGGTCGACCAGACGCCCGGGGTGCACCCGGGCCCGCCCGAGCGGACGGCGCACGGCCGCGCCACCGACGACGATGCCCGGCTCCACGGCGGCGTCGGCGGCCGGGACGATCACGCCGAGCAGCACCAGGCAGTGGTGCAGGACCGGGTGGTGGCGCAGCAGATGACCGATCACCAGATGGTCGAGTACGTCCCTGGCCAGGGCGGCGGCGTCGAGCGCGGCCAGGGACGCGGGCAGGGCTCGTACGGCCGAGAAGGCCGCGGAGGTCGCCGAGAAGACCCGCACGAGATCGTCCAGCGAGTCCGGCGGGTCCTCGGCCAGTTCCACGAGTCGCGTCACCGCGCCGGCGATGTCCGTGAGCCACGCGGCGAGATCCTTGTCCCCGCCGGGCAGCGCCGCGAGGTCCCAGCCGAGCGCGTCGAGCAGCGCGTCCCGGTGCCATCCGTTGCCGGCCGCGTCGAGCAGCGGCGCCAGCAGCAGCCGGACCTCGTCGACGAGCAGCGCCTGGGCGTTGCCGTCGCCGGGTTCGGGTATGCCCGGCAGGGCGGGCGGTTCGGTCGGGGCAGTCATCACGGTGTCCCTTCTGCGACAGCCGCGGGCAGGCCGGAGGTGTCGAGGATGAAGTCGGTCGAGGTCCGCAGCGTGGCCTCGCCCGCCGGGAAGTCGCCCAGGCGGAGCTGGAAGTTGCGGGGATTGCGCCGGGTCTGCTCCGCCGGGGTCGCGCCCGGGGCGTACCAGGACGGCCAGGCCTCGACCAGCCGGAGGGTGTGCCCGCGATTGCTCTGGCCCTTGTGGTCGCCGTGGTTGGCCGGGTGCGGATCGCCGGTCGCGCCGGAGGGGCAGGGGTACTTCCGGAGGATGGCGTCCGCCAGAGCCTGCTGATGTGCGGCGTCGCCCCAGCGGGCGGGGTCGGTGCCCCACACCAGGCCGTCGCCCGTGGCGGCGGAGTGGGCGACGGCCGAGGCAACGATCCGCTGGAGGCGCGGTGAGCTGCAACCCGTGCCGCCGGCCCGCATCACAAAGGCCGGCCCGAGGACGTGCCAGCGGTACACGAGCGCGAGGGCCTTCTCGGAGCGGAAGACCTGGCCGACGGTGACGCCCGCGTCCATCGGATACGGATTGTCGGCCTCCGGGCCGGTCGCGTTCCAGGCGGCGCTCATGATGCCGCGCAGCCGCATCCGGGCCAGGTCCCACATCGCCCTCTGGAAGGAGGCCTCCGTGCGGCACGCCATGGTCCAGCGGTAGAACCAGTGCCAGGTTCTGAAGAACTCGTGTTCCGCGTACTGGCCGTAGGTCGGCACACGGCTGCCCGGGGGCGCGGTGAAGCCGCTGAGCGGCCGGGCGGTTCCGCCGCGATCCGTAGCGGTACCGCGGGCCTCGTACTTGCGCAGGTCGCTGACCCAGGGGAGCAAGGTCTCACCGGGAGCGGGCCGGTGGCCGTCGGCGGTCCAGGTACGGTCCACGCCGATGCCCGCATGGCCGATCACCCGCCGGAAGGAATCCGCGTCGCGGGTGCGCAGGTAGGCCAGCAGCGCCCACAACTCCCCGCTCTCGACCTTCCACTCCTCCAGGGGCTTGCGGACAGGGTCCTCGGGCTCCTTCTTGATCTTCATCCATGTGCGGTTGCCGACCGTCCAGTGGATCAGGCCCATCGAGGTGAAGGCGTTGTCGTAGCCGTTCACGGAGTCGACGTAGCCGGTGCTCTCCACCTCCGCCACCGCGCGTATCACCCGGAAGGTCGCCCGGCCCGCCGCGTCGAGCGCACCCGGGGCGTTTCCGGTCAGCAGCTCGGTGGTGATCTCCACCTCGGGCCAGCTGGCGTTCTTGTCGGGCCCGCCCAGCGGCCCGCCGCGCTTGGCCATGGGGTCGGAGTCGGACTCCTTCTCCGGGTCCAGATAGCGCTCGTGGCCGCCGATGATGGTGGCGCGGTCGCGGTCGGTGCTGCCCTCGGGCCGCGTGGCGGGGCGGGCCCAGTGGTCGGAGAAGTCCCTGACGAAGGTACGGATCACACCGCTGCCTTCCGCTGCCTCGGGGTCGTCCCAGTGCCAGATGTTGTCGCCCAGCCGGACGGGGACACCGGTCACGGCTTTGAGACGCTGGAGGCCGGCCTTCGCCGTTGAGGCATTCGTCAACCACGACTCGGCGACGACCGGGCAGCGCCAGCGGTTCGCCTTCCAGCGCGCGATGATCTCGCGGGTGCCCGCGTCCACCACCCCGCTGACATGACCGGTGTAGCGCCGCTCCTCCGGCACCGCGACGCTCTCCAGCGCGGAGGCGTAGCCGTACCACTGCTCGCTCTCGCCCACGGACGTGTCGTACGGCAGCCAGGTGACACCCTCGCCCACCGGGTGCTCGGCGGCGGCGGTGTCATGCCCGGCCCGCTGCACCGTCCATTCGCTGCCCGCGACCTGGTTCACCAGGACGTTCTCGTAGCCGATCCGCACCACGAAGGGCGCGGCGGGAAACCCCTCGGAGCTGTCCACCCGCAGCGTGGTCTGCGCGCCGGTCACGGCCGTACGCAGCCGGGTGAAGGCGGAGGCGACCCTCGCCACCCGCCCGCCCTTCGCGTACGTCTGGAGTTCGCGCACCGCCCACCGCACGAACCGGCCGTACCCGCCGTCGCGCGTGCGGACGATGAGGAACCCCAACTCCTGGAGGTCCTTCTGGAGTTCGGCGACGTCCCGTACCTGGCCTCTGTCCGCGTCGCCCTCCTCCAGGGTGCGGTCGTGGTAGAGGACGGGCAGGTCCTCCACCGGCAGCGAAGGAGGCTGGCCGATGTCGAGCGGTACGGACAGCCGGGTCAGCGGGGCGCCGGTCGGCTCCTGGGCGAGGTGCCACCACAGCGACTGGATCACGGACTTGGCATCGCCGTCGCGCCAGGTGAACTGCACCTCGGCGAGGTTGTTCCGGCCGACCAGCTGCTTTCCCTCGCCCCAGAGGTCCTTGTAGCCGCTGTGGTTCTTGGCCGCCCTGACATAGCCGGCCAGCAACTGCCTACGGGTGGCCTCTTCTCGCGGCAGGCCGACCGGCGCCGGGGCGCCTTTGCGAGGGTTCAGCCGGTCGCGGTCCTCGTGCCGGTAGAAGTCCACCCGGTACGCCCACTCGGGAGTCCTCGTGAGCTGGTGGGCGCCGGTGACGGCGGCCACGGCCGGGGAGCCCTTCGGACGCCAGGCGAGGAACGTACCCGGGTGCGCGGCGTCGGGCTCCTTGCCCGCGTCGACCGGCGCTCCGCCCGGGTTCGCCCAGGCCACCCGCCGTACGGAAGGCACGGCGCGGGCCTTCACGTCGAAGCCGTTGCGGTGCAGGAACAGGCTGTCGGCGTTCTCCGCCAGCGCGGCGCCGCCCGTCAGCTGGGCCACCACGCCGCGTACGGCGCCGGTGCCGGGCCGCTCGTAGGCGGCGGTGGCCTCGTACGAGAGGCGGGCGGCGTAGCCGAAGCCGACGTCGCCGGAGAGCGCCACGATCCGGCGGCGCCGCACAGCCGGCGGCGCGGGGTCGGTTCCCGTACCACTCGGCACCGCATCGGCCCCGGTCAGCAGCCTGGCGATCAGGGCCTCGAAGCTCTGCGCCTGGTGCCCCCAGCCCTCGGGTACTTTCACCAGGCGGGGGGCGTCCGCGCGGGCGCCGCGTACGGCCGGGGTGGCGAACCCGGACAGGAAGGGATGGCCGACCACCGGAGCGGCCGAGATCAGCAGGGTGACGTGGGAGAGGTCGTTGTCGGGGTCGCCGTCCACCATCGCTTCGAGTGTTCGATCGCCCATCAGCAGGGCGGCGGGGTCCTCCGGACCGCCCGGGTAGCGGCGGTCGGTACGGGTGTCCAGCACCAGCGCCTGGTGCGCGGTCCAGGCGACCCGGTAGTGCCAGGACAGCGCGCCGGCGGCGCGGTCCACCTCGCCCTTTGTGGTGAGTCCCTGAGGCACACCCGTGCGGCGCGCGATCACCGCCGCCGGGGCGGTGGCGGTGTGGTCGGGGGTGGCCAGCGCCTCCAGCAGCGCGCGCCCCGCCTCCCCGGCGGGGCCGGCGTCGAACTGCTCGGGGGTGTTGCCCCACGCCTGGCAGACCGCGTAGGCGGCCAGTCCGTTGCCCAGCAGGCGGCGGCCGTGTTCGCTCCCGGTGACGGCGGTCAGGGACTCGGCGGTCGCGAACCAGTCGTCACTGATCTCATGGTCGTCGAGCACGGTGTACGTGGGGACGTTAGCGAGCGCCCGCCGCACCGCGGGCAGCCCCGCGCGGAACACCTCCAACTGGGCGCACTCACCGGCGAAACGCTTCTGGACGGCGTTCAGATCGGTCCAGGCCGCCTCCGCGCCGGTCCAGCGCTCGGAGCCGGCCAGTTCGGGCGGCGGCTTCTCCCCGACAGGGACGCCGAGTGCCGTGGCGACAGCCGGGTGGACGTCCCAGAACAGCCGCTCGGTGGAGAAGGGCTTCGTGGCGGGCGGCGCGCCGGGCTTCGGGGCCTCCGGCGCGGTGACCGGCCACAGCACGTCCGACCAGGCCAGGAGGTACATGGCGGCGAACTCGCCGAACCGCAGCAGATGGCTGCCGCCCCGGGTGGTGGAGAGCTTGAAGGTGTCACGGACGACGGGCTGCCGGAACCCCGGACGCAGCTGGTCGGGGCCGAGTTCCGGGAAGGTCTCGTCGCGGCCCAGTAGTTGCCGCCCGCGCGCGGTGCACAGATGCAGCAGCGCGTCGGCCACGTCGTCCGCGTAGATCTGATCACCTGTCAGGAAAAGCTGCTGGGGCCGCCGTTCGGCATCGGACGCGTCGGCCTTGAGGATCTGGTCCAGAAGGGTGAGGGCGTCCTTGCCCGCGCCGTGCGGTTTGCGGTCGGAGGTGTGGAACAGCCGCAGGCCGCCCACCTTCGCCGGCGGTGTGACAAAGCCGGGCAGGTCGGCGACGCCCGCGTAGAGCAGAGCCTCGCGCGCCGCGTCGGCCGTGGCGGCGATCACGCCGGGGGTGAGCAGGCCCGGGGCGTCGACGGGTACGTCGGCCCCCGGCGCGCCCTCCGCGGCGAAGCGCAGCGCGTAGCGGTGCAGGGTGCCGGGCTTGAGCTGCGCCGGGGCCGCCACGGGGCCCTCGCCGTCGGGCGGGGCGGCCGGCCGCGCTCTGGCGGTGACGGCGACCAGGTGCAGATGGGGGCCGAGCGGGGTGGTCACCCGGGTACCGCTCATGACGGTGTTGGCCGGGGTACGGACCCCGTTGGCGCCCTGGAACACTTCGAGGGTGACCTTGCGCGGCTCCTTGAGCGCGAGCCAGACGGTGACACTGTCGGGGTCCACCCGGCGCAGCACGGGGCCCGCGAGGACGAGCGGCAGCGCGGCGAAGTTGAGTGGCTGGAGCGCGCTCATCTCGCTCCTCGGTACGCCGGTGGGCGGGCAGGCGTGGACAGCGGCTTCACAGGAACGACCCCCATAGTGGTGTGTGTTGACGGAAACCCGTTGCGCGGGCTTCCGGAACTGCGTGTGCGGATGTGCGGAACCGTGTGGGGGGAACGTTTCCGGCGCTGGGCTCTCGGCTCCCGGCTCTCCGCGGACGCATGGCGGAAGCGGCCGGACCTGGGACCGGTCAGACCTTCGGCACCTTGAGCGCCGCCCAGGTCTTCGGGCCGGGAACGCCGTCCGCGTCGTCCCGCAACTCCGCGCGGGAGAGCTGGAATTCGGCGACGTTCCGCTGGTCGGCGATGCCCCACTCCGGGCTCGGACCGCTGGTGTAGTGCTTGCCGAAGCCCAGCGCGACCAGCCGCCGGCCCAGGGCTGTGATGACGGGGCTGCGGCGTCCGGCGCGGAAGAAGTCCGTGCCGGGGAAGGGCTCGTAGACCGGTTGCGGCGCGGCGGCCCCGGGCAGCTTCAGCTTCTGGCCGACCCGGACCTCGTCCGGCTTCTTGAGCCCGTTGAGCTGGGCCAGGACCTGCCACGTCGTCCCGTACCGGCCGGCGATGGCGGACAGTGTGTCGCCCTTCTTCACCGTGTACGTCGTGACGGCGCCCTGCGAACCGCCGCCCTGGGGCCCGCCCCCGGTCGACGGCCGCGAAGGCGTCGTGGCGGGCAACGGGCCCGGAACGACCGCGGTGTTGATGCCGCCCGGGTCCCAGTGGTCGTTGCCGGGCACCTGGGAGTGGCTGTAGTGACCGCCGCGGCTCTGCCAGATCTCGCGGGGGCGCCGCGCGGCACTCGCGCTGGCGGCGGGCTTCCCGGCGGGCCACACGTCCGGGACGCCGTGCTTACGGGCCGCGGCGATGAGCCTGCGGTAGTTCGGGCGGTCGGCCGGGACGAAGCCCTTGGTCCACGGTGAGGCGGCCCGGCCCAGCACCTCGACCTGGATGTTCACGATGCCCTCGCGGTTGGTGCGGCGGGAGCCGTCGTTCCGTAAGGCGCGGCCGGAGGAGGTGAGCGGCCCGAACTGGCCCAGGAGGTCGGACACCGGGTCGTAGATGACCTGCGGCTCCGCTCCGACGCGGATGAGGTAGGCGGCGATCGAGTACAAGTACGCCCGCCCGGCCGGTGATTCGGTGCTGTGCCAGGTGACGCGGGCGCCGGAGTCCGGACGGTCCGGCGCACCGCCGACGGACTGTCCGCCGAAGCGGAGGGCGCCCTCGATGTAGGCGGGACCGGTCGGAGTACGGCGGACCAGGTCCGCGCCGCCCGGCCCGGGGTCCGGGTCCGGCTCGCGAATGACATACGGCTCGGCGTCCACCGGGAAGTAGACGTCGAGACCACCGTCCTCACGGAGCACCATGAACGCGCCCGGCTGTCTTGGATCCTCTTTGACGGCGCGTCCGGCGCTCTCGCCGTCGGCGAGGGCCCTGACCCGGTCCGTGTGGTCCTGGTCGACCGTACCCAGATAGGAGGTCGTGACCTGGAGCGTCACCGGATTGAGACGGTCCGTCGCGACGTGGTACGTGTTCATCCTCGGTCCCCCTGAAAGCCGTGCCGTACGCCGTGCCCGTGGCGGGGTCGGGCCGTGTACGGAGCGTGGTGGGCCACGGGGTCGGCACGGGCCCGGCGGCGACAGGACGTTCGTCGCCGCCGGGCGGTCCGGCAGCCGTGGCCGGCGGCGGACGCCCACGCGTCCGCACCGGTATGTCACAGCTTCCTCCCCCGAGGTGTGCCTTGCAGACGCATAGCTATCAAGGACGGTTAAACAACCGATAAATACGACGGAGTACGACAGTGCGCGTCCGGCGTCCGGACGAACTCGCCTGTAACTCGCCCCACTTGGCCCCATCCGCGCCATGGAAGGGGTAGGGGCCCGCGCCCCCGGGGGCGCCGGGGTTCAAGCACGGGCGCTCACACCGGCGTACCGAGCGGCACCGGCACCACGCCGTGGCCCGCCTATCGCCCGCCGGCCCTCACCCAGGCCCGCATCTGCTCGGCCAGCCGGTCGAGTTCGGCCGCCGCCGCGGGGGAGCTGTCGCTGAGCCCGCTGTGTACGGCCGTCGCGCTCCGCAGGAAGCGCCGCAACAGGGCGACGAGCGTCCCTTCCGGCAGGGTCCGCAAGACAACGAACCCGCGCGGGACCGGCGGCGCCGGCAGCGCGGCCAGGTTCTCCCGCATGAGGTGGAGCATCCCGCGGACCGCGTCCGGATCGCCGGCGAGCGCCACCGGGCCGCCCGCCGCGTGCACCGCCTGCCCGAGCGGCACCTCGAACGCGGCGTGCGTCTTGAGCCAGGCATCCATCCGAGGCTCGGCCTTGGCGTTGATCCCGGCGGTGCGGAACGCCCGCACGATCCGCTCCAGTCGCGGGGTGGTACTGCCGTCGGGCTCGCCGACCGGCATCGCGACCCGGCGGGTCATGACATGGGCCGCGCGGTGGCGGACCACGTCGCCGTCCATCGTCCCGCCGGCGGCGGGGAAGCCGAGCAGCACCCGCTCGTGGCCGATCACCGTGCCCAACGGCTCGGCGCCGCCCGCCCAGTTGAGCAGGAACAGGACATCGCCCCCAAGACCGGCGAGCGACTCCAGCACCGCGTCCACCTGATGGGTGCGGACGAGGACGGCGATCAGGTCGTACCCGCCGGCCGGGTTCTCGACCACCGGCACCGGCACCCGCCTGACGGCCGGGCTGTCCTCCTCGGCCAGTTGCACGCCGTACTGCCGCAGGGCGGCCAGGCGCTCACCCCGGGCGAGCAGCGAGACGTCGTGCCCGGCCTCGTACAGCCGGGCGGACAACAGGCTGCCGAGCACCCCGGCGCCGTACACGAGCACTTTCATGGCACCCACTTCTGCGCGTACGCACCAATCATACGTCCGTTTGAATCAAACGTATGTATAGTACGCACCCATGGCGTCACGTGACACCCGCACCCAGATCCTCGACGCGGCCGAGCACCTGTTCGCCGAGCGCGGTTTCCGGGGCACCTCGGTCCGCGCGATCACGGACCTCGCCGGAGCGAACCTGGCCGCCGTCGCGTACCACTTCGGCTCGAAGGCCGAGCTGCTGGCCGAGGTCGTGCGCCGCGTGATCGGGCCCATCAACGCCGCGCAGACCGCCGGGCTCGACCGGCTGCTCGCCGGGCCCCGGGCTCCGACGGTCGCCGCGCTGGTGGAGGCGTTCGCGGGGCCGCTGTTCGACGGGATGCCGGCCGGTGACGAGGGCGGCGCCCGGACGTCCCGGCTGATCGTGACGATCATCGGCGACCCGGCCGAGGAGATGCGCGGCTGGACCGGCCCGGCCGAGAACGAGGTCCGCGACCGGTACCTGGCGGCCTTCGGGCGCGCACTGCCCGGCCTTTCCCAGGAGGAGCTGTGGTTCCGGATGCGGGGGATCCTCGCCGTGACGGCGGTGGACCGCGTCGACGCCTACAACCGCCACCCCCCGGCGGGCCTGGTCCCGGCGGGGGGTGAGACGGCCCGGCACTGGGCCATCACCTTCCTGGCGGCGGCGATGAGCGCGCCCCCGACCATGACCTGACGACCGTGCCGCGTGTCCTCACACCCTCAGGCCGGGTCGGCGGGCAGAGCGGAGTACGGGTGGACCTCGATCCGCGCCGGCGGTTCGGCGAGGAGGCCGATGATCTCGCCGCGCAGCTCGTCGGCGAGGGGGCTGTTCTCGTACGCGGCCTTGGCCTCCTCGCTCCGGAACACCTCCATGTTCCACAGCACGTCGGGGTCGGCGTCCTCGCGGACGAGGATGAACCGGTCGGAGGATCCCGACTTCTCCATCCCTTCCGTGGCCAGAGCGAACAGCTTGTCGCCGAGTCCGGGCCTGGCGCGCATCTTGATGAGGTACGCGGGCTGATCCTGCAGAGCCATGATTCCTCTTCTCGTCTCACGGCGGGGCGTCCCGTGCGGGCCTGTTGTCCACCGTCACTGGAATGTCGTTCCATTGCGAGTATGGAACGGCGCTCCAGTCATGTCAAAATGGCGGTGTGACACCACCGACGCGCAAGAAGCCCGAGCGGCGTACCAGTCCCCTCTCCCGCGAGCAGATCGTCGACGCCGCCGTCGACCTGCTGGACACGTCAGGCGAAGGCGGACTGACCTTCCGGGCGCTGAGCGAACGCCTGGCCACCGGCCCCGGGGCGATCTACTGGCACGTGGCCGGCAAGACCGAACTGCTGGCGGCGGCCACGGACCATGCCGTCACCGTCGCGCTGGCCCCAGGAAGGGCGGGGACGACCGGGACGGCAGGGACGGCGGGGACGGCGGGGACGACCGGGACGCCCGGGCGGCTCCACGACGTCGGCCTCGGCCTCTTCGACGCCGTCGAGAGGCACCCGTGGCTCGCCCCCCAGCTCACCGCCCAGCTCTCCCACCACCCCGCCAGCCCGGTGACCACCCGCCTCTTCGAGGCCATCGGCCGCGAGGTGTACGCGCTGGACGTACCGGCGAGCAGGTGGTTCACCGCGACGTCCGCCCTGATGCACTACATCCTCGGCGCCGCGGGACAGAACGCCGCGAACCTCGTACGGGCCCGGGATCTCGGACCGGAAGCCGACCGCGGCGTCTACCTGGACACCGTCGCGGAGGCATGGAAGCAGCTCAGTCCCGAGGACTACCCCTTCACCCGGGCGCTCGCGGACCAGGGCCTCGCCCATGACGACCGCGCGCAGTTCGTCGCCGGCGTCGACCTCATCGTCGCGGGCATCACGACCCGCCCCCCCGCCGCCTGACAACTCCTCATGGCCGGGTGGGGAGTTGCTGGGCGCCGATCACGGAGAGCAGTTGGAGCTTTTCGTGACTCTCGCTGCCGGGTGTGGCCGTGAAGATGAGGAGGGCCTGGTCCTGGTCGAGGTCGAAAAGCATCTGGCAGTACACCTCGATCACGCCGAGTTCGGCGGTCCTGACGCGCTTGAGGTGGCCGCGCTCGGCGGTGATCTCGTGCTCGCTCCAGAGCCGGGCGAACTCGGGGCTGGTGTCGAGGAGCCCGCGCGCGAGGTCGGCGGCCCGGCTGGCGGGACCGTGGCGGGCGGCGAGGGAGCGCAGGTCGGCGGTGAAGGCCCGGCTGTGCGCGTCGTGGTCCTCGCGCGGATAGATCCGGCGGGTTTCGGGGCGGGTGAACCACCGGTGGAACATGCTGCGGTCGAGCCCGGTGTAGCCGGTCTCGTCGCCGAGCAGCGCGACCGCCGGCGGGGTCTGGAGCAGGGTTTCGCCGAGGCTGGTGACCACCTGCGCCGGAGTGTCCTGGAGCCGGTCCAGCACGCGCATGAGGCCGGTGTCGACGTGTTCCATGCGCAGCTCGCGGGCGGGTGTGGGGTATCCGGCCAGGCGGAACAGGTGGTCGCGCTCGTCCAGCGACAGGTGCAGGCCCCGGGCGATGGCGGCGAGCATGGGTTCGGAGGGGCGGCTGCCGCGGTGCTGCTCGATCCGGCTGTAGTAGTCGGCCGACATGCCGCACAGGGCCGCGACCTCCTCGCGGCGCAGTCCGCCGGTGCGCCGGCGTCTGCCCCGGGGCAGACCCACGTCCTCGGGTTGCAGTGCTTCCCGGCGGGTGCGCAGGAAGTCGGCGAGTTGGTCGCGGTCCATGGTCAGTGGGCCGCCGGGACCGCCGGGAAGCCGACCTGGGTCAGTCGTTCGGCCTCGGCCCAGATCCGGCGTGCCGCGTCGGGGTCCTCGGCGGTCTTGTAGAGGGGTTGCTCGGCGGGTCCGCCGGTGAGGTGGCCGAAGCCGTCGGGGCCGTAGAAGGCGCCGCCCCGCGCGTCGGGGCCGGTCGCCGCGTAGAGCGTGGGCAGGGCCCCGGTCTCGGGCCACTGGACCAGGAACGGGAGGACCCTCGGGGCCGCCCGGAAGCTCTTCGTACGCATACTGATCTTGTTCGTGCCCATGTTCCATCCCGAGGTCTGCAGGTTGGTCACCGTCAGGCCCGGGTGCGCGGTGTTGGACACGATGCCCCAGCCGGCGGCGCGGCTGCGCCGGTCCAGTTCGAGTGCGAAGAGCATCTGGGCCAGCTTGGACTGTCCGTACGCCTTCATCGCCTTGTACGTGCCCCGGTATTGCAGGTCGTCCCACTGGAAGGACCCCAGACGCGCCGCGAGCGCGGACAGGGACGTCACCCGTGCGGATGCCTCGCGCAGCAGCGGGAAGATGCGGGCGGTCAGCGCGAAGTGGCCCAGGAAGTTGGTTCCGAACTGCAACTCGAACCCGTCCTGGGTCTCGTGCCGGGCCGGCGGGGTCATGACCGCGGCGTTGTTGATCAGGATGTCGACCGGCCGGCCCTCCGCGAGCAGTGAGTCGCCCAGGGCGCGCACCGACTCCAGGGAGCCGAGGTCGAGGTCCCTCATGGTGACCCTGGCACGCGGCGCCGCGCCCCGGATACGCTCGACCGCCGCCGCGCCCTTGGCCCGGTTACGGACCGGCAGCACCAGCTCCGCCCCCGCCGAGGCGAGCCGTACGGCGATCTGCAACCCCAGCCCGTCACTCGCACCGGTCACCACGGCCAGCTTCCCGGCCTGGTCGGGGATCTCGTACGTGGTCCTGGCCATATCGATCGGCTCCTTCACACAGCCTGCTGAGACACATCTTGGGCTTCCCCCTCAGCCTGCCGGATTCCCGCCACCGCATTCAGGGACAGCTTGTCCGTGGATAACGACGACCACCCCCCGCCACACCGCGGCCCCCCACCGAAACAACACGGCGCGGCGGCGCCGCCCGGCTCAGGACACGGGTGTCGGGGGGTGGAGTGGCTCAGGCCGCGGGCGTCGGCGGGTCGAGCTCCTGGATGAACTCGCCGGAGATGTCTTCGAAGATCTCGTCCTTGGCGGCCATGTATTCCGCCATGTAGTCACGTGCAGCGTGGGCCTGGTTGGCTTCGAGGCTGGTCCAATGCTCCAGGAGGGTGAATGACCGCGGGTCGTCCCGGTCCTGGAAGACGCGCAGCTCCAGGCAGTCCGGGTTGGCCCGGGTCGGTTCGGTGATCTTCTCCAGGGCCTGCCGCGCCGCGGTGATCTTGTCGGGCCGGGTACGCAGTTTCACCAGGACCACCAGCGGCCCGGGGTACGGCCCGAGTAGGGCACCGGGGGCTGCGGTGTCGGCCGTCTCAGGGGCCTGGGAGAGGGCATCTGACATGGGAGTTCTCACTTTCGCCGGCCGCGCCGGTGTGGGCCGCCGGTCCTTCGGCGGGGGAGGAGGTCAGGCCACCGGGCTCGCGGCGGCCCGGGCCTTGTCGATCGCGTCGCGCAGCCGGGCTCGGCCCGGCGGCAGTTCGCCCGCCGTGCGCGCCTGCTCCAGGGCGGCCGACCACCACGCCAGATCGTCGAGAAGGACGTCGAGAGCCGCGTGAGTGACGGGGCTCGTGGGACGGCCGGTGTCGTCGAAGGCGTCGTGGGCGAAGGGAATCACGACGCTGTTGCGCAGGGGCACGGCCTCCGTCTCCACGACGATCTGGGCGAGGTGCTCGATGGCCCGTATCCCGCCGCCGATGCCCGCGCTGTAGCCGACGGCGGCGACGGGCTTGTTGCGGAAGGCGTTGGACGCCCAGACGGTGTCGATGGCGTTCTTCAGGACGCCCGGAACGCTGTGGTTGTACTCGCTGGTCACCACGATGTACGCGTCCGCGCCCTTGATGGCCGCGTTCCACGCCTTGACGAGCGGCTCGGAGTACGTGGGGTCGTTCATGTCGCCCAAGGTGCCGAAGTGCTCGGAGAAGAAGGGGAGCGGCCAGTCCCTCAGGTCCAGCACCTCCACGTCGAAGCTCCCGTGGGCGGCGGCCACGGACGCCACCCAGGGCGCCACCTGGTCCGCGACCCTGGTCGGGCGGGTGGTTCCGACGATGATCTTCAGTTTGGGCATACGTACCTCCACATGGTGTTCAAGGGATCATTACCGTAAGGCGAATCGTTTCAGATTACCAATGATTGATGTACGGGGTAGGATGCGCCCCATGGAGAGCGAGCGGACGACCTTCGAGGGCCAGTCGATGCCGCTGATCGTTCATCTCGCGCGGATGGGCCGACGCGCCGCCGACGCGTCGACCGAGGCGGGCGGCCTGCGCCACCGGCAGCTGATCGCCCTCACCCTGCTGAGCGACCGGGGGGCGATGAGCCAGCAGGCGCTCGGGGAGGTGCTCGGGCTGGATCCGAGCAACGTCGTCGGACTCCTCAACGACCTCGAAGGACGCGGGCTGACGATCCGCCGCCGCGACCCGGCCGACCGCCGGCGCCACATCGTCGAGCTCTCCAGGGACGGCGCAGCGGCACTGGAGGCGGCTCAGGTACGACTCGGGGGAGTCGAGGACGAGCTTCTCCGCGCCCTCACCCCGGAGGAGCGCACCACGCTCCACGAGCTGCTGGCGCGCGCGGTCGGGTCCCATCGCGCCGAGTGCGAGGCGGGTCGGCCGAATCCCGTTTCGCCCCCTCAGTGCGACTGAAGTCCGCGTGCCGGCTCCCGCTTTCCGGCAGCCGTCGCACCAGGGACAGGGCGAGGCCCATCAGCGGGTGCGGCGTTCCGCGTTGGCCGTGACTGCCAGGGCGACGCCGGTCCTGCCCGGTGGGGCCGCTTCGGTGACGTAGGCGACCCAGGGGCCGTACCACCCGAATCCGAAGAAGCCGAGCCGGACGAAGACGCCGGAAGCGACGACCGGCGCGCGTCGGTGTCATCAGGACGGCCGGCCCGGCGACGACGGCGACCATGCAGACCAGCACGATGACATAGCGCCCGGTACGGCTCCGGTCACTCCAGGCCGCCAGGGATATGCGGCCCAGGGCCCCGGCGGCCTGGGAGTCCACGAGAACGAGAGCCGCTGTTCCGGCGTCGACCAAGGACATCTGGTGGAGGTGGAGCACGGTCAAGACGCCCACGCCGCACTGCACGGAGATCAGGCTGGTTCCCGACAGCATGACCTTTCACGGTGGACGGTTCGCGGAGCATGCGCAGGCGTGCGCGAAGCTGAGCGGCGAGCGGCGCGGACGGTCCCTTGTCCTGCGATACGAGAGCGCTGGTGCTGGACGGTAGCAGCCCACGAAGAGCCCGGATCCGAGCAGCGCGACGAAGCCACCGCCCGGCAGAGTAGCCCGCCAGCCGAACTCCCGGGCGACGAAGGGGAGTACGGCCGAGGCGAGCCCCGCCCCCAGCGGCAGCCCGGCCTGCCGGCTCGCTGTAGCGATCCAGCAGCGCGCCGGCCACCAACAGCCCCAGCTGCGCCGTTCCGAGGTACAAGGCACTCCGAAGGCAGATACCGAGCGCTCCGATGCCAGCCACGAAGAACCCGGACGGGGCCTGGGTAACGGCGGCGATGCCCAGCACGATCCAGCGACGGCGCCAGGGGTCGAGGACGGCGAAGACGCGATGAACCTGGCCGCGGACCTGGCCAACCACCGTCCCGAAACCGTGGACGAACTGGCGGACCGCTGCCGCGCCGCCGGGCTGGTTCCGGAGAGCCCGGCAACAGGGGACGATCTGGACCGCACCCGGACTGCCCTGGACGCCTGGGAGAGGCTCGTCGATGCCGACGGGGACGACGAGCGCGCCGACCTGCTCACCCAAATGCTGGCCGAGGCTGCCGCGTACCCAAGGCCGACCTTCCACGACGGCACCGGCTGGCATCTCCTCTACCGGTACGCGGAACAGCCTCTGGGCTCCGTACTGTTCACCCTGTTCACGGTCGGCACCACACCACACCTGGCCGGCCGGGGCATGCACCGCCTACGGCGCTGCGAGGTGCCCGAGTGCAACACGGCTTTCGCCGACACCTCACCGACCGGCCGCCGGCGCTACTGCTCCCAACGCTGCGACAACCGCGACGCAGTGCGCTAACACCGGGTGCGAGTGGCGAACACCTGACTGGTCGTCCAGGCTGACCTTCTCCGGCGGGGGCGAGGGCCCACACTGAACACCTCCCGCAGCCGACGGTCGAGACACGGTCGCCACGCTGCGCAGACCCAGGACCAGCAGGTCCGTGGCGGACTTACCGGGGGCAGAGCCGACAGACGAGTCCCCGTCAACTCACCACCAGCAAGGAGGCGCGCAGCGTTGCGTAGGCAGCGGCAGCCCACGAGCCAGGCCCTCGACCATCCACAACACAACACACCTCAGCGACGCCCACCCAACCACCCGGACAATTCGACACAGCAGTCGGCCGTAACCTTCCGGGCTTCCGCCGCCGGGATCTACAGGATTCACCCCTACGAGGAGCCCCTTCTCCGACCCACATGCTGAACGAGCCGACCGCACACCGCGCCCGGTCCAGCTCTCCTCCCTGGTGCTCCCAGTCGATCCAGGCCCAAGCGGTACAGCTCGGCCCACCGGTAGCCCGCGGACCATTCGCCGAAACCCCAGGGAGCCGCGGGCCCCGACGAACCACTCACCCAGGAAGCCCCTCAACCTCACCAAGGCCAGCAACCTCCCACCTGGACGACCCCCACCTGCGCGAGGAGAACACGAGGATGGCCGGGATCGCCAGACAAGTCGTCGGACCACCCCAACCTGCGCTGGGAGAAATAATCTGGGTTGTCGTCACCGGGGTACAGCGGCGGACCACCCCTGCCTGCGCGGGGAGAACACGCCGAGGAGGAACATGATGGTCATCAGCAGCGGACCACCCCCGCCTGCTCTGGGAGAACGACGCCGTACCAGCCCGGTAGACCGCGTCGGCCGGACCACCCCTCCTGCGCGGGGAGAACCAGTGGCGTACGGACGCCTGCGAGGGGAGAACAACTGGAGGACAGGCGCGAGCAGTTGGCCCAGCGGACCACCCCCGCCTGCGCGGGGAGAACCACCTGCAAACCTGCAAGATTGCCCGTCCCGGCGGACCACCCCCGCCTGCGCGGGGAGAACCGCGGACCGGGCGGCGTACCTGCCCTGCCGGGCGGACCATCCCCGCCTGCGCGGGGAGAACGCGAGCAGGAAGCGCCCGCTGCTCCGACCTGTCGGACCACCCCCGCCTGCGCGGGGAGAACCGGGTACGGCGTCTCGTACCCGACCAACCGGCCGGACCACCCCCGCCTGCGCGGGGAGAACGCGGCCGGAAACCGCGCCTACTGGGGCCCATCCGGACCACCCCCGCCTGCGCGGGGAGAACGACCGCGTCGAAGAGGCTCAGGAAGGGCCCCACGGACCACCCCCGCCTGCGCGGGGAGAACCCTCCCGCATACGGACCGCGTCGAACGCTCTGCGGACCACCCCCGCCTGCGCGGGGAGAACTCTCTATGAGCTGCGGTTTTCGAGGGGCTTTGCAATTCGTTGACTCAGCCGTCGCTGGCTCATGCGGACAGTTTGTCAGAGGTCGATGGTGGGAGTTGATTGGGCAGCTGATGGGTACGGGTGTGGTGGCTGGGGCGTTGTGGGCGGGTTCCTGGCAGCAACGGGCGGTCGCCGGGGGGCTAGGGGTGGCGCCCGGTGAGGCGCGGTCGGTGGTTGCGTTCTGGGCCGGGTTGCATGATGCAGGGAAGATTCAGGGGTTCCAGTTTCAGTGGAACGTGCTCAGGCGCGCGTCGCCTGTAGCCCTGCTGGCTGATGAAGTGCTCGCGGGCGTGCGGCGGGGGATGACAGCGCCGCGACCTTGAGGCATCAGGTTGTTAGTGAGGCGCTGGTGTTGCTCTCGGGGCTGGGGTATCCGTAGGGGAGTGGGCCGCTGGCGGGGTTGTTGGTCGTGCGGGTGGCGCAGATGGTGGGCGAGCATCGTGGGCGGTATCCGGAACTGTGGTAGGCAGGGTACGTGTTCGGCCTGCTGCGGGATCCCGGAGTTTGGTGCCGGGGCTGGTAGGTGCAGCGGCGCGAGAATGTGGCCCCGTTGCCAAGGGTGTTTGGGCATCCGGCAGTGGTGCCGACGGGGGTGGGGCCTGGGCCCCGGCACCACCGTCGTGTGCGCCGGCTCAGGCGGGGTGTGCTGCTACCCCGGCGCCGTGTCTGCCGCCCTCGCCACCCGACGGCTCGAACACCGGGTCCGCCAGTGGGGCGTTGCCGACCGCAGGCTCGCCTGTGCCCAGCGCAACGTACACGTCCCGTTTCCAGATCACCGTCCCCCCGGCAGCCACCCTGGAACAGCCACGCGGCACGGAGGGCCGGCCCATGAAGGCCCTGTACAAGCTCCTGGCCCAGCAACACCGTATCGGCCGCTTCCGACGCTCCTACGGCCCGGACCCGGCCCGGACCCCTGGGACGCCCGCGACCCCGTCAACCTCGTGCTGTCCTCGGCCAGCACCTGCCCGTACGGGGTCATCCACTCCGCCCCCAGGAGGAGGAGCTGTCATTCCCACAGACGGGGCGCGAAATGGGGCTACGCTCGGCGGCATGGGAAACCACATGTTTGTGCATGTACCCGGTGATTTCTGGGAGTTGCTCGACAGAGCGGACTTCGACGAGGTGGAAGTCGGATCCCGCTCGGGCGACCAGTGGGCATCGGTAGCGCAAGCCGCAGTGTCCGTCGGGAACCAGGGGCTGGCCGTCACGGCCAACGTGGTGGGCGTCTATCTCGCCCGTGACCGGATCAAGGAATTCGTTCAGGGAGCCGCCGTCTGGTTCGGGTTCCGCGCTCCCGTCCAAGGGCCTCCGCCGCCACTCGTGTTCACGATCACCGGTGAGGGCGGAGCCGAGACCCGTATCGAGATCCGTTCCGCGCCGGGACCCGACGGAAGGCCCGTTCTTGATACGGCCGCCCTCACCGGCGCCGTCGTATCCGCGATGAACGCCCCGTCCCCTAGGGCCGAGTGATGGGACTGTCCACGTCGTCCCAGGAGGCCGAGTTCAACCGGATCCAACAGGCCATCAACGCCTTGCAGGAACGGGGACGGCGCGACGGCTCCGCCGCAGTGGCGGTCGACATCTGGCAGCTCATGCGGCACTGCATGGACAAGATGGTCCAAGGTGATCCCGCGTTCGCCCGGCTCGTCTTCCGGACGACTCGCATCTCTTTCGGCGTGCACGCCGAACTGGGCCAGTGGTTCTTCGCGTCCGTCTCCAGCCTGTTGTTCGTCAGCGCGGTGGCCGTCATCGAGGCCCAGAGCACGAAGAACGGCGTGGCGTTCCCCGAGGAGGCACTGCCTGACATCCAGATGATGGCGGACATGTCCGTGGATGTGGCCCACCGATCCGGCGTTCCGCTCGTCGGCTACATGGTCGCGGAGGGCCTGACCGGACTCCAGATGAGTGACCGCACCATGGCACGCGAGCTGTCCACCTTTCTCGGTGGAGAGGACGCCGTACGACGTGTGCGCAGGCTTCGTCGCACGGTGCAGGCCGCTGTGGACCGGAAGCTGGAATCGCCCACCGGGGCGCACACCGTCGAGGCCTTGCGTGTCCACGCCGACCTGATGATGGTCCAGGAACTGGACCTGACCCTGGCGGAGTTGTCGAGCGGAGACGCGCTCTACTCGACTGCTCGTACCGTGTCCGCCGTGCTCGCCGCGGACAAGACAGCGCGTTCGGTCCTCTACCTCGCCCCCGGCGTCCAGGGTGGTACGGCGATACGGCTGGAAGCGCCGGACAGCGGGCGGGAGTTGTGCGAGAGCATCGCCCTGCCCGGCCTGGGACTCAAAGAGGTCCAGGCCCAACTCGACACGTTACGCCAGGCTTTGGCATCGGAGCCGCCGCTGGTCAAGGCCCGTGACCGGGCGGTCCGCGCAGCGCAGGCCGCCGTCACGGACGCGGTGTGGAAACCCGTACTCGACGCCTGGCCGGACCTCATGGGGGGCCGCGTCGCCCTCATACCACTGGGGCAGAGCGCCCTCCTGCCGCTGTACACCGCGCCGGTGGACGGCATGCCCGTATGCGGGCTCCTCGACCTCACCGTCGTCCCCTCCGGCAACGCCCTCATGTTCGCGGCGGCATGGCCCCGGCCCTCACGCATCGAGCCCCTGATCGTGGCCGACCCCTGGTATCACGACGGGGCAGGCGGCAAACCGATCCCCTTCACCGTGCCCGAGGCCCGCAGGATCGCCGCCGTGCACGGCGTGACACCCACGATCCTCCGGGGCCAGAACTCGCCCGCCGCCGAGTCCCAAGGATCCGAGCGTCTGCGCGGTCTCGGCCGGTCTTCCAGCGGCGTCGCCCGCCCCACAGGTCCGGCGCCGCAGGGCCTGGCTCAACAGATGACGTCCGCGAACCTCATCCATCTCGCGGGCCATGGTTCCCTCGACGCCCACCGTCCGCTGGAGTCCACCATTCTCCTGGGCCAACCCCTGCCTCTGTCCTCGCTCCTCGGACACGACTTGCAACGCGGAACCACCGTCGTCCTGTCCGCCTGCCACTTGGCCGGCATCGGCATCCGGCTCCCCGGCGAGCAACTCGGCTTTCCCGCCGCGCTGCTGGCGATGGGGGCAAGCTCCGTGATCGCCGCGCTCTGGGCCGTACCGGACTCCGAACAGACCATCGAGCTGATGTCCACCTTGCATGAGGAACTCCGCCGGGGAGTCCTCCCCTCCGCCGCACTCGGCAAAGCGGTGACCAACGCGGCGGCTGCCGGCGCCCGTCCCACGGCCTGGGGTTCCTTCACCCACTTCGGCGCGTGATGGTCCGGCTCCCGCGCCCGCCGAGACCGGGCAGGACGGAAATGGCCGTCACCTCCTGCCCCGCTCCCGGCCGACCGTCGGGCCGGACACCGGCAAACTCAGGACTGGCGCGCAACACACCACGCCCGAAGTCCTGACGCCGCGAGCGGCCTGACCCCCGCCCGCGCGCGGGAAGACCTGGCCCGACTTCGGGCACACCATCTACCCCGCCGGAACACCCCCCCCGCTCGCGCGGGAAGACCAAAGACGTCCCCGTCCCCACGCGCTCGGGCCTCGGAACACCCCCGCTCGCGCGGGAAGACCCATCCAGAAAGCCATCCCGGAGGGCACCGCCTGGCTCGACGCCCCGGACCAGGCCGAAACGGTACCCGCCGACGCCCTGGCCGCGATCCGCGCCCAGATCGAGTCGATACCCGCCGGCACACTGCGGGAGATGAAGGAGGCCTACGCCATCCTGGAGGCCGGCCTGCGCACCTACGTCGAAAGCGGCGTACGGATCGTCCTCTCCGCCGACTCCGGGCTGTTCGTCCAGTTCTTCGGCATCGCCGAACACCGCGAACTCCAAGCCATGGTCCAGGCCGGAATGCCCGCCCAACAGGCCATCCAGGCCGCCACCCGCACACCCGCCCAGATCCTCGGACTGCCCGACCGGGGCACCCTGGAACCAGGGAAACGCGCCGACCTCCTCGTACTCGACGCCGACCCCCTCGACAACATCGCCAACACCCGCAAGATCGCGGCCGTCTACCTCGCCGGGAAGCCCGTGGACAGGACGGCGCTGCGCACGGCCTGGACGGCCGGCACCTAGTCCGTGACAGCCAAACGCGCCAACCAGCTCCCGCCCGACGCTGGAACGGGGAGCCGTCTCGGTAGAGGTACGACCCTGCGGTCAGGCGCCGTCGCGGAGTTGGGCGAGGCCCTCGATGAGCAGGCCGAGTCCGAAGGAGAACTCCTCCTCCAGCGGCACCGGGAGGAAAGCGGCCACCCTCGTCGTGGCCGGGTACAGGGACGGGTCCGCCGGGTGGACGGGCGTGGGTGCTCGCTTGTCGGGGGGCTCGTCGCCGGGCCGTCCCTGTTCTCCGAGCTGCATCGCGAAGCCCAGGACGTAGCGGGCCAGTGTCGCGTACGCCTGTGCGGCGATTCTCGGCGAGAAACCGTTGTCCAGCAGGAGGGCGACGCAGCGCTCGCGGACCGCCCTCGCGTGCGGGCCGGCAGGGGATTCCTCCATCAGCAGGGGCGCCACCCCGCGATGGCGGCGCAGGACCGCGAACACGTTCTCCATCATGGTGCGGCAGGCCTCGCGCCACTCGGTCGCGGCGGGCCCCGGCTCGATGTCGATCATGCCGAACAGCCGGTCGGTCACCTGGGCGACGACCTCCGCCCGATTGTCGAAATGCCGGTACAGCGTCGCCGTACCGGAGCCCAGGCGCTTCGCGAGCGTGCGCATCGACAGGGCCTCGGCGCCCTCCTCGTCGACGATCCGCATCGCCGCGGCGACGATCCGGTCCGGCGGGACCGGGGGGCGGCCCGGAGAGCGCCGCGCGGGGGGCTCGCTCCGTCGCGGTTGCTCAGGTGGTGTCTGCACCCGGGAAGTATGCCTGCGACTTGACACCATGCACATAGTGGCAACAGTGTAGCCATTATGAATGTGAACGACGACCCTGCCGTCGACGTCCTGATCGTCGGAGCCGGCCCGACCGGCACCGCTCTGGCGATCGATCTCGCACGCCGTGGCCACTCCCTCCGCGTCATCGACAAGTCACCGCACGCCTTCGACGGTTCGCGGGCCAAGGGAATTCAGCCGCGTTCCCTCGAAGTACTCGAAGATCTCGGGGCACTTGACGACATCCTGGCGGGCGGCAGCGGCTTTCCGCTGCTGGGTGTTCATCTGGGGCCGGTGACCGTGCCCTGGCGCATGGTGCGCAACGCGCGGGCCGGCGTGGACGTTCCGTACCCGAGCACCTGGCTGATCCCCCAGTTCCGTACCGACCGCGCGCTGCGCGCGCGCCTGGAAAGCCTGGGCCGCCGCGTGGAGTTCGGGACGGAGCTGGTCGAGTTGGTGCAGGGCCCCGGCGCGGTGACGGCCGATGTGGCGGGGCCCGACGGGATCGAGCGGATCGTCGCCCGCTATGTCGTGGGTGCCGACGGCGGTTCCAGCCGGGTCCGCAAGCAATTGGCCGTCGAATTCGCCGGGGCGACGGGCGAGCAGGACCGGATGCTCCTCGTGGACGCCGCCACCTCAGGTTTGTCCCGTGACCGGTGGCACGTCTGGCCCGGGGCCGGCGGCAGATTTGTGGGTGCCTGCCCCCTCCCGTACAGCGACCTGTTCCAGTGGATGATCCGGCCGGCGCAGGACGAGGAACCCCCGGGCACCGAGGCGCGGATCAATGAGCGCGTCCGCTCGCACACCGGGAACCGGCGCATCGCGCTCACCGGCATCCGGTGGACCTCGGTCTTCCGGCCCAACATCCGCCTGGCGGAGAGCTACCGGCGGGGACGCGTCTTCCTCGCCGGAGACGCCGCTCACGTACACACCCCGGCCGGCGCCCAAGGGCTGAACACCGGCCTCCAGGACGCGTACAACCTCGGCTGGAAGCTGTCACAGGTCCTGGCGGGGGCCGACGACGCGCTGTTGGACAGTTACGAGGCCGAGCGGCTGCCCCTCGCGGAGAGTGTGCTGAACCTGTCGACCAAGAAGTACGAGGGCATCGCCAAGCTCGACCCTTCGAGCATCCGCCGGGGCAAGGACGAGCAGCAGCTCGCCCTGACCTACCACGGCGGCCCGCTCGCCGCCCGCGCCCACAGCGACGCGACGAAGAAGCTGCGGGTGGGAGACCGCGCTCCGGACTCCCGTCTGGCGGGTCGTGACGGACGTCCGGTCAGACTCTTCGACCTCTACCAAGGCCCGCACTTCACCGCGCCGGCGTACGGCAGCCGTGCCGGCGAGGCCCTCGACCGCCTCGAATGGCCCGAAGTCGGGGCCCCGTTGACTCGTATCGTCTTCGGTAAAGATGCCGGGCACGCCAAAGACGCCGAGCACGCCCACCACCGCCTGACCGACCCGCGCCGGACGACCCGGCGCGTCTATGGACTGACCGAGGACACCCTGCTCGTCATCCGTCCCGACGGATACATCGGCCACAATCGCTCACGTCTCCGCAGGGGACTTCCTGTCCGGCACCCGAAGGGCCGTCCTGACCATGACGCCCGCCGTATGAGGGAAGAGCAAGGTCACCTGAGCGAAGAGGAAGGTCACCGCCACCGCTCCGTGGCCTGCTGTTTGGCGGTGAGGACCAGGGCCGTCGCCGCCAGGCCGATCACGGTTCCGGCGGCGATGTCCGTCGGATAGTGGGCTCCGCTGTGGACCCGCCCCACCGCCACCGCGAGCGCCGGAGGCGCGCAGACGGCTCCGGCACGCGGCCATACCACGGTGACGGTCGCCGCGAAGGCGATGGCCGCCGCGGTGTGACCCGAGGGGAAGGAGGAACTGGTCGGCCGTTCCTCCACCTCCGCGTTCGGGATCCATTCCTTGGGCGGGCGGCGCCGCTCGACCAGCTGCTTGCCGACCGTGTTGGACAGCGCCTCCGCCAGGCCCATCGCGGCCAGCCCCGCCCCTGCCGCGTTACGGCCCCGCTGCCCGCCCGCCGTCGCCATGACCGCCGCCGCCGCCCACCACAGCGCGGTGTGTTCGGCCGCGTTCTGCGCCGCCGGCAGGACCGTCCGTATCCACGGGTGGTCCCATGCCGCGATCCGCCGGGTCAGCCGGTGGTCGTGCCGCCGCAGCACGGCGAGGATCCTGCTCATGTCCGTGTCCCTCCCCGCGATGAGGTGCCTGTCTGGATCGGTCGCCGCCTTCGCGGGTCAGTGAGGTCCGTCCGTCAGGGCGAGACGGACCTTGATCCTCTTGCCGACGGGTTCGCGCCGGACGTCGAATCCCTCACACAGGGCCAGCACTATTTCGATGCCGTGCTGTCCGATACGCCCCGGCTCGGCCGCCCGCGCGATCGGCAGAGCGGATTCGCTGTCCCATACGGTGATCTCCACGGCGTCGGAAAGGAGCTGGAGGTCCAGCAGGCACGGGCCGGGCGCGTACTTGCGGGCGTTGGTGACCAGTTCGCTCACCACCAGCTGGGTGTCACCGAGCAGCCGCGACGACACCGGGACGCCGTACTCGCCCTGGATCCCGGTCAGGAACTCGCGGGTGAAGCGGCGCGCCTCCGCGATCATTCCCGGCTCCCCGTCGAAGGCGGCACCGCGCCGGGACGCCCGCGTCACAGCTCTGTGGCCGTCTGCGGTGTCGTGAAGCCCTTGAACCCCGTCAACCCCGTGCATGTGATCTCCCCCTGGGCCGGCCGGTCCGTACCGGCGCGTCGCTGTGATCTCCTGGCCCTTTACCCCCATTCGGCCGTGCCAGTCGGCCGCGCGGTCCTCCGGTCCCGGACGGCCTTCAACGAGCGTTGTCGGAGACCCCTCTCGCGCGACGCAGCGCGCCGAGGAACTCACGGTTGGTGACACCTTTGAGGACGTACGCGGCGACTCCGGCGCGCATCATTCCTTCGACCGAGCTCTTGTCGCCGTACGCGGAGAACGCCACGACACGGCTGTCCGGCGAGCACCGCGCGATCTCCCGGGCGACGTTCGGACCGCCGCCGGGGAAGCGGACATCCAGGACGACGACGTCCGGTTCATGACGCAGGGCGAGTTGAATCGCCTGCTCCGCGTCCGACGCCGTGCCCACGACGCGCAGATCGGGCTGGGCGTCCACGACTTCGCACAGGATGTCCAGCAACATGTCGTTGTCGTCGCAGAGGAGCACGCTCAGCGGACCGCCGGCCGGGCGAACCGCTGTCACTGCGGCCCGTCCGCGGGGTCAGCGCGGTGCGTCAGGTCAGCGGGGTCCGCGGGGTCATCAGGGCCGTCAGGCTCCAGCGACTCCGCAGGGGCCGCCGATTCCGCCGCCGCGTCAGCGGCCGGCGGGCTCGGCACCCAGAACTCCACCGTCGTCCCGACCCCCGGTTCGCTGCCCATCGACCACCACCCCCCGGCCGTCTCCGCCCTCTCCCGCATCTCGATGATCCCGAAATGATCGCGACCGGCGTTCCCCGCCATGGGCTTCCCGTTGCCGTCGTCGGCGACGCTGGTCAGGATGCCCCCGCCGGACGACTCGACCCGGACGGCGATGGTCTTCGCGTGCGCGTGCTTGTACACGTTCAGCAGCGCCTCCTGGGCGATACGGAAGATGGTGACGGCCGTCTCGGGCCCGGGTTCCCGGTCGAGCCGGTGCTCGAACGAGGGCGTCATCTTCCAGGAGTCCGTCACTTCGGCCAGGTGGTTGGAGAGCGCTTCGACCAGCCCGCTGCGGTCGATCCCCGGCGGATGCAGACGGAAGGTCAGGTTACGGAGCCGGCTGATGGCGCCCCGTACCGACCGGTCGAGACGTTCCAGCTCCGGGACGTACGCCTCCGGTATCCGCTCCGTCAGCAACTGGAGCCGCATGCCCACGGCGACCATGGCCTGGACGGAGTCGTCGTGCACGTCCCAGGCGATGCGGCGGCGTTCCGTCTCCTGGGCCTGGACGAGGTGGTCGAACAACCGCCGCCGTTCGCTGAGCGCGTTCTGCGCGGCCCGCCGTTCCGACATGTCGCGGGTCACTTTGCCGAAACCGGCCAGCCTGCCCTTGTCGTCCCACAACGCGGTGATGACCACGTTCGCCCAGAACCGGGAGCCGTCCTTACGGATGCGCCAGCCCTCGTCCTCGAGTCTGCCGTCGGCGACGGCGGTCTCCAGCTCCCACTGCGGCTTGCCCGCCACCTTGTCCTCGGTCGGGTAGAAGACCGAGAAGTGGTTCCCCACGATCTCCGCGGCGGAGTATCCCTTGATCCGTTCCGCCCCCGCGTTCCAGCTGATCACATAGCCCTGGGGATCGAGCATGAAGATGCCATAGTCGAGCACCCCTTGTACGAGCAGCGTGAACGCCGCGTCCGCCAGCGGAGCCGCCTGCTTCCGGGGCAGTTCCTGCGGCGGGGGGAACGGGGTCACGTGAGGAGCCCTTCGCGGCGCGCGATCGTGACGGCCTCCAGCTGGGACCGCGCCCCCAGCTTCTCCAGAACGCGCTGGACGTGATTGCGTCCCGTGTTGAGAGCGACCCCCAGCCGGGTGCTGATGTCCGAGGTCGTGCACCCCTCGCCCAGCAGGTCGAGGGTCTCCCGCTCGCGCGGGGTCAGGGTGGCGCCGAGCACGGGCGTCCTGCCGCTCAACCGCTCCAGTACGGTGCCCAGCAGCTCCTGGCTGAACACCACCTCGCCGGACGCCACGCGCCGTACCGCGTCCTCCAGCTCGCCCAGGCCGCTGCTCTTCAGCATCAGACCGGCCCCGCCCGCCGCCGCCACCCGCGCTGCCACCGACGCGCTGCCCTCGCCCGTCAGGACGAGGACCCGTACGCCCGGAACGAGCGCCTCCAGACCGGCGATGGCGGAGATGCCGTCGCCGTCCGGCAGCCGCCGGTCCAGCAGGACGACATCCGGTTGGTGCCTCTCGGCATCGGCCAGCGCCGCCGCCAGCGACGCCGAACGCCCCACGATCTCCAGACCGGGGGAGCGCTCCAGGGCCAGCCCTATCGCCTCGGCCACCATGTCGTGGTCCTCCACCAACAGGACACGGACCGGTCGGCCGGACGCTGCGAGCATGGGCGTGTCCTTGCTGGTGGAGGTTCGTACGATCGGGGCAGTGGGGGCCGCGCCCCGGCGCCCGGCGGTTCTCATTCGCTGCGGGCCAGGACCGAGTCCGCCCGCACGCGCCCCTCGGCCAGGATGTCGCCGGCCCCGACCAGGGAGATCAGGCGCGCCAACTGCGCGCCGATGCCCGCCACGACCAGATCCGCGCCGGCCAGCAGGACACACAGCCGCGTTTCCAGCAGGACGCTGAGCCCGGAGCAGTCGCAGAAACCGACCCCGCTCAGATCGAGGCGCAGACTCGTCGGCCGCTCCGCCATGCAGGCCGCCACCGCTTCCCGTACCTGAGGAGCGGTGGTGTGATCGAGCTCGCCGGCGAGAGTGACCCGCGCGTCGCCCGCTCGCGTGGCGGCATGCGAAGCCACGAAGGCCGTCACCTGTCGCATCATGACCTCTGCTTAGTGCGTGGACACCAGTTGTCGACTAGTGAATCTGCACTAGATGGGGAAGTCAACCACATGCCGACTCCCGCCCTGAGCCAATGCCCGGCGGCTCAGGGCGGGAGAGGGTACCGATCGCGGCGCGGGCGTCCGGATCAGGACGCCAGGTCGCCGGTGCTTCCCCCGGACGGCGCGGCGGTCCGCTGATGTCCACCGGGGTACGGCGGGGCCGCCGCGTCCCGGATGCTGGCGTGCGCGGCGGCGGCGACCGCCTCGGGGGTGATGCCGAACTCGCTGTACAGGCGCTCGTAGTCGGCCGACGCCCCGTAGTGCTCCAGGCTGACGATATGACCGGCGTCGCCGACCACCTCGCGCCAGCCCTGCCCCACCGCGGCCTCGACACTCACGCGGGCCCGGACGGCCGGCGGCAGCACCTCGTCCTGGTACGCGACGGGCTGGGCGTCGAACCACTCCCGGCACGGCATGGACACGACCCGTACGGACAGCCCTTCCCGGTGCAGTCGAGTGCGCGCGTCCAGAGCGATCTGCACCTCGGATCCGGTCGCGACCAGGATGACGTCGGGTACGTCCCCTGACCCGTCCGCCAGGACATAGCCGCCGCGGGCCGCGCCCTCGGCCGGGGCGTACGGGCCGCTCTCCCCGACCGCCGGCGCGTCGCCGTCCGACGCCCTGTCGACGACGGGGAGGTTCTGGCGGGTCAGGACGAGCCCGGCGGGCCGGTCCGAGTGCTCCAGGATCGTCCGCCAGCACACGGTGGTCTCGTTGGCGTCCCCGGGCCGTACGACGTCCAGACCGGGGATGGCCCGCAGCGCGGCCAGATGCTCGACCGGCTGGTGGGTGGGACCGTCCTCGCCGAGTCCGATGGAGTCATGGGTCCACACGTAGGTGGCGGGCAGCTGCATCAGCGCCGCGAGCCGGACCGCCGGCCGCATGTAGTCACTGAACGTCAGGAACGTACCGCCGTACGGCCTGGTCAGGCTCTGGAGCGCGATGCCGTTGAGGATCGAGCCCATGGCGTGCTCGCGGATGCCGAAGTGCAGCGTCCGCCCGTAGGGGCCGCCGGGGAACTCCTCGGTCTGCCGCTCGGAGGGCACGAACGACGGCTCCCCCTCCATCGTGGTGTTGTTGCTGCCCGCCAGGTCGGCCGAACCGCCCCACAGTTCGGGCAGCACCGGTGCGAGCGCGGTGAGGATCTCCCCGGACGCCTTGCGGGTGGCCATGCCCTTGGCGTCGGCGGGGAACTCGGGCAGCGCCCGCTTCCAGCCGTCGGGCAGCCGCTGGGCCCGGAGCCGGTCCAGCAGCGCGGCGCGCTCCGGGTTGGCCTCGCGCCACGCGTCGTAGCCGGACTGCCAGGCGGCGTGCTCCTCCCGGCCCCGCTCGCCGGCCGCCCGGGTCCTGGCCAGTACGTCGTCCTCGACGGCGAACGTACGGTCGGGGTCGAAGCCGAGGAGGGACTTGGTCGCCGCGACCTCCTCGTCGCCGAGCGCGGAGCCGTGCGCCTTGCCGGTGTTGCGCTTGGTGGGCGCGGGCCAGCCGATGATCGTACGCAGCAGGATGAACGAGGGCCGGGAGGTCTCCGCCTTGGCGGCCTTCACGGCGGCCAGCAGCGCGTCGACGTCCTCGACGTAGTCACCCGTACGGGTCCAGTCCACCGTTTGTACGTGCCAGCCGTAGGCCTCGTAGCGCGCGGCCGTGTCCTCGCTGAAGGAGATGTCGGTGTCGTCCTCGATGGAGATGTGGTTCGAGTCGTAGACGACGACCAGGTTGCCCAGCTCCTGGTGGCCGGCGAGGGACGCGGCCTCGGAGGTGACGCCCTCCATCATGTCGCCGTCGGACGCGATCACGTAGACGTGATGGTCGAACGGGCTGCTGCCGGGGGCCGCGTCCGGGTCCAGCAGACCCCGTTCCCGCCGGGCCGCCATGGCCATCCCGACCGCGCTCGCGAAGCCCTGGCCCAGGGGGCCCGTGGTGATCTCGACACCCCGGGTGTGCCGGTACTCCGGGTGGCCGGGCGTCGCGGATCCCCACGTCCGCAGCCGGCGCAGATCCTCCAGTTCGAGCCCGTAACCGGCCAGGTACAGCTGGATGTAGAGGGTCAGGCTCGAATGCCCGCACGACAGGACGAAGCGGTCCCGGCCCAGCCACTGGTCGTCGGCCGGGTCGTGCCGCATCACGTTCTGGAACAGCAGGTACGCGAGGGGCGCCAGGCTCATCGCGGTGCCGGGGTGGCCGTTGCCGACCTTCTGGACCGCGTCGGCCGCCAGCACCCGTACGGTGTCCACGGCCCGCACGTCCACGGTGTCCCACCCCGCCCGCTCGGCCACGGGCAGGGCCAGTTCAGGGGCGCGGCCCGCCGGGCCGTGGGACTGGGATCGCTCATTCGCCATGCCGTGCTCTCCTTGAATGCAGCTCCGTGCGAAATGGACACCGGGGCTTCGGCCCAGTTCCTTGATGCGGTTGCACCCCGGCGCCGCGCGCATGCCGGGGAACCACTCCTGCTCCTCTTCCTCGCCATGATGGCGGACATTTCCTTCTGTAACGGTCATTTTGACGATGAATCGCTTGTCAACCGTGTCTATGGCTGTGCGGTGTCCGGTGTGGTCCCGGGATCCGGCCGGTCGCTCGCGGTGGCTGTCGCCGTGGGCGGCGCCGTGGCGCTGGGCGGGGGAGTGCCGGACGGGGTGGGCCCCGGCGACGACGGACGCGCGGTGGCGGGAGGGGGGTCCGACGGGCGGACGGTCGCGTTCCCGGCCGTCTTCTGTGCCGTCTTCTCCTCGCGCGGGGTCTTCTCCGCCGGTACGGAGGGGGCGGCCGACCGGTCGGGTGCCGCGCCGCCGGGCGCTCCGGCCGGTGCCTTCGCCGGCGAGGAGACCGCCGCGTCGTCCCTGGCCGGGCCCGTCGCGGGCCGGGCCTTCGGCGACTCGCCGGCAGCGCCCGTGTCCTCGGCCGCGGATGTACGGGGCGTGGATACGGGACCCTCGTGCCGGCCGCCGGACGACGACGTGGCGGCCACGCCCACCACGATCGCGGAGAGCGCGGTGACGGCCGCGCCGAGGAGCACCGAACGGCGGGGCTGTCCCGCGTGGCCGGGTCGCCGGCGCCGGTCGGGCCGTGTCCGCGCGTCCCCGCCGGGCGCTCCGGGCACCCCAGGCGCCTCGGAGGTCCCTGCCGGCACTCCGGGCATGCCGGAGAGAAGAGTGGTGTGAGGGGGCGGGACGTCCTGGGGGAGAGCCAGCGGCGTCCGTACGGTCCGCCGCCCGACCGGTATCCAGTCCTCCGGCGCCGAGAGGAAGCTGATGGCCTCCTCGGCGGTGGGCCGCCGCGCGGGGTCCTTCGTCAGCAGCCTCAGGACAAATTCGTCCAGCTCGCCCGGCAGTTCGGGACCACGGTGGCTCGGCGGGTCGGGGATCGCCTCGACGTGCCGGTAGACCATGACCGCCGGGGTGTCCGCGCGGAAGGGCGGACGGGCGGTGAGCAACTCGTACAGCACACATCCCAGTCCGTACATGTCCGCCGCCGGCCCGGCGGGACGCCCCAGGGCACGCTCCGGTGCCAGATAGGCGCTGGTGCCGATGACCTGGCCGTTCATCGTCAGCTCCGTGGTGGAGTGATCGGCGAAGCGGGCTATGCCGAAGTCGCCGATCTTGACGGTGCCGTCGGGCGCCAGCAGCAGATTCGCCGGTTTGACGTCCCGGTGGACCACTCCTTCGTGGTGCGCGGCGGCCAGACCGGCGGCGACCTGGCTCCCGATCCGGGCCGCCGTCGTGGGAGGAGTCGGCCCGTTGACGCGCAACTCCTCCGCCAGGCTGTGCCCCTCGACCAGTTCCATCACCAGGTATCCCCGGTCGGCCTCGGTGCCGCTGTCGTACACCGTCACCACGTTGGGATGGCTCAGCCGCGCCGCGGTCCGCCCCTCCAGCTCGAAGCGGGCGAGCGCGGCGGCGTCGGCGTCCCGCTGTCTGAGCAGCTTGACCGCCACGGGGCGGCCCAGCACCTCGTCCCGCGCTCGCCAGACCTCGCCCATCCCGCCGCGGCCGAGCTGATCGCTCGTCCGGTACCGCCCGGCCACCAACACAGGGAATGCCTCTTCTCGCTTCTCCGACACCTCGTGCTCGGCCGCCTGGTCCGGCGGCTTTGTTCCGTGGGCCCCTTGTCGGGGTCAGCGGGCCCTTCGCCGGGGGCGGTTCAGCCGGCCCGCGACGGCCGTGTCAGCTCTCGCGGCCACGTTGCACGGTCATGCCTCATGCCGTACGGGCCGGTCAGGGGGGTAGAAACAGGCGATGACGGTCTTCCCGTCGGGCCGGGTCCGCGTCTCGTAGCTGTCGGCCAGGGCGTGCACGATGGCGAGGCCGCGTCCCGAGGGCTCGGAATCACCGGCCTTGCGGACCACGGGCTGCCCGGCCCCGGAATCGTGCACGCTGACGTGCAGACAGTGGCTGTCCCAGGTCAGGATCAGTTGTGCGGTGCTCCGGGCGTGGATGTGGGCGTTGGTGATCAGCTCCGAGACGGTGAGCAGCACCGAGTCCACGGTGTCCGGTGCCTCGGTGGCCCATCCGAGCGCCTCCAGGTGTTTCCGTGCCCAGTTGCGCCCGGCCCGTACTCCGCCCGACACGGGAAAGGACTGGGCCCACCCCACCGCTCTCAACGACATGTCGTCCGGCATGTGCGACCTCCCTTCGTCGTCGGGCATCGACTACCCCGCGAGACGAAGGTCACCGCTCTCCGCGCAACCGGAATCCCGGGCGTGGGCCGGATCGCCGGTGAGCGGAGCGGTCGCTCACGGTGTCAGGACGATGCGGCCGTCGACCGACCGGCTCTCCATCCGCTCGTGCGCGGTCGCGGCGTCGGCCAGCGGGAGGACGTCCACCTCGGTGTGGGCCAGGCCGTCCGCGACCGCCCTCAGCGCGGCCTCGGCCGCGGGCCGCAGCTCCTCCGGATGCGTCGGAATGTACGTGCCCGCCGAGAATCCGGACACGGTGAGACCCCCCAGCCAGAGCCGGTTGCTGTCGAGGAGATGGCCCCAGTCGCCGCTCGCGTTGCCGACCAGCAGGAGGCGGCCGGACGGCGCCAGCAGATCGAGGCTCCGGGCACGGACCGCACCGCCCACGGGGTCGATGACGACGTCGAAGAGCCGGCCGTCGAGAGCCTCGGGCAGCTCGGCGGAGTCGACGATCGTGTCGTACGGCAGCCTGGTCGTGGCGGCCACCCCGAGCTTGCTCGTACGGACCGAACCGACCACCCGTGAGGCGCCGAGCTGTCGTGCGACCCCGGGGAAAGCGGAGGCGAAACCGCCCAGGGCGCCGTGGACGAGGACGCTCTCCCCCGGGGCCAGGCGGGCGACGCCGGTCAGCGCGAGGTGGGCCATCGCCGCGTTGGGGACGGCTGCGACGGCGAGGGCGGGATCGATGTCGTACCCCTCGGTGGACACGACAAAAGCCTGGTCGCTGACGAGCACCGACGCATAACCTCCCGTGCCGGTGGCGGAGAGGGTCACCACCTTCTCGCCCACCGCGAGTCCGGTCACCGCGTCGCCGAGCGCACGGACGGTGCCCGCGACCTCCAGGCCGGGGACGAACGGCGGCCGGGGCAGGCCCTCCTGGTCCTTGAACAGCCCCTGGCGGAAGAAGGCGTCGATGAGCCCGACGGCCGCGTGGGTGACGTCGATCGCCACCTGCCCGGGACCCGGCCGAGGATCGGGCAGCTCGACGGTTTCCAGCACCGCGGGGTCGCCGAATCGTGTGACGTGAACGGCTTTCATGGTTGTCCCTCTTCCGCCATAACGCTCTTGGTGATGCGTTAAGTCGAACGTAACACAGGGCCCGGATTAGCGCACCCGGCGAGCGTTATAGTTCCCGTATGCACCGCAGAGCCCGATCGACCGAGGACAAGACACGCCGCTCCGAAGACCTGCTCGCGGCGGCCGAGGCGCTCGCCCTGGAG
The DNA here is from genome assembly GCF_035961655.1 of Streptomyces sp. NBC_01317. Classification (NCBI taxonomy): domain Bacteria; kingdom Bacillati; phylum Actinomycetota; class Actinomycetes; order Kitasatosporales; family Streptomycetaceae; genus Streptomyces; species Streptomyces sp. NBC_01317. The sequence goes on along the minus strand of NZ_CP108393.1, from coordinate 557,599 downwards.
CTGGGCGGCGTCCGGCACCTCACGCTGGCGCCGGTCACCGAACGCGCGGGCCTGCACCGCACAGGGGTGCGGCGCTACTACGCCAGCAAGGAGGAGCTGCTCCTCGAACTGGCCGAGCGCGGGTGGGGCCGGTGGCGCGACGCGATCAAGGACGCGGTCGGCGACCGGACCGACCTGGGGCCCCCGCAGATCGCGACGGTGCTCACCGAGACCCTCGCGTCGCTGCCGGTCTTCTGCGACCTGCTGACCCACGTCCCGTTGTCGCTCGAAGGCGACGTCGACATCGAACGGGCCCGCCGCTACAAGACCAACTCCTTCGCGGCGTACGACGAGATCGCGAGCGCGCTGGATCGCGCGGGCAGCATGACCCTCCAGCAGATCGATGGCCTGCTGGCCACGGCACTCACCCTGGCGGCCGGCTTCTGGCAGGTGTCCCACCCGACTCCGACCCTCGCGGCCCTGTACGAACAGGAACCACGCTGGGCCCACGTCGCCCTCGACTTCACCCCGAAGCTCCGCCACCTGCTCGAAGCGACGGCGACCGGCCTCGCCCGTACGCCGGAGCCGGCGGAGCGGGCGGTAGAGGGGCCGGGGTCCTCTTCTTGACCTGAAGTCCGGTTGGGTTTCTAGCGTGTCCGTCGGTCGATTGTCCGACGACGGGAGAAACACGCAGATGATCCTCGTGACCGGAGCCACCGGAAACATAGGCAGCGCGCTGCTGAAGGAACTGCGCGCACGCGGTGCCGGGCCCCTGAGAGGCCTCACCCGTGACGCCGTGCGGGCCACGTTCCCCGAAGGGGTCGAGGCCATGGCGGGCGACCTCGCCGAGCCGGCGTCGTTGAAGTCCGCGCTGGGCGGGGCGCGTTCGCTGTTTCTGCTGTCGGGCGCGGGCCCGGAGGCCGGCATCCTCGCAGCCGCCCGGCACGCGGGTGTGGAGCACGTCGTCCTGGTGTCGTCGATCACCGTCGAGACCCACCCGCACCTCGGCCCCGCCCGCGAGAACCTGGCCGTGGAGCGGCTGCTCAAGGAAAGCGGCATGGCCTGGACGGTCCTGCGTCCGACACAGTTCGCCTCGAACGCCTTGATGTGGGCGGATGCCATCCGTGCGTACGAGACGGTCCGCGCGCCGTACGCGGACGTCGCGCTGCCCACCGTCCACCCCGCGGACATCGCCTCGGTGGCACGGGTGGCGCTGACCGAGCCCGGCCACCGGGAGCGTGCGTACGCCTTGACCGGTCCGGAGCCGGTGAGCGCCCGGCAGCAGGTCGAGTCCATCGCGGCAGCGCTGGGGCGGGAGGTCCCCTTCGTGGAGATCAGCCGTGAGCAGGCCTACGCCCGGACGGTCGCCGTTTTCGGGGCCGAGGCCGCTGACGCGGTGCTCGACGTCACGGGCGGTGACGTCAACGACGTGCTGCTGACGGTGCGTAACACGGTTTCCCGTGTCACAGGAACCCCGGCCCGGCCGTTCCGGCAGTGGGCCGCCGAGAACGTCACGGCCTTCCGGTGAGCCGTCGACGCGCCGGCCGGCCGGGACCGCCGGCGTGCGACCGTTCGCCGCTGTCTGATCATCCTATTGAGGTACCCGGGGGGCGGGGTGCCTCGATCCCGGCCGCCCCCGCCTGAGGATGACGGCGGAACGACGCTCTCTGCCGGCCGCGTGCGTGCCTTTCCGCAGGGGTGAGGAGCCGCCCGGCCGGCCGGACTCAGGAGAAGGCAGATGCCGACCACCACCCGCAGATTCGCCAGGACCCTCAAGGCCGCCGTGACCGTGGTCCTCTCGACCGCCGCGTTCGCCGTGCCCGCGACCGCGACGCCCGCCCTGTCCGCTCCGTCCGCCCCTGACCACGGGAGGGCGGTGTTCGTCCAGAACGACCGTGTCGCGGGAAACCAGGTGATCGCGTACCGCCGCCACGACGACGGGTCGCTGCACGGGCGTACGGTCTACGGTACGGGCGGGAAGGGCGGTGTCCTGGCGGGCTCCGTCGTCGACCACCTCGCCTCGCAGGGCTCGCTGACGTACGACCCCGGCCACAAGCTGCTGTACGCGGTCAACGCCGGCAGCAATACGGTCACCGTGTTCTCCGTCCAGGGCGACCGGCTCCACCGTGAGCAGGTCATCACCTCCGGCGGGGTGTTCCCGGTCAGCGTCGCCGCGCACCAGGACCGGGTGTACGTACTCAACGGGCGCGAGGGCGGCTCGATCCAGGGCTACCGGCTGGCGGACGGACGGCTGCACCCGGTCGCGGCCTGGCACCGGGAGCTGGATCTGGACACCGCCACCGCACCCGAGTTCACCCACACCCCGGGCCAGGTGGCGTTCACCCCTGACGGATCGCGGCTGGTCGTCACCACCAAGCTGGGCGGCAACAGCATCGAGGTCTTCCCCCTCGATCCGTCGGGCGCCCCGTCCGCCGAGCCCGTCGTGAACAGCAAGGAAGGCTCCCAGCCGTTCGGGCTGACCTTCGACGCCCACCACCGTCTCGTCGTCGCCGACGGGGCGGAGAACAGCGTGCTGACCTTCCGTCTGCGGGAGGACGGCGACGCCGTCCTCGTCGACGACACCCCGACCGGCCAGCAGGCGAGCTGCTGGGTCGTCCGCGCCGGTGACCATTTCTACGTCTCCAACGCGGGCAGCGACACCGTCTCGCGCTTCCGCCGGACCCGCCACGCCGGCCTCGAACCCCTGGGGAACACCCCCACCGACGCCGGCACGGTCGACGCGTCCGTCACCCCCGACGGCCGCTACCTCTACGTACAGACCGGCGGCGCGGGCGTCGTGGACGCCTTCCGTATCGGCCGGGACGGCGCGCTCACCAAGATCGGCAGCACCGAGGTGCCCGACGGAGTCGGCGGCGAAGGCATCGTCGCGCTCTGATACGCCCCCGGGGTGTCAGCCGACGGGACCGAGCTGCCCGGACGGAGCTGCCTGGTCGACCGCCGCCCCGCCGCCCCGGGCCGGCGGCGGCAGGACGCCCTGGCCCTGGGCGGGGCGGGGCGCTCCCGCGTCCATGGTGTCCGCGAGGGTGAACACGATCCGCGTGCCGGGGCTGTGCGTGTGGTCGATGCCGATGCTCCCGCCGTGGTACTCCACGATCTTGCGGCACAAGGCCAGGCCGATGCCGTTCCCGGAGTACTGCTCGCGCGTGTGGAGACGCTGGAACACCACAAAGACGCGCTCGGCGAACTCGGGCGCGATGCCGATGCCGTTGTCCGTGATGGCGAACTCCCATCCCGCGTCCACCCGCCGGGCCCCGAGGTGGATGACCGGCGGACGGTCGGCCGACCGGAACTTGACGGCGTTGCCGATCAGGTTCTGGAGGAGCATCCCGAGCTGGGTCTTCTCCCCTTGCAGGACCGGCAGGGGGTCGTGCGTGACCACCGAGCCCGATTCCTCGATGGCCAGACCGAGAGAATCGACGGTCCGGTCGAAGAGTTCGTCCAGGTCGACGTCCACGTGCTCGGTCAGCAGGCGGCCGATGCGGGAGAAGCCCAGCAGATCGCTGATGAGCCCCTGCATCCGGTTGGCCCCGTCCACCGCGAACGCGATGTACTGCCGCCCCCGGTCGTCCAGGTTCTCCGCGTAGCGGCGCTCCAGGAGCTGGCAGAAACTCGCCACCTTCCGTAGGGGTTCCTGGAGGTCGTGCGAGGCGACGTACGCGAACTGCTCCAGTTCGGAGTTGGAACGCCGCAGCTCCTCGGCCTGCGTCGCGAGACTGGCCTGCGCGGTCTCGCTGAAGGACAGCTCCGCGGCGAGCCTGGTCCGCATGGATTCGACATCCGCCGCCAGCAGCCGCAGGTCCGCCGGGCCCGATCCCGCCACCGAGTGGGCGAAGTCCCCGCCCGCCACCTTCCGCACGTCGAGCGAGAGCCGGTCGAGGTGAGAGGTGACCCCCCGGCGCAGTCCGACGAAGACCAGACCCGCGAGCGCCAGGATGACCAGGGCCATCGCCGTGAAGGTCCAGTTGCGGAACGTCCTCGCGCCCTGGAGATCGGCGCGTGCCTCGGCCCGCGCCACCTGGAGATGGTTCTGCTGTGCCGACATCGCCGTACGCAGGGAATCGAAGAGCCGTCGTCCCTCCTCGGCGCGTTCCCGGGCCAGCGGTACGGGGGCGGAGGACTCGGCGACCGGCCTCGCGATCCGCGCCTGCCACTGCCGGGCCCGGCCGTCCACCTCGGCGAGATCGCGCGCGGCGACCTTGTCCTCGCCGGTGAGGAGGCGGAGCTGCCGTACGGATGATTTCTGACGTGCCAGACCGTCCCGGTACGGAGCAAGGAAGTCGGCCTGTCCGGTGATTCCGTACCCCCGTATCCCGGTCTCCTGGTTGATCAGGGCGCTTTCCAGCTGTACGGAGGCGATCAGAGCCGGACTGGAACGGTCGACCAGCCGGTTGTTGATGGCGGTGGAGCGCGCGAAGACCCAGGCACCGCAGAGCGAGAGCCCGAGCAGCACCACCAGGGCCAGCGAGGTGCCGGTGACCAGCCAGCGCCGTGTGGTCCATCCCGACACCGCACGGCCCACGGTGGCGTGGCCCTTGCCCGTAATCTTCATGTCCACGCTTTCCTCACAGTCACCCCCGGCGGCTGACGACGGCGCGGTCAGCGTACCGTTGCCTGACAACAACTGTTGTCGAGGGCGGCGCCTGGTTAAGGTTCTCCCATGGTCCCCCACGTTGCCCCCGTGTCCGACGACCATGTGTTGACCAGCCTCGCCGAAGAGGCGGTCATGGCGTTGGCACACCAGCTGGCGACACAGGCCCGGGGGACCCCGGAAGGACGGGCCCCGCAAGGAGAGGGAGACAGCGACCTGACGCCGACGGCGACCCATGAACCCGGCCACGACGCGTCGACGGAGCTGGACCGGCTGCGCGCCCTCTCGTATCTGAGCCGGGCCGTGGAGCGGTGCGCGCGCGAACAGGCAGCCGTGGCGGCGCAGGCCGGTGCGAACTATCCGCAGCTCGGCGACGCGTGGGGCATCACCCGGCAGGGCGCCCGCCGACGCTGGCCCGGACTCCTCTTCACCGCCCAGCCCCCCTCACGCCCCCTTCCCTCCACCCAGCACAGGAGCTCAGCCGTGAACCCTTTCTCGATCGACCGCCCCTACAGCGTGCTCCTCGTCGAGGACGACCTCGCCGACGCGCTGCTCATCGAGGAGGCCCTTGTCGCGCGCGGCATGGCTCGTACGATCGCTCAGGTCACCGACGGCATCGCGGCCCTGGAGCACCTGCGCGACCCGGACAAGGAGCGGCCCGACCTGATCGTCCTCGACCTGAACATGCCGCGGATGAACGGCAGGGAACTCCTCGCGGTCCTCAAGGACGACCCGGCCCTGGGCGCCATCCCGGTGGTGGTCCTCACCACGTCCGCCGCGCCCGACGACATCGAGGGCGCGTACCGCCAGCACGCCAACGCGTACGTCGCCAAGCCGGTCAACCTGGACGAGTTCATCACCGCGGTCCAGGGCATCGACTCCTTCTTCCTGGACACGGCGACCCTGCCGCGCTCGTAGATTGCGGTCCCGGCGCGCCCGTCGCGCCTGAAGCAGCGCAGAGGGCTCAGGGGGCGGGGCTCGGGGACGTGACGAGTGGGGCGTTCATGTCGCGCAGCTTCTGGAGGTTTCCGCCGACCTTGGTACGGAGCTGTGCGAGCAGCTCCGGTTTGCCGCCGATGGCCCAGCGGGGTCCGACGAGGTAGGTGCCGCCGTACATGGCGGCCGCCTCCAGCCATGTTTGCTTGAACTTCTCGGCGGGGAAGGTCGTCACGGTCCAGCTGCCCCGCGCTGTGACGCAGACGCCTTCCCGGAGTTCGTCCGCGTCGGTACGGATAGCGGCCTCGCAGCCGGTCAGCGCCGCGATCTTCTCGATGTTCGCGGGGGCGGCCGGCACCTTGCTCGTCCGCGGCGCGCTGGGCCGTGCGCCCTTCTCGTCGGCCGAGCAGGCGGTGGTCATGGCCAGCGAGGTGAGAGCGAGTACGGCCAGGAGCAGGGTGCTGCGGGCGGTATGCGGACGGTGGGCGGTCACCGGGCGTCCCTTCACAAGAGCGGCGGAGTCGTGGCGCGTAAAGGGATACGGATGCCGCCGGGCGCGTGTTCAGCGGCTCGGGCGGCCGTGGATGATGAGCGCGTCATGAACTCGCCGAGTGGACCTGCGTCCGGTCGGCCGCCACGGCTCGGGCCGGACGGCCGATGGGTCAGAGCTGCCGTATTCACGCTGATCAGCGCCGTGCTGGCCGCCGTCGGGCACCATCTGGCGTCGGAGGAACCGGTCCCCTGGTCGCGGCTGGCCACCGTCGCGCTCGTGATGGGGACGGTGTCCGCCGCCGGGACGGGCAGGGCCCGTTCGTGGGGGACCGTGACCATGGCCACATGCGGGGCGCAGTTCGTTCTGCATACGGCGCTGTCCGCGTCCGCCGCGTCCGCCGCGTCGGCCCACGATCACACGCGGGCGCATCCGGGCGCGAGCATGGGCTACGAGGCGCACTACGGACCGATGGTGATGACGCTGGCGCACGGCACGGCGGCTGTCGCCGTGGCGCTGCTGATGTATCGCGCGGACAGGGCGTTGAGCGGGCTGCCCCGTACGGTCGGGCGCTGGGCGAGGACGGGGTTCGCGCTCGTCGCGGCGGCGTTGGGGCGATGGCTCGTTCCCGTGCGGGTGACGGCGTCCGTACGCCGGCATCCCCGGGATGCCGCGGTGCGGCCGGCCACGGAGACGATGCTGTCGCACGTGGTCGAGCGGAGGGGCCCTCCACCGGGCCGGGCAGGAGACGCACTTCCCCTGACCCTGGCGGGCCGCCCGTACGCGGGACGAGTCCGCCCGTACTGAGAGATGCCGATCTTCGTGAACACATCATCCACCGGTCGTGTCCTGCGCCGGTACGCGGTGGCGGTCGCCGCTGCCGCCGTCGTCGTGGCGGCCGGGGCGGGCCCCGCCGCCGCGCATGCCGAGGTCACCGCTTCCGACGCGCGGGCCCTGGCCGAGAACGTCACGCTGAGCTTCACCTCCGAGGCCGAGAGCGGCGACGCCGGAATCAAGAAGCTGAGGGTTGTCCTGCCGGAGGGCATCGCGCCGGACGCGGTGGCACTCAAGGACGCCCCCAAGGGGTGGAAGCTGACCGCCACCGCCGACGGGTACACCGTCGGCGGCGCCGCACTCGGGGTCGGCACGGACGCGGAACACAGCGTGACGGTGCGTCAGTTGCCGGACGCCAAGTCGCTGGCGTTCAAGACCGTCGAGACATACGGGAACGGCGAGATCTCCCGCTGGATCGAGGTGCCGAGCGGCGGCAAGAAGGTGGAGAACCCGGCGCCCGTACTGGAGTTGAAGGCCGCGGCACCCGGAGCCACCCCCCTTGCCCCGAGCCCGAGCCCCAGTCCGACGCCGGAACCGAGCGTCACTTCTTCCTCCCCGGCCCCGGCTCAGTCCACTCCCGCAGCCGCGTCGACCGAACCCGCCGAGGCGGCCGTCTCGGACGACTCCGACAGCAACACCACGGTGATCATCGCGATCGTCGCGGTGGTGGTCGTCCTGGTCGCCGGCGCGGGAGTGTGGTGGTCACGACGCGGCCGTAACCAGGCCTAGAAGCACGGGTGTTGGTACGCGACGGGCTGTCGCGTACCAACACCCCCTTTACGCGCAGGCCGTCGTTACACCCGTACCGGCACCTCCGCCGGCACGCCGAGGTTTCCCCTGCGGGACAGAGCCGCCACCGCGGTCGCGCATCCCGCCCCGAGAAGAGCCAGCACCAGCCAGGGCAGAGCCGCCGTGCCGGCGGCGCGTCCCGCGTCGAGGACGGCGCCCGTGGCCAGATTGCCCGCGGTGATGCCCACGCCGCAGACCGTGTTGTAGAGGCCGTAGTGGGTGGCGACCCACCGGCCGCCGGACAGGGCGACGATGGTGTCCATCTCGAACGGGTACAAAACCGCCGTCGCCACCGACAGCAGGCCCGCGCACGCCAGGAGCGGCACCATGGCGAGCGCGGCGCTCCAACTGCCGTGTGCCGGAGCCGCGTTCGCCGTGAACGCCGGGGGCAGGAACGCCGTCGCCATGAGGGTCAGCCCGGCGACCAGACACCGATGAGGCGTCCACGTACGCCTGCACCAGGCGGTGATACGCATCTGTCCGGTGAGCGCGACCAGGCCGGACACGACGAACAGCGCACTGGTCGCCGCGGTGCCGTACGGGCCGTCGCCCACCAGCCGCGTCGTCTCCAGGGGCAGCGCGAGGTAGATCTGGAAGGACAGGACGTACGAGCCGGTCATCGCGGCGGCGAACAGCCAGAAGGGGCGGTTGCGCAGGACCGTACCCGCCTGTTCCCGCCATGTGGCGTCGGGCGCGCCCGCCGCCCCCTTCCGCGCGGGCAGCCGCCGCAGTTGCAGCAGGGTCAGCAGGGCGAACAGCACCGCCGCGACCCCACAGGTGACGGGGAACGACACGGCGGTCAGGGCCAGTCCGACGACGGGACCGAGCAGGATTCCGGTCTGGTAGAAGACGTTGAAGAGCGCGAACGCCTCCACCCGTCGCTCCCCGGCCTCGGCGGCGAGGCAGGCGCGCACGGCGGGGTTGAACAAGGCGCCCGCCAGACCGGTGGCGGCCGAGGCCGCCAGGAGGCCGGGCAAGGTGTCGACCACGGCGAGCGCGGCGAAGCCGACCGTACGCAGCGCACACCCCGCGATGATCAGCGGGCGGTGGCCGAGCCGGTCGGCGAGCATGCCGCCGAGGAGGAACATGCCCTGCTGGGAGAGGTTGCGCATGCCCAGGACCAGACCGACCGCCCAGGCGCCCAGAGCGAGCGTGGTGGACAGGTGGACGGCCAGATAGGGCATGAGCATGTAGAAGCCGAGGTTGATGGTGAGCTGGTTGACCAGCAGCAGTCGCACGGTGGCGTCGAAGGAACGCGTCTGCTTCCAGGGAGAGTTCACAGCTGAACCTCCGTCACATCCGTGCTCGCGCCCGGGTCCTCGTCGGTGGGGGCGGACAGCGGATCGGTGACCGTGGTGCAGCGCGTCCATCGCGACACCTCGGCCGCGCCGGAGCTGACCAGCGTCTCCGGGCCGGTGGGTTCCTCCGTGAGGAGGAGCCCGTGGGCGCGGCAGTAGTCGTCGTTGAAGACGGTGTCGAAGTAGCGGTGCGGCCCGTCCGGGAAGACCGCGGCGATACGGGTCCCCTCCGGCTGCGTACGGGCCAGCCAGCCGGCCACGAGCGCGACCGCGCCCACGCTCCAGCCACCGGTGGCGAACTGCCGCGCGGCCAGGCGCCGGGCGCACCAGACCGCCTCGGCCGGGGCGACCCAGTGGACCTCGCTGAAGGCGCCGTAGTCGACGTTACGGGGGTAGATGGACGAGCCGAGCCCGCGCATCAGCCGGGTCCTGGCCGGCTGGCCGAAGATCGTGGACCCGATGGTGTCGACCCCGACCAGCCGCAGCGCGGGCATGCGCGCACGCAGGCCACGGGCGACCCCGGCGGAGTGGCCGCCGGTGCCGACCGCGCACACGAGCACGTCGATGTGGCGCAGCTGGCCGGCGAGTTCGTCGGCGAGTCCGCCGTACGCGGCCACGTTGTCGGGGTTGTGGTACTGGTCCGGGCACCACGCGCCGGGGTACGCGGCCAGGAGCGCGGCGACCTTCCGGCGACGCGCCTCCTGCCATCCGCCGTCGGGATGCGGCCGGTCGACGACGTACAGAGTGGCACCGTGGGCGGTGAGCATCCGCTCCATGATCGGTTCCATGCCCGGGTCGGTGACCAGGTGCACCGGATGCCCGAGGAGGACCCCGGCCAGCGCCAGGCCGAGGCCGAGCGTCCCGGAGGTCGACTCCACGATCGGGGCACCGGGGAGCAGATCTCCGCGCTCCCTGGACCGGTTGACCATGTACAGGGCGGCGCGGTCCTTGATGCCGCCGGGGTTGAATCCTTCGAGCTTCGCCCAGAACCCGTTGGGGGCGGTCGCGAAGGGCTCGTCGACCCACAGCACCGGCGTGTTGCCGACGGCGCCCTCGACACTGAGCGCGTTCAGGGGCAGGGGCAGAGGCAGGGGCAGGGACAGTTCAGTCATCGTACGGATGTCTTTCGTGCGGGCCGGGGCACACCGCGGTGGCTCACCTGTTGCCGGAGGAGCGCACCGGGGGACCCGGAGAAGGAGCGATCGGGGCGGTCGGACCACGCGCCGGGCGGCGGGAGGCCGCCGTACGACAGAGCGGTCCGGCCCGGTCACGTCCTCGACACGCACACCCGGCCGAGCACGTCACGTCCTGCGCCGGCGGGGGGCCCGCGCCGTGAGGTGCCGCCGCAGAGGGGTGTCTTTGCCTTGGGCCGCCGCCCGCCGACCGCCGACGGGAGCGCCGGAAGGGGCTGGTACTGGTCCAGCTGGGTGGCGAGATGCTGCTCCACCACCGGCGCGCAGGACGGATCCGGGTCGGCACACCCTGACGTGAAGTCAGAGGCGGACACCGAGAGAGATGTACGGCCGGCGGGCGCGTCGAGCAGCCGGTGATGCCCGCCGCTGTCGCACGCACCCAGCAGCAGGGCAGTCAGAGCCGCCAGCACCAGGGCGACCACCCAGCTGCCGTACTCACGGAAATGTCCCGACCGACTTCGCACAGTGACGCTCACGTTACCTTGTGTCGCCGACCGTGCGGGCGGCAGGCGTGCCCGTGGCCTTCCCCGGGGGTAAAGCGCAGTTCAACGGCGCGCCAAGCGCGGACCGGGATGTGTTGTTCTCGATCGTCGTGAGCGCTGTTCATGTTCCGTTCGGTTTGCCACCCGAGACTCCTCGTTGCCCCCCAGCGGTTGAACGAGAGGCTTCATCGTGAAGAACAAGAACAGCGAAGACCCGGAGTACTCGGCGATCTCGCGGCGCCGGTTGGTCAAGTACGCGGGTGTCGGGGCGACGCTGGCGGCGGCCGGCCCGCTGGCGGTGGCCGGCCCGGCCGCGGCCCACGACGATGACGACCGCGACCAGGGGAAGCACGGCGACTCGCGCGGCCGGACGTGGCGCGCCGGCGACCACCACGTGCACTCGGAGTACAGCGGCTCGTTCGACACGTCGACCAATCCGCCGAAGTTCATCAAGGGCGGCGACGCCGTCTACCCGATCGTGACCAACGCGATCATGGCGAAGCACTTCGGTCTCAGCTGGGTGATGTGCACCGACCACGGCGGCCCGACGCACTCGAAGGTGAACCTGGAGCAGGCGTACCCCGACCTTCTCCGCTCCCGCACGCTGGTACCCGGCGTTCTCCAGTTCTGGGGCATGGAGTTCGACGCTCCCGCGCTGGACCACCACACGCTGATGATCCCTCACCACGCCGACGAGGCGAAGCAGCTCTTCGAGCTGGAGAGCCGCTTCGCGAAGAACGACCCCTTCCCCGCCGACCCGAGCCGCGACACCGAGGCCAAGATGGTCGAGTTCCTGAAGGCCGCGAAGGGCATGCCGCGCAAGCCGCTGGTGATCGCCCACCACGCCTCGCGGTCGGCCACGGGCCTCGGCGTCTACGGCCAGGACACGCCGCGCGAGTTCCGTAACGGCAACAACGCCGCGCCGGACATCTACGTCGGCTTCGAGGGCGCCCCCGGCCACCAGGCGGGCCCGCTCAACGGCGGCGCGCGCGGCGGCTACAGCAACTACCCCACCCACGGCGGCTTCGACCAGATGACGGCGCGCGTCGGCGGACTCTGGGACGCGCTGCTCGGCGAGGGCCGGCGCTGGTGGATCACCGCGACCTCCGACTCGCACGTCCACTGGACCCGCGGCGGCTCCGACTTCTGGCCGGGCGAGTACAGCAAGACGCACGTGCTGGCGCGGCAGGACTACGCCGACATCATGGACGGCCTGCGCAACGGGCGGATCTGGGTGGGCACCGGGGACCTGATCACCAGCCTCGACCTCAGCGCGAGCAACCGCGGCAGCGAGGCCTCCGTGGGGGAGACGCTCACGGTGAGCCGTCGCAACCGTACCGACGTCGAGATCGAGATCAGGTTCCGGCCCCTGGAGGGCAAGAACGCCAACGGCGACCGCCCGGAGGTACGGCGCGTCGACCTGATCACGGGCCGGATCACGGGCCCGAGCGCCAGCCTCGACACCGACACCAACCCGACCACCAAGGTGGTGGCCCGGTTCGGCCCGCGCGACTGGCGCCGGGAGGGCAAGGAGTACGTCGTCCGCCACACGCTGCGCGATGTGGAGGGCGACCTCTACGCCCGCGTACGCGGCACGAGCACCGACGAGGCCGAGCCGCTCGCGGACGGCAAGGAGAGCCCGTGGGACGACCTCTGGTTCTACTCGAACCCGGTCTTCGTGAAGGTGCGCTAGTCGTCTGACCTTTGACCGCACTCCAGATTGGGCCCGCCGCGCTGTGCCGGCGGGCCCAACCCGTCAGGTGGCCGGCCGCCTCGGACCGCCCGGCGACGGCACGAGGCTGAGGCGGGAGTAGTACTCGGTGCCGAGAACCCGGTCCCGCGCCTTCTCCCCGGCCCGCGACAGAAGCCCGGGCAGGGATCGTTCCCTCGCCGCCTCACTGCGATGCGCCAGGATCGCGCGCCACTTCCGGTCGGCCCACGCCGTCACGTCGACGGTCGCGGTGACGTACGCGTCCGGAACGCTGAGCACGGCCTTGCCGACCCCGGCCAGGAGCGGCCCCAGGTCACCGACCGCACGCCCCCGCCTCCGGACCCCGCTGCTCATTCGTCCCCCCAGCCCCAGTTGTCGACGTAGGCGGCGGTGCCCGTACGGCGCGCCTCAGCCAGGGCGCTCAGACGCGCGAAGTCCCGGCGGGGCATCAGCGCCTCCCACGCGGCCAGGGGCAGGACGCGGACCTCGTCGTGCTCCTCCGGCTGTACGGCGATGCCACGGATCTGCGCCGCGGTGAGCCGGCCGCCGTCGAAGACGCAGCCGATCGTGCTGTACGGCCACTCGGCGCCGGGCAGCCCGTACACCGTCGCCAGGAGCCGGGGCGGCCCGGCCGGCGTGATGCCCGTTTCCTCCTCGCACTCACGAACGGCGGTCTGCCACGGGCGCTCACCCGGGTCCATCGTGCCGCCGACCAGCTGCCAGGGGTGCGCGGGGGAGTAGACGGAGTGCAACTGGAGAGGCCGGTCGTCCTCGTCGGTGAAGTAGAAACACGCGAAGGCGGTCGCCTTGAGAACCGTCTCGGCGTACTGCTCGGGCGGCAGCCAGCCGGGGCGCCCTTCCCCGCCCTCCCGCGGGCTCGGAGCGGTCGGCCTTTCGAGACGCGTCATCCGCATCAGCGCGGGCCCGTCGGCATCGGAGGGCCCGGCCACCCGAACGGCCGGCGGCCCGGGCGCGCCCGGAGGGTCGACCGTGGGGGCGTGCAGTGGGGCGGTGCGTGGACCTGGAACGGTGTGGTTGGGTGTCTCGTTGGGCTCGGTCATGCCGCCGGCGTGTCCTCCGTCTGGGCGTCGGTGTGGCACTGGTGCTCTAGAAACGCGCCGGATCCGGTGCCGTCACGGGCCCGTCGTGGGCATTTTGTGGACGTCAGTTCCCATACGGAGGAGGGAGCGTGCGGGCTCTGGGCCGTTGCCGCTCAAACTCGTTCGATGAGGTTCATTCACTCCTTCGGGGAGTGCGCCGCAGCGCCGTCCGGAGTGCGTCCCAGCGCGCGGTCGGAGACGGTCAGGAGGAGGTAGAGGACCGCCGCGCCGAGCATGATCCAGGCGAGGTGGTGCATGCCGCCGGTGTCCGCGCGCTGCCCGAAGGAGGCGGCTGTGGTGGAGGAGGCGACCATCGAACCGACGTACGCGAAGGTACGCAACAGGCCGGCCGAGGAGGCGGTGCGCTCCGGATCGGCCTGGAAGTAGACGGAGTTCTGGAGGGCCAGGTTGTTCAGCCCCTGGGGGAGGCCGAAGATCAGGGCCACGAGTATCAGCATCCACACGGGGCTCGCCCCGGTGAGCGTCAGCATCACCAGGCAGGCGACCACCTGCCCGAGCCCGCCGGCGAGCAGCTTGCCGCGCACGCCCTCGCGCCGTCCCGAGACGATCGAGACACCGATGGCCACCAGGAACATGGGGATCTGTACCAGCCCCGCGTGGAACGGCGGGAGCCCGAAGCCCTCCTCCGTCCACTGCGTGAACCCGTAGAGGAACGAGTAGGAGACGACGTACGCGACCAGCGCGCGCCCGTACGTGATCAGCAGGGGCGTGTTGCCGCCCAGCACCCGCAGATCGATGAACGGGGTGGAAGCGCGCAGCTCCCGGGCGCCGAACGCGGCGCTCGCGGCGGCGGCGATCGCCAGCAGGTACCAGTCGCGCAGGTGCAGGTTCATCAGGAACAGCAGCAACGAGACGAGCATCGCGGCGAACAGCGCCATGCCGGGCAGGTCGAGCCGCGTGGCGAGGCGCCCGGCTCGACCCGGGGGCCCTGTGGTGCCGGCCGCCGGGGATCCTTCGGTGCCGGCCGCCGTACCGGCTTCGGGGGAGCCTCCCGTTCCGGCTTCCTTGGGCAGCCGGAGCAGTCCCAGCAGTACGGCCGCGACGGCCAGCGGCACGTTCAGCGCGAAAGTGGCGCGCCAGCCGCCCAGCCCCACCAGCAGGCCGCCCAGCAGAGGGCCGATCACGGCGATGGTCTGGTTGGCGACGGCCAGGGCGGTCAGTACCCCGCCCGGACTGTCCTGCCCGGTGCGCCGGGCCTCGCTGCGCAGCAGCGCCATCGCGGCGGGATACCCGGCGCAGGTGCCGAAGCCGAGCAGGACCCGCGAGGCGATCAGCACCCCCAGGTCCGGCGCCAGGGTGCCGACCACACCGGCGACCCCGACCAGGCTCGTACTGACGAGGAAGAGCCTGCGCGGCCCGAAGATGTCGATGAGCCGGCCCACGACGGGCTGTCCGAGGGCGGTGGCCAGGTAGAGGGCCGAGACCAGCCACGCCGTCTGCGCGGGCGGCGCGCCCAGGGCGTCGCCGATGGGTATGAGGGTGACGGCGATGATCGTCGAGTTGATCGGGTTGAGGACCGACCCCAGCATCATCGGCGGCAGCAGCCGCCGGTCGAAGCCCGCCGACGCCGTCCTGCCGCGCCCCGCCGTTTTCTGGTCAGTCATGGGTCAGTCGCTCCAGTACGGCCATGGCGGCGATCACCGCCCGCCGCTCCTCCTCCGTACACCTCCCCTGCAACTCCGTGGCGAGCCACTCCTGCCGGGCCTGCCGCCCCTCCTCCACCCGCCGGTGCCCCTCCGTGGTCAGCGCGATGAGCAGCCGGCGCCCGTCGTCGGGGTCGGGCCGCCGTACCACCAGTCCCAGAGTGGCCAGGGACGCGACCGTCGAGGTCATCGACTGGTGGCGTACGCCCTCGGCCGCGGCGAGCTCGCTGGCCGTGACGCCCTGCTGGCCGGACAGGCGGCTCAGGACGGACGCCTGCCCGAAGGTGATGTCCTCGGCCTCGGCGGCGTTGAGGATGCGGCGCCGCAGGCGGCTGATGACCGTACGGACCTCTCGCGAGGCCTGAACCGCCGAGGGGGACAGGCGTGGGCTCTCATTCATGTAGTCTACACTAGAACATGCAGGTTGGGTTGTACAGTCTTGCCTGTGCAGTTCATCCGTGTGGTCTTGACTGCGCGGAAGCGCACTTCGTGCGACCTTGCCGGCCGCCATTACGCCCGACTGAATTCTTGAACGAATTCTTTGCCGTGAACGCCGACGGGGGCCGACCGGAGCGTATTCGCTCCGGTCGGCCCCCGTCGGGAGCTGTTGTGGTCAGATGCGGCGGTGCTTTCCGTAGTGCCCGCCCACCTGCTCGTGGTAATCGGAATCACCGAGGTGCTTGTCCTTGTCGAACTCGGGGGCGTCCTTGATCTCCGCCTTCGTCCGGTCGACGTAGATGGTCTCCTCCGCGGTGTCGACCCGCGTGACGGTGCTGGCCGGCAGCAGGACGTGCTTGCCGAAGATCCAGACACCGGTGTCGACCACCAGGTACGACGAGCCGACCTCGTCGGAGTGCTTGTCGACCTTGCCGATGCTTCCGTCGCTCGCCTCGACCTTGTAACCGGTCAGGGTGTTCCCCGCGGTGTGACCGGCCGTCGGCTGGTATCCCCACATGTTGTCGCTCATAATAGGCTCCTTATTCGACGGCATATACCTTGCAAGAGGGTCATCGTGTTCGTTGACCGCCCCTCAGAAAGGCGAGTGCCCGGGCCTGTCGATCCCACACCTGGGAACGCCTCGAAAAGGAGGAGGTTTTTATGGGGGAAAGGCGGGCAGAATGCGGCCGGCATTGCCCCGTGTCAGGCCCTCGCTCGCGTCAGGCCCCCGAGGAAGCCAAGCGGGGGAAGAGCGTGGCCGCCGTCTCCCGCTGCATCAGGGCCTGCTGCTCCGGCGTGAGGACGTCGCTGCCGGCGAGGGTGGCCGCCAGGCCCTCCGCCACCCAGTCGGGAGTGAAGGGGTAGTCACTGCCGTAGAGGAGACGGTCGGCGTCCGCCAGGGTGAGCAGGGAGGGGAGCAACCGGGGGAGAGCGAAGCCCGCGAGGTCGTAGTAGAACCCCCTCAGGGCTCCGAGGACGTCGGCCGACTCGGCTCCGGCCCCCAGGGCGAAGACGGAGAGACGGTCCGCGACCGAGGGCAGTACGGCGCCGGCGTGCGGGACGATGAACCGGATGCCGGGGAAACGGTCCCGTACGCCGCGCAGGATCAGGTTGGTCACGGCGCGCGTGGTCTCGAACGGGAACTCCAGCATCGGCCGGGGCCATCCCAGGCCGGTCGCCTCGGCGTGCGGCGGTGACGTCGGGTGCAGGAGGACCACGGCCGCCCGCCGGTCCAGTTCGGCCATCAGCGGCTCGTACACGGGATCGCCGAGATGGCGTCCCGCGTAGTGGGTTTGCAGGACGACACCGTCGGCGTCCAGGGTGTCGAAGGCGTGATGTGTCTCCCGTAGCGCGTCGGAGATGTCCGGCAGCGGCAGGGAAGCCAGCAGTCCGAATCTGCCCGGGTACGTACGGACGACAACCGCCCCTTCCTCGTTGACGGTTCTCGCCAGCTCGCGGGTCCCGGTGGGGTCGCCGAAGTCGACTCCTGGTGAGGAGACCGACAGGACGGCCGCCGCGATGCCGGTGCTGTCCATCATGGCGAGCGCCGACTCGGGGCTCCAGTCCGGGATGGCGGGCATCCCGTCGGGCTGTCCGTGACCGGCCGTCTCCATCGCCGCCCTCAGCCGCGGGGTGATGAAGTGTGCGTGCACGTCGACAGCGCCGTTCAGTGGCGGAGGGGTGGGCGCGGCGCCAGGTGTCGGTGTCACCGGCCGTCACCTGCTCCGGCGCTTCGGGCACGCGCGCGGTCGGCCCCCAACCGCGCGTAGAAGGCGATGAGTCCGGGGTTGTCCACGGCCGCCGGGTTGACCACGTCCCCGGCGGAAGCGCCCTGGAGCAGGCGTTTCACCGGCACTTCGAGTTTCTTGCCGGTACGGGTGTGCGGGACCCCCGGGACGTCGAGGATCTCGTCGGGGACGTGACGGGGCGATGCGCTGGTACGGATGGCGTCCCGCAGGCGGTCGCGCAGGGCGTCGTCGAGGACGGCACCCTCCGCGAGGACCACGAACAGCGGCATCCAGTACCCGCCGTCCGGCTCCTCCGCGCCGATCACCAGGGACTCCGCGATCTCGGGCAGTCGTTCGACCGCGTCGTGGATGTCGGCGCTGCCGAGCCGTACACCGTTGCGGTTCAGGGTGGAATCGGAGCGGCCGTGGACGACGACCGAGCCGCGGGAGGTGAGGGTGATCCAGTCGCCGTGCCGCCAGACGCCGGGATAGGTGGAGAAGTACGCGTCCTGGTAGCGGGCGCCGTCGGGGTCGTTCCAGAAGTACAGCGGCATGGACGGCATCGGGCGGGTCACCACCAGTTCACCCACCTGGTCCACGACCGGGTCCCCGTCGGGGGAGTAGGCCGCAAGAGCGACACCGAGGTGGGGCGCGGACAGTTCGCCGGCCCAGACCGGTGTCGTGGCGGCGCTCCCCGCGAAGCCCGACACCACGTCGGTTCCGCCGCTGGTGGAGGCGAGTTGGACCCTCTTGCCGACATGCTCACCGACCCACGGGTAGGCGGAGGCCGGCAGGGTGGATCCGGTGCAGCCGACGGCACGGATCGCGGACAGGTCGTGCACCGACGGGTCGATGCCGAACTTGGCCATGCCGAGCAGGTATTGGGGGCTGGTGCCGAACACGGTGACGCGGTGGCGGGCGGCGAGGTCCCACAGGACGTCCGGGCGGGCGAAGGGCGCGGGACTACCGTCGTACGTACAGGCGGTCGCGCCGGTCAGCAGCGTCGAGACCACGAGGTTCCACATCATCCAGTGGGTGGTCGTGTACCACAGGAGACGGTCGGCCGGTCCCAGGTCGGAGTGCAGGCCCAGGGTCTTGAGGTGTTCGAGCAGGACGCCGCCGTGACCGTGGACGATTCCCTTGGGAAGCCCCGTCGTTCCTGAGGAGAACACCACCCACAAGGGGTGGTCGAAGGGCACCGGCGCGCAGACCAGTTCCTCGGTGCGGGTGACCACGTCGTCCCACCGCAGCGTGGGGAAGGAACGCCGGTCGTCGGACCACCCCGGACCCACATGGTCGACCAGCACCACGGCGTTGAGCGTGGGCAGGTGGCGGGCAAGCTCCAGGGCCGCGTCGCGGCGGTCGTGGACCGTACCGTTGAAGAGGTAGCCGTCCGCCGCGAAGAGCACGGTGGGCCGGAGCTGGGCGAAACGATCGGCGGCGGCCTCGGGGGCGTAGTCCTGACCGCAGACCGACCACACGGCCCCGAGGCTCGCGGTGGCCAGGAACGCGACCACGGCGTGAGGGGTGTGGGGCAGATAGCCCGCCACCGTGTCCCCGGGGCCGACACCGAGGTCCCGCAAGGTGGCGGCGATCGCGGCGACCTGGGCGCGGAGTTCACCGCCCAGGACTTCGTACCCCGAGCCGGTCTCGTCCAGCGCGAGGATCGCGGGCTCGTCGTCTCTCACGTGACGGAGCGCGTGGTGCGCGTAGTTCAGGGTCGCGCCGGGGAACCAGCGCGCGCCGGGCATCAACTCCTCGGCCAGCACGGTCTCGTAGGGGGTCGAGGAGTCGACGGCGAAGTACTCCCACACCGCGCCCCAGAACTCCTCGAGTTCGGTGACGGACCAGCGGTACAGCACGTCGTAGTCGGTGGGGTCGCCCGCCTGGTCGAGGCCCGGGTGGCGGGCGGCGGCCCAGCGGCCGAAGTCGGCGATGCGGGTGACCGCGGTGTCCGCCGGGTCCGGGGTCCAGAAGGGCTCCGGCGGTGGGGGAGTGACAGGGTTCGTCATGCTGTCGTCTTCCTGATCAGGGGGCGGCGGGTGGTGCAGAACAGGGGTGCCCAGTTGTGGGAGTGGGCGAAACGGTCGCCACCGGTCGGAACGGTGTCCAGGACCACCCGGTCGGGGCGGACCAGCGCCGCGTCCGCCCCGCCGCCGCGCAGCCAGGCGGCGAGGACCCCCGCTTCGTCACCGGTGTCCTGGACGTGGACGACCCGGGCGCCCATCCCCCGCGCGACGGCTTGTACGGCGGGCGGCAACGGCGCGGCGGTCAGGACGACACAGGAGGTTCCGAGGACGTCGTCCAGGCGGGCGCGCCGGCCTTCGTACCGGACCCACGGCTGGGGGCAGTGGGTGCCCGCCAGCTCGCGCCGGCGGCCGGGCATCCGCGTACGCCGGTGTATCAGCGGCCCTGTGGTGAGGGCCGGGCTGAGGTCGCGGCCCGCGGCCTTGGTCAGGCCGGGGATACGGCAGGCCGCGCCGACCAGGGCACGGCGTGCGGCGGCCGCCGCGTCCTGCCCTCCCGTCATGGCCCAGCCCGTGGCGACGGCGAGGCGGATCACGTGTTTCGCGTGTGGTCTGCGTTCGAGCTGGTAGGTGTCCAGCAGGGTGTCGTCCGCGCCCTCGTTGAGCACCCGCGCCAGTTTCCAGGCGAGGTTGTGAGCGTCACGCAGACCGGCGCAGAGGCCCTGGCCTACAAACGGAGGCGTCAGGTGTGCGGCGTCGCCGAGAACGAAGAGACGGCCCCGGCGCCAGCGGTCCGCGATCCGGGCCCGGAACGTGTAGCGCGCCTGTCGGCGGATCTCGAAGTCGTCGGCCGTGGCGAGGTCGATCCAGGGGGCGACCAGCCGCCGGAGCCGTTCCCGGCCATGCTGGCCGTCCAGACCCTCGTCCCTGTCCAGGCGGAACTCCCACCGGTAGCGGTCCTCGCCGATCCGCATGAAGGTGGCGGGCCGGCGCGGATCGCAGACCTGGTCCACGCCACCCCAGGTACGTACGGACGCGCTGGTGCGCACGTCGATCGCCGTCCACTCCTCCTCGAAGCGCAGATCCTCCCAGCGCGCACCCATGGCCTGACGGGTGAGACTGTTCGCACCGTCGCAACCGAGGACGGCTCTCGCCCGCAAGAAGTGCACCTCTCCGTCGCCCTCGACCGCCCGGTACGACACCTGGGCGGGACCGTCGCTCTCCTGCGTCACGTCGAGCACCTCCACCCCCTGGCGCAGCTCGCATGCGGCGCGGCGGGCGAGGGCGTCACGCAACAGGCCCTCCAGCTCCGGCTGGTCGAACATGCTGGTCTCCGGGAATCCGTGCGACCCCTCTGCGGTACGGGGGAACTCCGCGATCACCCGATGGCGGGCGTCCAGGAGCCTGAGCCCGTCGGCCGGGCGGGCGATCGAGGCGAACTCGGCTTCCACGCCCGCGGCTTGGAGGATACGGCGGACCTCGTCGTCCGTGGCGACGGCACGCGGCAGGGGGTAGACGGCGGTGTGACGCTCCAGGAGAACGCTGCGGACTCCGTGGCGGGCGAGCAGGAGGGCGGCGGTCACGCCCACGGGCCCGGCGCCGACGATCACCACGGGGACCTCCTCCGTGACCACGGGGACCACGGGGACCTCGCCCGTCACGTCATCCGTCACATCAGCCGTCGCTTCGGCCGCCGTGCGCGGCTTGTTGACGGTCATCGCGCGTCGACAACCGAGGTGCGCTGCTCCCCGAGGTCGAGCCTGCCGTCCGGCGTCGCGATGGTCGCCGTGATCAGGTCCCCCTCGTTCAGATAGCGCGGATTGCCGGCCTGGCTCTTGAAGAAGGCCTTCCACTTCATGGCGGGCGGCAGCAGCGCACCGATCTTCTCGACCGCCTTCGGCGGGGCCTTGAGGGCCGTGCCCCCGGGCGTGCCGGTCAGCAGCAGGTCCCCCGGAGCCAGGGTCTGGAAGCGCGCCAGCAGGGTCAGCGCCTCGGCGGGACGGACGATCATGTCGGCCAGAGTGCGGTCCTGGCGCAGATCGCCGTTGACCGACAACCGCAGCCGCAGGTCGAGGAGATGGGCGAAATCGTCCGGGTCGAGCAGGGTCAGGTACGGGCCGGTCGGGGTGAACGTCGGATACGACTTGCTCTCGTAGAACTGTGTTTTGCTCAGCTGCACATCACGCGCGCTGACGTCGTTGGTGAGGACAACTCCCGCGACGTACGAGGGCAGATCCTCCTCGCCCACGACGGCGCCGATCGGCAGCCGCGCCCCCATGACCAGGCCGAGCTCGATCTCGTAGTCCAGCAGCCTCACGTGAGGGGGCCGTACGACACTGTCGTGGGGGCCGCTGACGGAGCCCGACGCCTTGCGGAAGAAGGCGGGCGGGATGTCGCCGGTGAAGCCCGAATCACGCGCGTGGCTGCGGTAGTTGACCATCTGGGCGACCACCCGGCAGGGCACGGTGACCGGCGGCAGCACCGCCAGGTCGCCGAGAGGCGTGCCCGCCTCGGAAGAGACGACGGCCTCGGTGACGGCGGGGCGGTCCGCGATCAGCTCGGCGGTGGTGACGGCCCGGGTGGCGACGGGTACGGCGCGGTCGCCTCGTACCACCCACCAACCCTCGGCGGTGCGCAGGACGTTGGTGCTCATGAGTTCATCGCTTTCAGCAGACCCGTCAGACGGGCGGGATCGATTTCGGTGTCGCCGCGCAGGGCGGCGAAGATGTCGCGCAGCCGGGCCGGGGACGGGGTGGCTCCGAGGAAGTCCCGGGTGGCGGGCGGCCCCCACTGGGCCAGCCCGCTCGCCGACATCGGCGCCCACCCCGGCTCGACGTCGCGGGAGAACAGATCGCCGTCGGCGAAGTGTTCGAGCATGAAGTGGTCGGGATCGCGCCAGTAGTCGAAGAGCTGGCTGCCCTGGACGTGCCGCCCGATGCCCCAGCTGCGCCGGTACCCGCGCTCGGCCAGGTACTCGCCCCCGGCCGCGATCGTGTCCAGGTCGGTGACCTGGTAGGCGGAGTGCACATACCCCGTACCGGGACCGAGGTGCATGGCCAGTGTGTGGTGGTCGGCCGGTTCGCTTCCCCGGTCGCAGCGGACGAACGCCATCGTCGGACCCCGCTCGCGCTGTCCGTCGAGGAAGAGGAAGTCGCTGACGATCATGCCGAGGGTGTCGAGGTACCAGGTCAGGGCCCGCGCGAACACGCGCGTCTCCAGGACCACGTGCCCCAGGCGCTGGATGCGCGACGGCTCGCGTGGCGGGCGCTGGGTGGCGTTGACGCGGCGGTGATCCGTACCGAAGTTGAGGGTGAGCGCCCGCCGGCCGGGCAGGCCCGCCAGCGTTTCGGCGGAGTACGCCACCCGGACCGGGAAGCCGGAGGGGTCGAGCAGGTCGACACACTGCCCGCCGGTCGGCGCGTCGGAGTCACGTACGGCGGAGCCGGTGACGCGGGCGAGCCGGTCCAGGTCCGCGCGTTCCGCGGCGCGGAACACCGGGCCGATGAAGCGCGAGGCGCGCCCGCGCCGGATCACCATGCAGGGAGAGCCGGCGAAGGTGCCGCGCAGCCACAAGGCCTGTTCCGTACGGGCCGCGATCGCGAACCCGAAGTCCCGGGCGAAGACCTCGGCACGGTCCAGATCGGGCTTCTGGAATTCCAGCCAGGCCAGGTCGGCGACCTTGATCACGGGGTTGCGGGCCCGCCCCTGGTGCTCGCCGCGCAGTGCGCCCTCCTCGCTGTGGAGGTCCTGGTGGGCGGTTCTGCGACCGTGGGTGAGAGTTCTGAACATCGCGACCTCCGAGCAGCATTGCCTTGATGATGAAACTATCAACTTTGAAGATTTCCACGTCAAGGGGTGCGGATGGCGAATGTGATCGATCGATCAGAAGTGTGCTGGGGTGTCGTGCAGGTTTGGTGAGTCCAGGGGCGCCGCCATAGGGTCACCGGCATGTCTCTACGTTTTCGTATGCGTCAAGCACTGCCGGAAGCGATGCGCGCCCGCGACAAGGCCGCGGTGAGCGCGCTGCGCGCGACACTCGGCGCGCTGGACAACGCCGAGGCGGTGCCGGTGGACGAGGCTCACCTCCGAGGTGTCGCCCTGGAGGAGTCCCCGTCCGGCGCCGGCGCCACCGAGGCGGCGCGGCAGGAGCTGAGCGAGCGCGGTGTGGTGGAGATCGTGCGTGCGGAGGTGGCCGAACGACTGGAGGCGGCAACGCAGTTGACCGCGCCCGCACACGCCGACCGGGCGGCGCGGCTCAGGGCCGAGGCCGCGGTGCTGCTCCGTTTCCTCGACGGTCCCGACACGGCGTAGGCGGCGGTGTCGCATCGCGGTCGGCGCGGAGCCGGACGTACCGCCGGTGCGGCTCAGCGGAGGTGTGACAGTGGGGTGGCGTGACGCTCTCCCCACTGCCGCAGGCTGGCGAGAACCGGTGCGATGTCGTGGCGCGCGGCGGTGAGGAGGTACTCGTCGCGGGGCGGATGCTGCGAGTACTGACGGCGCTCGACGAGCCCCGCCTCCTCCAGCTTGCGCAGACGCAGCGTGAGGGTTTCACGGGGGGCGCGGTGTTGATCTGGATGTCCTTGAAGCGGCGGACACCGAAACCCAGCTCGCGCAGGACCAGCAGGGTCCACCGCTCGCCGACGATCTCCAGCGCGTCCGCGACGGAGCAGACCCGGGGTGCCCCCAGGTTGGTTGGTTCGCCGTCCCGACTCACTCTTCGAGAGTAACGCGGCGAGACTCTCGCGCCGGCGGTCGATCAGCGCCGCGGCCTGCCGGGTCACCTCGGCGTACTCGTTCGCCGGGATCTCCGGGTCGCCCCTTGTCGAACTGACCGAGCAACAGACCCAGCCGAGCGGTCCGTACGTCCCCGGTCTCCACACCCGACTCCCCTCGCGGCTAACGGCCCACCTCACGGGACCGCAACCGATTTCCACGCCCGGTGGCGGATTGTGCGTCGTGGATCATCGACATCAGCAGCCCATGGGTCTCGTCGTCCGCGGCGGCCACCAGCCCCCGGCCCTCGCCCATCGGGGCGCCGTCGATCCCGCTCACGACACAGCCGGCCGCCCGGCACAACGCGATGCCCGCGGCGAAGTGCACGTTCCGGGAGAGGTCGCCTTCATCGGTGACGTACGCGGCACGCTTGCCGGCGGCGACCCAGGCCAGTGCCAGGGTCGTGGATACGACGCGCGGCCGGAAACGTACGGCGAACTCAGGGTCGGCCAGGAGATCCACGGCCCGGAATCCCGGCGCACTCGGAAACGGCGGATCCAGGTTGACGTCCACCAGCCGGGTGGCGGGCGTGGGCGTCAGCGGTACGTCGCCGGCCCCGTCGTGCCGTACCCAGGCGGTCTCCCCGTCGGTGAAGAAAACCTCACCGCTGAACGGGTCGGCCACCGCCGCCGCCCCCTCGCGCAGCGCCACGTTGACGGCCACGAGCATATTGCCGACGGCGTAGTTGAGCGTGCCGCACAGGGGGTCCACCAGCCACTGGCGCTCAGCGTCGGCGACGCCCCGTTGCCCGCCCTCCTCGCCGAGCACCGCGTCGTCCGGCCGCGCGGCCCGGATGACGTCGAGGATCGCCTCCTCGGCCTTCACATCGGCGGTGGTGGCGAAGTCCCCGTCGCCTTTGTCGATGCGGGCCAGCCGCCGGCCGTACAGGTCGCGGACCACGTCCGCGCCGGCACGTGCGCCCGCTATCGCGACATCGACATCGCCGGAACGTACATACGAATTGATCACGCCGTGCAGCTTATCGAGGCGAAGCCACCCATCCGGCGAACCCTTCCGGTCGGAGCATGGCCGCAGGACAGGATCGGTGAGCCGCCCGTACGTGGCGGCTCAGCGGACGCGTTCGCCGCACTCCGGCAGCATCCTCGGACCTACCGCGACCTGGCTGCCTCGTCAGCCCTTGTCCGCCAAGGAGAGGATGTCGACGGCCCGTTGGAGGGACCGGTCGACCCCGGTATCGCCGTACATGGTGTCGACGATCGCGGGGTCGACGCCCGTCCGCTCGTGCGCGCTCTTGTTCAAGGCCGCCGATGTCCAGCCGGCTCGGGACAACCCCGACGCAAGCGAATCCACCCCTCCGCTGCGCGGCCCTACGCCCCACGCCTCAGGACGCGGGCCAGCCAGTCGGTGCGCGAGCCGCGGGCCGCCGTCGAGACCTGGGCGTCGGGGTACAGCGCGTCGAATCCGTGGAAGCCACCCGCCCAGACGTGGAGTTCCGCCTGGCCGCCCGCCGCCCAGATCCGGGTGGCGTAGTCGACGTCCTCGTCGCGGAAGACCTCGGCCGAGCCCACGTCGATGTAGGTGGTCGGCAGGCCCGACAGGTCGTCGGCGCGCGCGGGGGAGACGTAACCCGGCACGTCCTCGTCGGGGAGGCCGGCGAGAACGGACCGCCATCCGAACGCGTTCATCTCGCGCGTCCAGACGCCGGGCCCGCCCGCGTACTGCCGGCTGGACGTGGTGGCGTTGCGGTGGTCGAGCATCGGGTAGACCAGCATCTGGGCGGCGATCGCCGGGCCGCCCCGGTCGCGGGCCATCAGCGTGAGCCCGGCGGCGAGACCCCCGCCGGCACTGGCGCCCGCGACGACGATCCTGGCGGGGTCCACACCCAGCTCGTCGGCGTGCTGGGCGATCCAGAGCAGACCCTGGTAACAGTCGTCGACGAGAGTCGTGCCGGTGGCCTCCGGCGCCAGCCGGTAGTCCACGGAGACAACAACCGCGCCGAACAGGTCGAGCCACTCCAGCGGGATGTCGAGCTGGGAGAAGCGGTCTCCCATGACCATCCCGCCGCCGTGCACCCAGTAGACACACGGCGCCCCGGCGGAGGGACCGGTCGCCGTGGAGTCGTTCGCGCTCGCGGGGCTGAAAACCGACAGGGGAATCCGTGCGCCGTCCCCGCCGGGCACGGTGACCTCGCGTCGTTCCACCGCCAGGCCCTCCAGGAGGGTGTCGACCGGCGTCGGCGGGAACTGGCGCAGCCGCGCCAGCAGTTCCGGGGTGAGCTCGGACATGAGCGGCATGTCGGCCATCAGCGTGCGCAGTTCGGGGTCGATGCCGGGACGGGCGAGCGTCATGGTGGGTTCCTTGGCGAAGAGTGGGGAGAGGGGGAGAGGGGGACGGCGGGCTCAGAAAGCGGCTTTGCCGCGTACCGGTACGTAGTCCGTGTACGCGGACTCCTCGGCCAGCATTCCCGCGATCCGCGCGACGATGGCCTGCGCGGCCTCGCCGGCGAAGATCCGGTGGTGGTCCTCCTCGCTGGTCCACCCCTCGGTGACGTGCACGACGTCGGGGTCGGACGCCGAACGGGAGACGAGGTAGACGACGCAGTACTCGCTCGCGCCGGGGTTGCCCTCGTCCAGGCCGGTCAGCAGTACGTCGACCAGCTCGTCGCTCATTCCGGGTCTGGCGGTCAGGGTGGCGGTGAATCCGTAGGCGGCGATCACGGGGGCCTTCTTTCACGGAGAGGAGGAGCGGGGAGGTTCGTGTCTCCATTGAATCGCCCTGACCTGCGCAAACGATAGAGGGATCCTCCCAGGCACTTGCACGATCCTCTCCTCCGCCGGATCCGGTGACCGGCGGTGTGCTGCAATGGAGGCATGTACCTCGACCAGCTCCGTACCCTGCTGCTCCGGCACGCGCGGCCCGACTGGACCACGCCCGTCGACGGCGTACTCATCTCGAAGATCGAGCGGTCGGACCCGCCGGCGCTGTCGATGTCCGGCACTGTCCTGGCGGTCATCGCGCAGGGCGAGAAACGCCTCGCGCTGGGCGAGCGGGTCTACGACTACCGGGCCGGGCAGTACCTCGTCACCTCGGTCGACCTGCCGGTCACCGGTCACTTCGTCGGCGCGAGCCCCGAGCACCCGGCCGTGGGCTTCGGGCTCACGCTGGAGCCGGCCGCCGTCGCCGAGTTGCTGTTGCGGGCGGGGCCGGGGGACATCCCCCGGAGCGGCGGGAGCGCGCTGCCCGCCATCGCCGTCAGCGACGCTCCGGATCAGCTGCTCGACGCCGTCGTCCGGCTGGTGCGCCTGATCGACGAGCCCCGCGACCGGGCGGTGCTCGCGCCGCTCGTCAAACGCGAGATCCTGTGGCGGCTGATCACCGGCGAGCAGGGCGGTATCGTCCGGCAACTCGGCCTGGCCGACAGCAGCCTCAGCCATGTCGCGCGGGCGGTGCGGTGGATCCGGGAGCACTACGCGCAGCCGTTCCGCGTCGAGGACGTGGCGCGGATGGCCGGGATGAGCGTCTCCGCCTTCTACCGCAACTTCCAGGTGGTGACCGCGATGAGCCCCATCCAGTTCCAGAAACAGATCCGGCTCCAGGAGGCCCGCATCCTGCTGGCCACCCACCCCGGCGATGTCACCGGGGTCGGCCAGCGCGTGGGATACGACAACTCCTCGCAGTTCAGCCGGGAATACCGGCGCCAGTTCGGCGCCCCGCCCAGCCAGGACGCCGCCCGCCTGCGCCGATCGGCCCGTACCGCCACGGCCGTACTGCCCTGACGGGCTGTCGTCGGAATCGGGTTGTCATCGGAATCGGACCCCCGGCTCCGGCGGCGTCAGACGGTGACCTCCACCAGCTCCAGTCCCGTCAGCCCGGCCAGACACCGCAGGTCCGGGAGCAGTTGGCCGGTCGCCAGGGCCCAGTGGTGACCGACACCGCTCGCGCTCCACGTGTCGGTCCACTCGCCCGGATCGCAACCGAAGTCGACCCGGGAAGTGGTGTTGCCGATCTCCAGCAGCGGTCCTGGCACCACCTCGCCCTCGGCCGCGACCAGCCGGTAGCGGCCGTCCCGCGTCTGCCCGAGACCCACGAGGGTGACCGGCCCGTGCCGTACGTCGAATTCCACCGAGACGCCCCAGCCGCGCTTCCCGTGGTACACCCCCAACCCGCGCAGCAGCGGCTTGTGCTCGCTGATCGCCAGATGCCCCGGGCCGTCGTGGCCCATCTCGACCACCCCCGCGGTGAAGTCGAGCGCCTGGAGTTCGGTGAACGAGCCCCCCGCGCCCAGCCGGTCGGCGATCAACATGGCGAGCGAGGTGCGGAGTTCGTACTCACCGCACGCCGGGACACCGCGCGCCGTCAGCAGCGACGAACCGAGGATCATGCCCGCGCCGAGCCGTTCGTGGACCTCGGCGTCCAGGCCGCGGTGGTAGTACGCGAGCGAGTCGAGGTCGAAGTCCGCGACCAGCCGGTCCAGTCCGACGGCCACCTTCGCGGCCCAGCGCAGATCCTCCTCGACCACCGAGTCGGCCAGCTCGAACACCGCGCGGGTCTCGTCCAGCTTCGCCGCCAGCTCGCGGTCGCCGACCTGCTCCACCCGCACCCGCAGGTCGTCGAACTCCAGGACCTCCATATGGCCCCCGAGGTTGCCGGTGACCATCGTGAGGTCGGTGGAGACGTCGTACATCCCCGGGTACAGATGGCCCATCAGACCGTGCCGCCCGTCGCGCAGGACGGACCGTACCCCCGCGGCCCGGATCCACCGGCCGATGCGTTGCCACGCCCGTTCGTCCTCCAGATACCCGGAGACCGAGCGGAACGGCACACCGACCCGTTCGAAGGCGTTGGCCATCTCCGGGAGGGGGCAGGCACCGCAGTACGCCAGCCACTGACCGGTGTCGAAGGAGGCGTGGTCCATGGACGGCGTGGGCTGGAGGTTGATGAGCAGCACGGGCGCGTCGGCGCGCCGGGCGACGGGGACGAGCATGCTCGCCGTCATATAGGTCGTGAGGAAGCCGACGATCAGGTCGCAGCCGGCCGCGCGCAGTTTCTCCGCGGCCTCCGCGCCGTCCTGGGCGTCGGAGATGAAGCCGACATCGATGACCTCGGCGTCGAACTCCCGCATGCGCTCGGTGACCCGGGCGGCGGAGCGGCGGAGCTGGGGGAGGAGGTCGGGGAACTGCGGCCAGTACGCGCCGAGCCCTCCCGCGACCAGCCCGATCCGGGGTGTGCGGGATACGGCGGGGGTACGGACGGTCATGACGGCTCCTTCGGCGTGACGGACCGGAAGGTCGACGATGGCAGGGACCACGCACCGCACCGCCGGTACGACACGCCGTCGCGCCCCCGCCTCTCAGAAGTCGAACGTGTCGATGTTGTTCTTGTCGAAGACCGTCGGCTCGCCGAGGATGACCTCGCCGTCCTTGCCCACGGTGTACTCGCCGAGCCTGCCCGCCGTGAACCGCTCCCCCTCCGCGCCGGTGATCTGCCCGGAGGCCAGCGCCGCGGCCGCGTACGAGCCGAGGTAGCCCAGCTCCTCCGGGTTCCACAGCGAGAACTGCGCGACCGTGCCGTCCTTGACGTACGTGCGCATCTGGTTCGGGGTGCCCAGACCGTTGAGAACCACCTTGCCCTTGTACGAGGAGTCGCTCAGGTAGCGCGCGGCCGCCGCGATGCCGACCGTGGTCGGCGAGATGATGCCCTTGAGGTCCGGGTAGGCCTGGAGCAGACCCTGCGTCTGCTGGAAGGACTTCTGGTCGTCGTCGTCCCCGTAGGCGACCTTGACCAGCTTCATGTCCCGGTACTCCGGCAGCTTCAACTCCTCCTTCATGAAGCTGATCCAGGTGTTTTGGTTCGTGGCGTTCTGGGTCGCGGAGAGGATGGCGATCTTCCCCCGGTGGTCCAGCTGCTTGCCCAGGTTCCGCACCAGGCCGCGGCCGATCTGCTCGGAACTGGCCTGGTTGATGAAGAGCTGCCGGCAGTCCTTCGCGGTGTCGGAGTCGTACGCCACGACCTTGATGCCCTTGGCCATGGCCTGCCGGAGCGGGCCGCACACCGCGTTGGGGTCGTTGGCCGCGATCAGGATCGCGTCCTGGCGCTGCTGGATGAGCGTGTTGATGTACGACACCTGGGAGGACGCGCTGGCGTCCGAGGGGCCGACCTCCTTGCCGGTCCCGCCGTACTCCTCCGCCGCCGCGATCCCGGCCTCGTCGACGATCTTCTCGTACGGGTTGTTGACCTGCTTGGGCAGGAAGGCCAGCTTGAGGCCCTTCTTGAGGGGCGCGTCCGGGTCGGCCTTCGCGGTGGCGGCGCCTCCCGCGTTGCTGTTGTCCTTCGCCGCGCTGTCCTTGGTGGTGCCGGAACAGGCGGTGAGGGCCACGGCGAGCGTGCAGGCCGCCGCGGCGGTGGCGGCCGCGCGGCGTCGGGCGGCGGTACGGAGCATCATGGCGGGAGGGGCCCTTTCGGAGGGTTCGGCGAAACCGGTGGGGTCAGGACGCGGAAGAGGGGGAGGACGCTTCGGACTCCGGCGGTACGGTCCCCGCGCCGGCCGTACGCCGGTGCCGGCGCTCGACCGCGGCGGCCACCACCCGCGGGGTGAGGACGGACCCGACGAGCAGCAGGCCGGTCACGATGACCTGGACCTCGTTCGCCACGTCGTTGAGCGTGAGCAGGTTCCTGAGGACGCCGATGAGCAGCACCCCGGCGACCGCCCCGAAGAGCGTGCCCCGGCCGCCGTCGAAGTCGATCCCGCCGAGCAGCACCGAGGCGATCACGAGCATCTCGAACCCCAGCCCGTTGTCGGCGCGCGCACTGCCGTACCGCAGGGTGAAGACGATGCCGGCGAAGGCCGCGAACAGCCCGGTGACCACAAAGAGGATCAGCTTGAAGCGCTTCACGCGGATCCCCGCGAAGTACGCCGCCTCCTCCTGCGCGCCGATCGCGAACAGGGAGCGGCCGAAGGCGGTGGAGTGCAGCACCACGCCCGTGACGACGGCCAGGACGAGGAACAGCGCGATCGGGTACGTGACGAAGGTGCCCGGGATCGTCGTGGTGTCCACGGCCCAACTCGCGTACGTGTGCGGGAAGCCGGTCACGGCGTCGCTGCCCAGCACGACGGAGGCGAGGCCCCGGTAGAGGGCGAGCGTCCCGATCGTCACGGCGAGCGAGGGCAGTCCCACGCGGGTGACGAGCCAGCCGTTGAGGAGCCCGCCCGCGATTCCCGTCAGCAGCACGACGGGCACGATCATCTCGAAGGCCCACCCGGCGTTCCACAGCGCCCCGGTCAGCGCGCTGCCCAGACCGAGCATGGAGGCCACGGACAGATCGACCTGGCCCGCCACCACGAGGAGGGTCATCGGCAGGGCGATCAGGGCCACTTCGGCGATGTCGTTGAACGCGAAGGCGAGATTGCCGCCGGACGCGAAGCCGTCCGTGCCGGCCAGGCCGACGACGAACACCGCCACCAGCAGCACACCGACCGCCGTGTCCCACCGCGGGCCGGCGGCCCTGACCCACGCGCCGGCGGGTTCACGTGCGGAGGAGCCGGGGGCGGTGCCGGTCTCAGGCGCCATGGCCATGGCGGGCGCTCCTCTTCCTCAGTGCGGCGGTCATCCGCAGGTTCACGATCCGGTCCACACTGATCGCGGCGAGCAGCAGCGCGCCGGTGATGGCCCCCTGCCAGAACGCGTCGACCTTCAGCACGACCAGGGCGCTCCCGATGGTGGTGAGGAGCAGCGCGCCGAGCGCGGCGCCCCACACCGTGCCGACCCCGCCGGTGATGGCGACCCCGCCGACGACGGCCGCGCTGACCACGGTCAGCTCCCACCCGTGCGCGTCGTCCGCGACAACCGTGCCGAAGCGGGCCAGCCAGAGGGCGCCGGCGAAGCCCGCCACCGCCCCGGAGAAGGCGTACGCGGCGAGGATCCGCCGCCGGACCGGCACCCCCGCGAGGCGGGCGGCCTCGGGGCTGGAGCCGATGGCGTACAGCTCCCGGCCCGAGCGGTAGCTCCGCAGGAAGTACGCCGTGCCCGCGAGCAGCACCACGGTGATCAGCGGCAGGTACGGCACGCCGAGGACGCTGCCGCTGCCCAGGTCGAGGACCGGCCGCGGCACGTCGGTGGCGCTGATCTGGTCGCCCTGCGCCCACCAGTAGTCGAGCCCCTGGATGATGTAGAGCATTCCGAGCGTCACCACGAGCGCGGGGACCCGGCCGAAGCTGACGAGCGCGCCGCTGACCAGTCCGCAGACCATGCCGATGGCGCTCCCCAGCAGCATGACCACCAGCACACCGTGGTCGGTGCCGGAGACGAACGTGCCGCACGCGAAGGCGGAGAGCCCCACGACGGAGCCGACCGACAGGTCGATGTTGCGGGTGAGGACCACCACCGACTGGCCGACGGCGAGCAGGACCAGGATCGAGGCGTTGAGGAGGAGGTCCTTGACCCCCTGGCTGTCGAGGAAGCGCGGGTTGGCGAGCCACGTACCGAGGATCAGCAGGGCCAGGGCCCCGGCGATGCTGATCTCCCTGGCCCGGAAGACAGCGTCGGCCAAGGAGCGGGCGGAGCTGTCCGCCGGGCGGGTCGTGGTGGGTCCGCCGGTCAGGGTGGTCATGCCGCCGCCTTCCAGGCGCGCCCGGTCGCCGCCGCCATCACCCGTTCCTCGGTGGCCTCCGCGCGGGGGATCTCGGCGGCGAGCCGCCCCTCGTGCAGGACGAGCACCCGGTCGGCCATGCCCAAGACCTCGGGGAGGTCGGACGAGATCATCAGGACCGCGAGCCCTTCGCCCGCGAGGGAGGAGAGCAGCCGGTGCACCTCGGCCTTCGTACCGACGTCGATGCCCCGGGTCGGCTCGTCCACGATCAGTACCGAAGGGCGTGTGGCGAGCCATTTGGCGAGCACGACCTTCTGCTGGTTGCCGCCGGACAGGACGGCGGCGGAGTCCGTGAGCCGGTGGTACGTGAGCTGGAGGCGTACGGCCCAGTCGGTGGCCCGGCCGCGTTCGAGGGCCCGGCGCACCAGGCCTCCCCTGCCGAGGTCGCCGAGTCCGGTGAGGCCGATGTTGCGTTCGACGGACATCTCCATGACCAGTCCGCGCTGCCGCCGGTCCTCGGGGACGAGGGCCAGTCCGGCGTCCATGGCGGCGGTCGGTGATCCGGGCCTGAGGGCGACGCCGTTGACCTCGACCCGGCCCGCGTCGGCCCGGTCCACCCCGAAGACGGCTTGGGCCACCTCGCTGCGTCCCGCGCCGGCCAGGCCGGCCAGGGCCACGATCTCGCCGCGCCGGACGTCGAACGAGATGTCCCGGAACACCCCCTCCCGCGTGAGCCGGCGCACCGACAGGGCGACCTCGCCCACCTCTGCCGCCCGCTCGGGATAGAGGTCACCCAGATCCCGGCCGACCATGCTCCTGACCAGGTCCTCCTCGCTGAGGCCGGCGAGCGGCGCCGAGGAGATCCGGCGGCCGTCGCGCAGGATGGTGACCCGCCCGCACAGCTCGAACATCTCCTCCAGCCGGTGCGAGACGAACAGCACCGCGGCCCCGTCGCGCAGCAGGGTCCGTACGACCGCGAACAGGCGCGCGGTTTCGGTGCCGGTGAGGGCCGCCGTGGGCTCGTCCATGACGAGCACCCGCGCGTCGAAGGAGAGCGCCTTGGCGATCTCCACGATCTGCTGGTCGGCGAGGGACAGCCCGCGGGCCGGCCGGCCGGGGTCGAGGTCCACGTCGAGCCGCCGCATCAGGGCTGCCGTCGACTCCCGTACGGCCTTGCGGTCGATCCGGGACAGCGACCGCTTCGGCTGACGGCCCATGAAGATGTTCTCGGCGATCGACAGGTCCGGGAACAGCGTGGGTTCCTGGTAGATGACGGCGATCCCGGCGTCCCGGGCGTCGGCGGGACCGCGGAACGTCACCGGCTCGCCGTCGAGGAGCACCGTGCCGTGGTGGGGGCGGTGCACCCCGGTGAGTGTCTTGATGAGGGTGGACTTGCCCGCGCCGTTCTCACCGGCGAGCGCGTGCGCCTCACCGGCGTACAGCTGCAAGGACACGTCCTGCAAGGCCCGTACGGCACCGAAGGACGTGCTGACATCCCTGAGCGCCAGCACGGGGACGGGGCCGGGGACGGGGCCCTTGGCGGGCTCGTTCATGAGGGCTCCTCAGCGGTGGGGACCGGGTGCGCGCCACCCTCCATGAAAGGTTTCAACGAGGTTGCTGGGAAGCTAGACGGCGCGGGGGAGCGGCGTCAATGGGCGTGCGTACGGCAATTTCCACGCCTCCTGACGGGTCGTCGCCCCGCGTGGGCAACCCGCCGCGCGGAGGGTTGACACACCGTCACCCCTCCCATAGCTTCGCCGCGATGAAACGATTCATGTCCGCACCACGGGAGCGCTGAGAGATGACGGGTCGATCCGCCGTGTCCGCCGCGAAGGCGGCGTTGAAGTCGCAGGCCGTCGAGACGCCGTCCTGGGCTTTCGGGAACTCCGGCACGCGGTTCAAGGTGTTCGCGCAGAAGGGGGTGCCGCGTACGCCGCGGGAGAAGCTCGCGGACGCCGCCCGGGTGCACGCGCACACGGGCGTGGCCCCGACGGTGGCGCTGCACATCCCGTGGGACCGGGTGGACGACTACGTGGCGCTCGGCGCGCACGCGCGGGACCTGGGCGTCCGGATCGGCGTGATCAACTCGAACGTCTTCCAGGACGACGACTACAAGCTGGGATCCGTCACCCACCCGGACCCGGCGGTGCGCCGCAAGGCGCTGGCGCACCTGCTGGAGTGCGTGGACGTCATGGACGCCACCGGCTCGCGCGACCTCAAGCTCTGGTTCTCCGACGGCACCAACTACCCGGGCCAGGACGACATCTCGGCGCGCCAAGGGCGCCTCGCCGAGGCCCTGGCGGCGGTGTACGAACGGCTCGGCGGCCACCAGCGGATGCTGCTGGAGTACAAGCTGTTCGAGCCCTCCTTCTACACGATGGACGTCCCCGACTGGGGCACCGCGTACGCCCACTGCCTGCGGCTGGGGCCCCGGGCGCAGGTGGTGGTCGACACCGGTCACCACGCGCCGGGCACCAACATCGAGTTCATCGTCGCCGTCCTCCTGCGGGAGAAGAAGCTCGGCGGCTTCGACTTCAACTCCCGCTTCTACGCGGACGACGACCTGATGGCCGGGGCGGCCGACCCCTTCCAGCTGTTCCGGATCATGTACGAGGTCATCCGCGGCGGCGGATTCACCCCGGACACGGCGTTCATGCTCGACCAGTGCCACAACATCGAGGAGAAGATCCCGGCGGTCATCCGCTCGGTGATGAACGTTCAGGAAGCCACCGCCAAGGCGCTGTTGGTGGACGCGGAGGCCCTGGCGGCGGCCCAGCGCGCCGGTGACGTCCTGGCCGCGAACGCCGTGGTCATGGACGCCTTCAACACCGACGTACGGCCGCTGGTGGCCGAGGTACGCGCGGAACTGGGCGCGGACGCCGACCCGGTGGCCGCCTACCACGCGTCCGGGTACGGAGAGAAGATCGTCGCCGAGCGGGTCGGCGGCACGGCGGCCGGCTGGGGCGCCTGACCACCCCGGCCGCACCCGACCCCCGTACACCGCAGTGGCCCACCCACAGAGGGACATGATGACCGACCAGCCTCAACTTCACCCCGTGGCAGCCGAGTTGATCGCCCGCTCGCACCGGCTCGGTGCGGACCCCAGGAACACCAACTACGCGGGCGGCAACACCTCGGCCAAGGGCTCCGCCCCCGATCCCGTGACGGGCGACGCCGTCGAGCTGATGTGGGTCAAGGGGTCCGGCGGCGACCTGGGCACCCTCACCGCCGGGGGACTCGCCGCGCTGCGGGTCGACCGCCTGCGCCAACTGGCCGGCGCCTACCCGGGGGTGGAGCGCGAGGACGAGATGGTCGCCGCCTTCGACCACTGCCTGTACGGCAAGGGCGGGGCCGCCCCGTCCATCGACACCGCGATACACGGACTGGTCGGCGCCGCACACGTGGACCACCTCCACCCGGACTCCGGGATCGCCCTCGCCTGCGCGGCCGACGGCGAGAAGCTGACCGCAGCGTGTTTCGGCGACACCGTCGTCTGGGTCCCCTGGCGGCGCCCCGGCTTCCAGCTCGGCCTCGACATCGCCGCGGTCAAGGAGGCCAACCCGCAGGCGATCGGCTGCATCCTCGGCGGCCACGGCATCACGGCCTGGGGCGACACCTCGGAGGAGTGCGAGAACAACTCCCTCCACCTCATCCGTACCGCCGAGGCCTTCCTCGACGCGCAGGGCACGCCCGAGCCCTTCGGACCCCTACAGGAGGGATACGGGCCGCTGCATGAGGAGGCGCGGCGCGCGCGGGCGGCGGAACTCGCCCCGTACCTGCGCGGACTGGCCTCCACCGACCGGCCGCAGGTCGCCCACTACACGGCCACGGACACCGTCCTCGAATTCCTCGCCCGCGCCGGACACCCTCGGCTCGCGGCCCTGGGCACCTCCTGCCCGGACCACTTCCTGCGGACCAAGATCCGCCCGCTCGTCCTCGACCTCCCCGCCGCGACACCGCTGGAACAGGTCAAGGAGCGGCTGACCACCCTGCACACCGCCTACCGCGAGGAGTACCGGGCGTACTACGAACGGCACGCCACCCCGGACTCGCCGCCCCTGCGCGGCGCCGACCCGGCGATCGTCCTGGTGCCCGGCGTCGGCATGTTCTCCTTCGGGAAGGACAAGCAGACCGCCCGGGTCGCCGGGGAGTTCTACGTCAACGCCATCAACGTGATGCGCGGCGCCGAGTCCGTGTCCTCGTACACGCCCATCGAGGAGTCCGAGAAGTTCCGCATCGAATACTGGGAGTTGGAGGAGGCCAAGCTGCGCCGGATGCCCCCGCCGAAGCCGCTGGCCACCCGGGTCGCCCTGGTCACCGGCGCGGGGTCGGGGATCGGCCGGGCCATCGCCCACCGGCTGGTCGCGGAAGGGGCCTGTGTGGTGGTCGCCGACATCGACGCGGAGGGCGCCGTCACGGTCGCGGAGGAGTTGGGCGGCGCCGACAAGGCCGTCGCCGTCACGGTCGACGTCACCGACGAGGAGCAGATCAAGGCGGCCTTCGCCGCCGCCGCGCTCGCCTTCGGCGGAGTGGACCTGGTCGTCAACAACGCCGGCATCTCCCTCTCCAAACCACTGCTGGAGACCACCGCCGGGGACTGGGACATCCAGCACACCGTCATGGCCCGCGGCTCCTTCCTCGTCTCCCGCGAGGCAGCGCGGATGATGACGGACCAGGGTCTCGGCGGTGACATCGTCTACATCACCTCCAAGAACGCGGTGTTCGCGGGACCCAACAACATCGCCTACTCCGCGACCAAGGCCGACCAGGCCCACCAGGTCCGGCTGCTCGCCGCCGAACTGGGCGGTCTTGGCATCCGCGTCAACGGCGTCAACCCCGACGGGGTCGTGCGCGGTTCCGGCATCTTCGCGGGCGGCTGGGGCGCCCAACGCGCCGCGGTCTACGGCGTGGAGGAGGACAAGCTCGGCGAGTTCTACGCCCAGCGCACACTGCTCAAACGCGAAGTCCTGCCCGAGCACGTGGCCAACGCGGTCTTCGCCCTGACCGGCGGCGACCTGAGCCACACCACGGGGCTGCACATCCCGGTCGACGCCGGGGTCGCGGCGGCCTTCCTGCGCTGACGTACCAGGAGAGGCCGGCCCGTGCCCGTACCCGAACCGCCCACCTTCGCGGCCGTCGACCTCGGCGCCTCCAGCGGCCGGGTCATGGCCGCCCAGGTCTCCGACCACGGCGCGGGCACCCTGCGCCTCCAGGAGACCCACCGCTTCCCCAACCGCCCGGTGCGGACGGGGAACACACTGCACTGGGACATCCTGTCCCTGTACGGCGGTGTGCTGGACGGGCTCCGGTCCGTCGGCGCGCGGACACCGGGCCCGCTCGCGAGTGTCGGCATCGACTCGTGGGCCGTCGACTACGGGCTCCTCGACGCTTCGGGCGCGCTGCTCGGCAATCCCGTCCACTACCGCGACTCCCGTACGGAAGGTGAGGCGGCGAAGCTCGCGGCCGTACTCCCGCCCCGTGACCTGTACGGAGCCACCGGCCTCCAACACCTGCCGTTCAACACCCTCTACCAACTCACCGCCGCCCGTGGCAGTTCCGCACTCGAAGCCGCGCACCGGCTGCTCCTGATCCCCGACCTCATCGCCTACTGGCTCACCGGCCTGGCCGGCACCGAACTCACCAACGCCTCCACCACCCAGCTCGTCGACCCCCGCACCCGGGACTGGTCCCGCCGGGTCGCCGACGCGGCCGGGATCGACCTGACGCTCTTCGCCCCCCTGCGCGAACCCGGAGACCCGGCCGGGGAGTTGCTGCCCCACGTCCTGGCCGAGACCGGTCTGGCGGGGCCCGTGCCGGTGACCGCCGTCGGCTCGCACGACACGGCCTCCGCCGTCGTCGCCGTCCCCGCGTCCGGCGAACGATTCGCCTATCTCGCCACCGGCACCTGGTCGCTCGCGGGCCTGGAACTGCGCGCCCCGGTGCTCACCGAGGAGAGCCGGCAGGCCAACTTCACCAACGAGTTGGGCGTCGACGGTACGGTGCGCCACCTCCGCAACATCATGGGGTTGTGGCTGCTCCAGGAGTGTCTCCGTACGTGGGAGGCGCGGGGAATGCCGCAACGGTTGGACCGGCTCCTGGGCGAGGCGGCCGACGTGCCCGGCCTGCGCACGCTCGTGGACGCCGGCGACCCGGCCTTCCTCGCCCCCGGTGACATGCCCCGCCGTATCGCCGACGCCTGCCGCCGCGCGGGCGCGCCGGCGCCCCTGACCCCGGCCGAGACCACCCGCTGTGTGCTCGACTCCCTGGCCTACGCCCACCGGCGCGCCCTCGACGACGCCCAGCGGCTCTCGGGCCGTACGGTGGACACGGCGCACCTCGTCGGCGGCGGTGCGCACAACACACTGCTGTGCCAACTCACCGCGGACGCCTGCGGACTGCCCGTCGTCGCGGGCCCGGCGGAGGCCGCCGCCCTCGGCAACGTACTCGTACAGGCCCGTGCCGCCGGTGCCGTACGGGGCGACCTCACCGACCTGCGCGCCCTGCTGCGCGGCACCCTGGATCTGCGCCGGTACGAGCCGTCCGGCGACCGGGCGGACTGGGAGCACGCCGCACGGCGCTTCCTCGCCACGGCGCCGCACATCCCCTCGACATAGGATGCGAGGCCCCGCCGAGGTTCCGACGAGACACCCAGGACAGGACACGTGGCCCAGACCGTAGGTATCAAGGACGTGGCCCGGCGGGCCGGAGTCTCGGTCGGTACGGTGTCGAACGTCCTCAACCGCCCCGAGAAGGTGTCGGAGCCGACGCGTGTACGGGTACGGGCCGTCATCGACGAACTCGGCTTCGTCCGCAGCGAGTCCGCCCGGCAGCTCAGGGTCGGCACCAGCCGGATACTGGCGATTCTGGTGCTCGACATGACCAACCCCTTCTTCGTCGCCATGGCCAGGGGCGCGGAGCGCGCCGCGCGCGAGGCGGGGCTCGGGGTGATGCTCTGCAACAGCGCGGGCAGCGCCTCCGAGGAGGCGGAGTACCTGTCGCTCTTCGCCGAGCAGCGGGTGCGCGGGGTGCTGTTGACACCGGCCGACGCCACCGGGCGCAACGTGCGTGAGTTCGCCCGCCAGAACATCCCCTTCGTGCACGTCGACCGTGCCGTGCCCACGGCGGACGGCTGTTCCGTCTCGGTCGACGACGTGACCGGCGGGGCGCTCGCCGTCCGCCACCTGCTGGCGGCGGGACACCGCTCGGTGACGTACGTCAGCGGACCCATGGACCTCCCGCAGTGCCGGGACCGCCGCACCGGCGCCCTGGCCGCCCTGCGCGAGGCGGGCCTCCCCGACGACGCCCTGGGCCATCTGGAGACGGCCCGGCTCGACGTGGCGTCGGGGATCGACGCGGGGGCGCGGCTGCTGGGGCTCGCCGTGCGGCAGACCGCCGTGTTCTGCGCCAACGACCTGCTGGCGCTGGGGGTGCTCCAGGCGATGTACGGGGCCGGTGTGAACGTCCCCGGTGACATCTCGATCGTGGGATACGACGACATCGAGTTCGCGGCGGCGGCCGTGGTCCCGCTCACCTCCGTACGGCAGCCGGCCGAGCGGATGGGCCGTACGGCGGCGGAGATGCTGCTGGACGAGACCGAACCGGACCGGGAGCACCACACACACCGGTCCGTGGTGCTCCAGCCGGAACTGGTGGTACGCGGCTCGACGCAACCGCTCGGCCGCTGACGGTCCTGAGAGCGGTGGCGTGAGGCCGTCCGGCGGACGGGTGGGTGACCCGGTCAGTCGGGCGGCAGGGTCTGCTCCGCCCAGATGGTCTTGCCGCCACCCGTCTGCCGGCTGCCCCAGCGCCGCGTCAGCTGCGCGACGAGCAGCAGCCCGCGCCCACCCTCGTCGTAGGCGTGGGCGCGCCGCAGGTGGGGCGAGGTGGAACTGGCGTCGGACACCTCGCAGATGAGGGCGTGGTCCCGGATGAGGCGGAGCCGGATGGGGGGGTCGCCGTAGCGGATGGCGTTGGTGACCAGTTCGCTGACGACCAGTTCGGTGATGAAGGAGACCGCCGTCAGGTCCCACGCGGCCAGCTGGTCCGTCGCGGCCTGGCGGGCGGTGGCCACGCTGGCGGGGTCGGCGGGGATCTCCCAGGTGGCGACCCGTTCGGTGCCGAGTACCTGGGTCCTGGCGAGGAGCAGGACCACGTCGTCGCCGGGCTGCTCGGGCAGGACCTCGCGCAGGACCGTGTCGCAGAGGGTGTCGAGGTCGGCGGCGGGGGCCGACAGCGCCGCGCTCAGCTGGGCGGTCGCGTCGTCGAGGTCACGGTCGGGGCCCTCGATGAGCCCGTTCGTGTACAGGGCGAGGACCGAGTCCTCGGGGAGGAGGAGCTCGGTCGACTCGAAGGGCAGGCCGCCGATGCCGAGGGGCGGCCCCGTCGCGACCTGGACGAGGCGGCCGGCGCGGCCGGGCCGTACGAGAACGGGTGGTGGATGCCCGGCCGAGGCCAGGGTCAGACGGCGGGCGACGGGGTCGTAGACGGCGTACAGGCACGTCGCGCCGAGTTCGGCGATCTCGGCGCTGTGTTCGTCGGCGGCCAGGTGGGTGACGAGGTCGTCGAGGTGGGTGAGCAGTTCGTCCGGCGGCAGATCGACGTCCGCGAGGGTCCGTACGGCGGTGCGCAGGCGTCCCATGGTGGCCGAGGACTGGATGCCGTGGCCCACGACGTCACCGACGACGAGGGCGACGCGGCTGCCGGAGAGCGGGATGACGTCGAACCAGTCGCCGCCGATGCCGGCCGCCGACCGGGAGGGGAGATAGCGGTGCGCGACCGTGACCGCCGCCTGACCGCCGGAGGCCTTGGGGAGCAGGCTCTGCTGGAGGGTCAGCGCGGTCGAGCGCTCGCGGGTGTAGCGGCGGGCGTTGTCCACACACACCGCCGCCCGGCTCGCCAGCTCCTCCGCCAGGTCCATGTCGTCGGCGGTGTACGCGTCCGGGTGGGCGAGGCGGGAGAAGATCGCGACGCCCAGCGTCGTGCCACGGGCCCGCAGGGGCACGACCAGGAGGGAGCGGATCCTGTCGCGGAGGGCGCGCCCGGCCGGATGACGCCGGTTGTTGTACTCCATCCACCGTACGAAGCCCGGATCCCCCGCGTTCACCAGCATCCCCCGTCCCTCCGCGAGCGCCCTGGCCGTCGGGGAGAAGGACGGATGGACGCTTGTCGCACCCAGTTTG
Source organism: Streptomyces sp. NBC_01317 (assembly GCF_035961655.1). Taxonomy (NCBI): domain Bacteria; kingdom Bacillati; phylum Actinomycetota; class Actinomycetes; order Kitasatosporales; family Streptomycetaceae; genus Streptomyces; species Streptomyces sp. NBC_01317. The sequence continues at coordinate 515,883 of NZ_CP108393.1, read as the reverse complement.
AGGCCCGGCGGGGGCGCCTCCTTCAGACGGGAGGTGTACGCGGCACGGCGCAGTGGGACGCCTTCTGCCGTCGGGGCCGACGGTTCGCCCGGCCCCAGCACCCAGTCGAGCAGGTCGACGCTGGCGAAGTCCGCGAAGCGGGGCACCACCAGCGCGGTCAGCTCCTCGGCGGTGCGGACCACGTCCAGGGTGGTGCCGATCCGGGTCGCCGCCTCGTTCAGCAGGGCCAGCCGACGGCGCAGTCCGCGCTGCTCGGTGCGGTCGAACGCCACCATGGCCACCGCCGACACGTCACCGGCCGGGTCCAGGACCGGCCACAAGTCGATGCTCCAGGCGCGGTCCAGGCCGTCGGACGGCGCGGGGGCGTCGACATCGTAACGGAGGGAGACTCCGGTACGAGTGACCTTGACGAGGTTGTCCCGCAGCGCCCTGCCGCCCCCGTCGACCGGCACGGCGTCCGAGGAGAGGCGCCCCAGCACCTCGCTCTCGGGGACGCCCAGCATCTCGCAGGCCTTGCCGTTCGCCAGGAGGAACCGCTGGTCCATGTCGAACACACACATCGCGACCGAAGCCTGCTGGAAGGCGCGCGCGGCCGGCGAGGACTCGGGGGCGCCGGTCGGCGTGGCCCCGACAAGGTATCCCAGCGGCTCCCCGGCGGCGTCCGTCACGGGGGACGCGGTGAGGGCCAGCCGCAGAGGGTGACCGTCCCGGTGGCGGAGCACGACCTGGCCGGCCAGCGCGGCCACCGCGGCGGCCGGGGCGTCCTCGGCGAGCAGTTCCCGGGCGGGGCGTCCCACGGCCTCCTCGGCGGTGTGGCCCGTGAGCAGCCGCGCTCCCTCGCTCCACCCGGTCAAGGTGCCCTGGGGATCGATGATCGCAGCGGCGCCGGCATGGTCCATACGCCCAGGGTGCTGCTTCGACGTCCCGCCATCAACTCCGGAACCGCCGGTGGCGGGCCTTCTCGGTGTCCCGTGTCCGCCGTTCTGTATCCAGCGGCCCGTGCGGCCGTGGCACGGCGCACTCGATTCGTACGCTAATATTGATCATGTGCTCGCGGCCGGAAATCCGGTGGCAGGGCCTCGCGTTGGTGGTCCAAGGAAAGACGCCCCGCTTCCTGCGGGGAAATGCAGGTGCAAGGCCTGCCCAGCGCTCCATGGGAAAGCCCCGGACTCGTTCTCCGAGTCCGGGGCTTTCCGCTGTCCGGAGTGGGGGACGCGGACGCCGAGCCCGGGCTGCGCCCCTTCCCGCTACCACCCTTCCCAGTGGAGGACTTCCTCGCGAGGGATCCGGCGGGCGGGCCTGAAGTCCGTGCCGACGGTGAAGGCGAGCGGCAGGAACGCGGCGAGCATGACCTCGTCGTACGGCACACCCAGGACGCCGGCCAGCTCGCGTTCGAGGGGGCCCTGGGCCGTGGTCCACACCGTCCCCAGCCCGCGGGCGCGGGCGGCGAGCATGAAACTCCACACCGCAGGCAGGATCGACCCCCAGGTCATGGACTGATCGAGCGCGGAGGCCCCGTCCGTACGCCCCTCGACGGCGGGGATGACAAAGGCGGGCACGCGGTCGATGTTCTCGTACAGGTGCCGGAAGCCGTCGGAGATACGTTCCATGGAGCCCGGGTGGGCGTACATGCGCCGCATGTCCCGCTCGGTGGGTCCCTGACCGCCCCCGGTCGTCACCACCCGGCGGTAGACGTCGGCCACCGCCCCCCTGAGGGCCGGCTCGGTGACGACGAGGAAGTGCCAGCGCTGCCGGTTGCGCCCGGTCGGCGCCTGCGTGGCCAGGTCCACGCACTCCTCGATCAGGGCGCGGGGGACAGGGCGGGTCAGGTCGAGGCGTTTGCGTACCGCCCGGGTCGTGGACAGCAGCTCGTCCGGGGTCAGGGGCAGGGTCACGGTGCTGTCCTCGGGGTCATGGGGCTCTCCTGGCGGGTGGGCATACGCAGATAGTCTGCGGACAGATTATTGGCGAGCGTACGATGAGCTTCTGTTTGCGGTCAAACAATCTTGGCGAAGATGATTCTGGTACGGTCGTGGCGAGACGAAGGAGGCCCCATGACGGCCAGGATCCCCACGAGCCGGCGCGGCGCGGCCTACTTCCCGCAGCTCGCGGCGGAACGTCTCGACATCGCGCTGTGCCGGGCGTCGGCGGCCGTCGCGCGGGCCGCGGACACCCGCGCGGCCGAGCTGGGAACCGGGGTCGGTCAGCACCTGGTGCTGAAGATGCTCGCGGCCGTCGGCCCCAGCTCGCAGCGGCTCCTCGGTGAGGAGCTGCGCATCGACCGCTCCGTGATGGTCGGCATCTGCGACAGCCTGGAGCGCGCCGGGCACGTACGCCGTGAACCGGCCCCCGGCGACCGGCGCGCCTACGCCGTCACCCTCACCGACTCGGGCCGGGCGCTCCTCGCCCGGGCCGAGGAGGCGACCCCCGCGTTCCTGGACGAGGCGTTCGACGGCCTCACCGCCGCGGAGCGCGACCAACTGTCCTCCCTCCTCGGAAAGTTGCTGGACGCCGGGGCGCGCCGCCCGGGTGGGGACGTACGGCCGTAAATCCGTACAGGTGGTCCGGGAGGAACCACCGAAGTGCGAAGTCCCCGCTCCGGGCCGCTCTCCGATTGAACTCGCCGCCGCCGAAATCCGTATGGGCTGGCACGTGGGCGAATCGAGGAGCATTCCCTTGGCGATGATGCACAACGGCCGGGCCGCGCGACGGCAGACCATGCGCGCGATACGCCCTCAACGGTCGGGCGCGCGAACCCTGTTGGTGGCGTGCTGGGCCGGCGCCGTGGCCGTCATGGCGCTGTGGTGGCAGAACACCCCGGTCGTCCATGTGGACATGGCCGAGTGGCTGATCGGAGGGGGCCGCCTCACCGGACTCCTCGGCGGCTACACGATCGCGATCGTCATCCTGCTGATGGCCCGGGTCCCCGCGCTGGAACGGCGGGTGGGCTCCGACCGCGTGACCCGCTGGCACGCGATGAGCGGCCGGTACGCGGTCAGCCTGGTCCTCGCCCACCTCCTGCTGACCATCGGCGGATACTCCGTCCAGGCCAACACCGGCTTCGTGGAACAGACCGTCATCCTCGTCGTCGACTTCCCGCGCATGATCGAGGCGACCATCGGCACCGCGATCCTCCTGCTGATCGGCTTCGTCTCGGCGCGGGCTGTACGGCGCAGGATGCGCTACGAGACCTGGTACTACCTGCACCTCCTCACCTATGTCGCGGTCTACCTGACCTTCTGGCACCAACTGGCCGCCGGAGCCGAGTTCGTGGCGAACCCGATGGCCCGCACCGCCTGGTACGCGCTCTACGGCGCGGCCGGGGTCCTGCTGCTCTGGTACCGCGTCCTGGCACCGATCCGGCTCAACCGGCGCCACCGCATGCGGGTCGAGAAGACCGTCTACGAATCACCCGGCGTCGTCTCCGTCCTGATCACCGGGCGCCGGCTGCACCGGCTCGGCGCCCAGCCGGGACAGTTCTTCCGCTGGCGGTTCCTCACGGACGGACTGCGCTGGAGCTCCAACCCGTACTCCCTGTCCGCACCCCCGCGCCCCGACCTGCTGCGCATCACCGTCAAGGCGAACGGCGAGCACAGCGAGGCCGTGGCCGGGCTGCGGCCCGGCACCCGGGTCTGGGCGGAGGGTCCGTACGGGGCGATGACGGCGGCCCGGCGCAGCCAGGAGAAAGTGCTGATGATCGCGGGCGGCGCCGGGATCACCCCGATGCGGGCGCTGTTCGAGACGCTGCCCGGCGAACCCGGCGACCTGACCCTGCTCTACCGGGCCAGCAAGACCGAAGACCTCGCGCTCTGGGGCGAGTTGCGGCGGATCGCGTCCGCACGCGGCGCGCGACTCCTGTACGCCGTCAACGGACCCGACGGCGTCAGACCGGAGATCACACCGCAGCGGCTGCGCGAACTGCTGCCGGACATCGACGACCACGACGTCTACGTCTGCGGTCCCACCGGGCTGGCCCGCCAGTCCTACGAGGCCCTGCGCGCGGCGGGCGTGCCCGCCCGCCGCATCCACCACGAATCCTTCGAGATGTGAGGCACACCCCGTGAAGAGGAGACATCCGCTGCGGCGGATCATGATCGGTGTCGCCGCGACCGCGTCGGGCGTTGTCCTGCTGCTCGCGCTGAAGCAGCCCGGCGGATCGTCGGTGGCGGTGGCGACCGTGCCGCCGGGCGGCGTGGCCGCGCCCCCGGCCGGGGCACCGCAGGCGGCGGGCGACGCCCCCTCGGCCGGTGACTCCGCCGCCGACGCCCCGGCCGCCGGTGCTCCTTCGGCGGGCGCCCGGGACGCCGGTGCCGAGGACGCGGATGGCCAGGACGCCGGCGTACCGGCTCCGAAGGCCCCGGCCCGGCCCGCGCCGCCGCGCGTGCGGACGGTGCTCGGTGACGCGGTCGACACCCAGTACGGGCCCGTCCAGGTGCAGTTGACCCTCAGCGGCACGAAGATCGTCAAGGCGGCGGCCGTCCAGGCGCCCGGTTCCGACGCGCAGAGCAAGTCGGTCACCGCCAACGCCGTCCCCCAGCTCAACCAGGCCGCCGTCGCGGCGCAGAGCGCGGGGATCGACGCCGTCTCGGGCGCCAGTTACACCAGCAAGGGCTACCAGGACTCGCTCCAGAGCGCCCTCGACAAGGCCGGGGTCTGATGGCCGCCGAAAGCGAACGCCTGCGCCACGTCGAGGAGTCGATGGGGACGGTCTTCTCGTTCGACGTCCGGGGCGTGCGCGACGGGGCCCGGGTCCGCGCGGGGCTGCGCGCCGCCGTCGCCTCGCTCCACCGCGCCGACGAGATCTTCTCGACGTACCGTCAGGACAGCGAGATCACCCGTCTCGCCCGGGGCGAGCTGACGGAGGCCGACTGCGACCCCGACGTCCCCGAGGTGCTGGCCCTGTGCGCGGCGGCCGCGCGGGAGAGCGGGGGATGGTTCACGACCGGCTACGCGGGCGGGCTCGATCCGACCGGGCTGGTGAAGGGGTGGGCGGTGGAGCGGGCGGCGAGGACGGTCGCCGAGGCCGGCGCGGGCGCGGTCTGTCTCAACGGCGGAGGTGACGTCCAACTCCTCGGCGGACCCTGGCGGGTGGGCATCGCCGACCCGCTGCGGCCGGGCGCGCTCGCCACGGTCGTCGAGGCCGGGGACGACCTGGGGGTGGCCACCTCGGGTCCCGCCGAGCGCGGCTGCCACATCATCGACCCCCGTACGGGCGAGGCACCGGCCGGCGGACTCGCGTCGATCACGGTGGTCTGCCCGGCGGGGCTGACCACGGCGGATGTACGGGCGACCGCCGCGTACGCCATGGGCGAGCGGGCCCGCGACTGGCTGGAGGCCCTGCCGGAGACGGAGGGTTTCGCGGTCACCGCGGACGGCACCACCTGGGCGACCAGCGGGTTCCACCACCACGTCGTCGGGCTGCCGCCGCAGGTCATGTCCGTCGGCTCATGACCGTACGGGGCTCATGACCGTACGGGGCTGTGGAAGGAGGCGCGGTAGGCCTGCGGTGTGGTGCCCGCGACCCGCTTGAACCGCTCGCGGAACGCGGTGGGCGAGCCGAACCCGGCCTGTTCCGCGACCCGTTCGACGGAGTGGCCGGTGGTCTCCAGCAGGTACTGCGCCCGGCGGACGCGGGCGCGCAGCAGCCATTGCAGGGGGGTGGTGCCGGTCTGCTCGCGGAAGCGCCGGCTGAAGGTCCGCTCGCTCATCCCGCACCGGGCGGCCATCGTGTCCAGCGTGAGGTCGTGGCCGAGGTTGTCCTCGATCCAGGACAGGACCGGTTCGAGCACCGACCCGCGTGGCACCGGCGGCTGCTCGTGCACGATGAACTGCGCCTGGCCGCCCTCCCGTTCCAGCGGCATCACCGACAGCCGCGCGGCGTCGGCCGCCACGGCGGAGCCGAGGTCGCGGCGGATCAGATGCAGGCACAGGTCGAGCCCGGCCGCCGCCCCGGCCGAGGTCAGCAGCTGCCCGTTGTCGACGTAGAGCACGTCGGGGCGCACGTCCACCTCCGGGTACAGGCGTGCCAACTCCTCGGTGGCGACCCAGTGGGTGGTGGCGCCCAATCCGTCCAGGAGTCCGGCGGCGGCGAGGATGAACGTACCGGTACAGATCGAGGCGATACGGGTGCCCCGCGCGGCCGCCGTCCGCAGTGCCTCCAAGGCCTCCTCGGGAGGCGGCCCCGCGTGCTCGGAGCAGCCCGGCACGATGATCGTGTCGGCGTCGGCCAGCGCCTCCAGGCCCCACGGCACGCTGAGGGAGAACGCGTCGCCCGCCACCTCCGGGGTCACCCCGCACACCCGCACCCGGTACGGGCGGCGGCTGTCGGGCAGGCGGACGCGCCCGAAGACGTCGATCGGGACGGCCATGTCGAAGGCCACCACATGGTCCAGGGCCAGCACCGCAACCGTATGCACAAAACAGACGATAGACGGGTTCCCGCCGTGCCTGGTACCTGGGGTGTTCTTCACGACCCCCTCATCACCCCGGCTCGGACGTGTGGCGAGAATCCGTTGGCATCTGTCGTTCCAGCCCATGGAGAGAGGTGACCGGCCGGCCCTAGCGTGAGCGCGGTGGCCCTGACGATCACGGACCGCACCACAGAAAGAGACGTTCTCCCGATGACCAAGTTCCTGCTCACCGTTCATGTGCTGGTCGCCATCATCGCCATCGGTCCCGTGACCGTCGCGGCCAGTATGTTCCCCGCCGCGGCGCGGCGCGCGGCCGCCGCCCCGGACACCGGGGAGGACCTCGCCACGGTACGGGTGCTGCACCGCGTGTCCCGCGTCTACGCGGGAGTGGGGCTGGCCGTGCCGCTGGCCGGGCTCGCGACGGCCCGTTCCATGCACGTCCTGGGCAGCCCCTGGCTGATCACCTCGATCGTGCTCACGGCGGCGGCCGCGATCGTCCTGGGCCTGCTGATCCTGCCCTCCCAGGAGGCCGTCCTCGACACCCTCGCGGGCACGGGCACGGGCACGGACACTGGCTCTGGACAGGTGGCGGTCGAGCGCGCGACGACCGCCCGGCTGGCGATGCTGACCGGCGTCTTCAATCTGCTCTGGGCGACGGTCACGATCCTGATGATTGTCCGCCCCGGCTCGACCACCGGGGCGTGACCCTCACGACGTACAATTTCCGCCTTTGTGTCAGGCGTTGGGGTTGAAGGGAATTCCGGCCGGCATGGAATGCTCAAGGGCGTAGTCGAAGTCGCCGTCCTTGATTTTGATCGAGGCGGAGCCGAAATTCGCACTCAGGAGCTTGTCGCGGAATCCCGGCGGGTAGCCTTCCCAGCCGGCGAGGCGCGGGAAGAACCAGCCGCCGGTGGCGTTCTCCGCCGGCTCGTCGTTGTTGCCGGCGAAGCGGAAGGCGTGGGTGGAGGCGCCGTCCTTGTGGTAGACGATCTTGGGGTGGCTCCCGTCGAAGCGTATGGACGACCTGGCGGCCACCTGGTAGCTGGAGTGCTGCGACACCGAGACGTACTCGGCCTGGTTGTCCTTGACCCACACCACGACGTGCTCCCAGTCGTGGCGGTGCCCGATGGCGGCCGGCCCGAGCGTGGCCGGGGTTGAGGGGGCCGTCGCTGCCGATGGCCGCGGTGGCGTAGCGGCCGTTGGGGCGCCGTTTTCTCGGAGTTCTTCGCAAAAAAACAGCATGCTGCGCATACCAGCCTTGACGATCGAATGTGGGGGTGGGAGAGGCGTCTCCCGGGTGACGCGGCGTAAAATTAGCCCGGGGCGGGGCAAGTTGCAAGTAAAGAAAAATGTCTCCACGGAAACCATGTGCCGAATGAGCGGCATTCCGGCCGCCTCTTCGTGACCGGTCGGGGTTCGTGCATCATGGACGCCATGAACGCATCGGGTGGCAGCGCCGAGTGGCTCACCGTGGCGGCTTACGAGAGTGTGCGGGGCTGTCCGCACCCCGTGGCGGCCGTGCGCGCTTGACTGCGCGACCGCGGTATCGACTGGATGCCCTTCGACGAGGGCGAGATCCAGGTGGACCTCGCCTGCGGCCCCGGCCCTGACGGGCACTGGCGAGGCTGGTTCGACGTCCGCGTCCGAGCCGCCGACCTGCGGCGGCTCGGACTGCACCCGGACCAGCCGACCTCGGAGGTCACCGCCCCGTCCCCGCCGCGTTGGTGGCACGCCGCCGCGGAACGTGACGCTCGCCGGTCGCGGTGACCGTCAGGAAAGTGCTCCAGTCACCAACGCGGCTGTTCTGGCGATCAGTTGGTCGTCGGCCGGGGCGTCGGGGTCTCGCTTGGTGGACAGGACCGACAGGACGACGGCCCCCCGGCCGGGGGGCCAGGCGACTCCCACGTCGTTCGTGGTGCCGTAGTCGCCCGTCCCGGTCTTCTCGGCGACGGTCCAGTCGTCGGGGAGGCCCGCGCGCAATCGTGCGGCGCCCGTGGTGTTGGCCAGCAGCCAGCCGGTCAGCCGTTCGCGGTCCGCGGGGTCGAGGGCGTGGCCCAGGATCAGCCGGGCGTAGGTCCGGCCGACGGCGTACGGGCCGGTGGTGTCGGTCGCCCGCTCCGGTTCCGCCGAGTTCAGCTCGGGCTCCCACCGGTCGAGCCGGGTCACGGTGTCCCCGGTGGAGCGGCAGAAGAGGGTGACCGACGCCGGTCCGCCGAGCTTTCCGAGCAGGAGGTTCGCGGCGGTGTTGTCGCTGTGGGTGATGCTCGCGGCGCACAGGGCCTCGACCGTCATGCCCTGGGCGAGGTTGGCGGGCAGGCCGGTGACCGGTGCGTACCCGGACCGTACGACATCCTGCTCGGTGTACCGCACGCGCCGGGACAGGTACTCACCGTCCCTGTCCCGGTCCCGCAGCACGGCCGCGACGGCGAGCGTCTTGAACACCGAGCAGATCGGGAAGCGTTCGTGCGCCCGGTGGAGGACGGTCCTGCCCGTCGCCACGTCGTGGGCGAACACCCCCAGCCGGGTGGACCGTTCCTTTTCGAGGTCGAGCAACTGCCGCGCCAGTGGCGTGTTGTCACGCCGACCCGACGCGTACGCGGTCGTCCCCAGCGGCACGATGCCCGCCAGCGCGGTCCCGGAGCCCGCCGCCAGCAACAGGCGGCGCGACAGGGCTGTTGATTCTTTCGACCCCAAGATCCTGCTTCCCTTCTAGTCGTCGTCCGGCTGGTCCCTCTCCGGTGCCCGCCAGCCCAGCGCCGGGCCGAGCTTCGTGGCGATGTCGGTGAGAATCTGGACGTAGTCCTCGTGGTCGAAGGTGAACGGCAGCGCGAACGCCACCTCGTCGATCTCCCGGAACGCGACGTCGGCGTAGAGCTGTTCGGCGATCTCCGCCGAGGTGCCGACCAGGTCGCGCGCGAACAACATGCGCGCGGGACCCTGCGGTGTGGTCGTACGCGGTGTCCGCTTCGCGACGAACTCCTCGTACCTCGCCCGCTGTTCGGACGACGCGCTGTCCGTGGGGATCACGACGAGCCCCTGCGAGACGCGGGCACGGTCGCCGTCGGGGTGGTGGGCGCGGAAGGTCCGGATGTGCGACAGCTGGATCTCCGCGAAGTCCTCGGACTCCTCCGCCTTCACGACGCTGCTGGTCAGGTAGTTCATCCCGTGCTCGCCGGCCCACCGGGCGGACCGCAGACTCCCTCCGCCGTACCACATGCGGCTGCCCAGACCGGCGGCGTGCGGCTGGACGCGGTCGGAGAACACCTCGAAGCCCTCCGTGCCGCTGAAGTTCGTGGCCGGTTCGCCCCGCACGAAGCTCAGGAGCCGTTCCACCCGGGCGTAGCTGAAGTCCTCGACCTCGGCGGTGTCCGGGTAGAGCGCCTCCTTCACCTGGTCGTAGTGCATCGGCGGCCCGACACTGATACCCGGGTTGAGGCGGCCCCCCGACAGGATGTCGACCGTCGCCAGGTCCTCGGCCAGCCTCAGCGGGTTCTCCCAGCCCAGGGGGATGACGGCGGTGCCCAGTTCGATACGGCTGGTGCGCTGCGAGGCGGCCGCGAGGACCGCGACGGGGGAGGAGATGCCGTACTGGAGGTGGCGGTGCCGCATCCACGCGCTGTCGAAACCGAGCCGCTCACCCAGTTCGATGATCTCCAGGGTCGATTCGTGGCCCCGGCGGGGATCGGCGTCCTCGAAGAGCCCGATGGTCAGGAAGCCCAGCTTCCGCAGCGGCTCCGAAGTCAGCGGCACAGGATCCTCCGAGGTCCGCGGCATGCTCTGTCACACGCCAACGCTGCGCCGATTGTGGCAGGTGGTCCGTGTGCGTACCGGTGGGGGAGCGGAGTTGTGCCTACGTCCAGCGCAGGGCCGAGCGCCGGTTCCAGTACGTCCCCGGGTCGACCGCGAGCGCGGTGAGGCGGTCCGGGTCGGGTACCGGGGCGGTGGTCGCCGTCAGGTTCGAGCGCAACTGGCCGACCGTGGTGGCACCGGAGAGGACGACGTCGGCCCAGGGCCGGTCCAGGGCGGCGGCCAGCGCGGTGACGTCGGGGCGGTCCCCGAGCGCCTGTGTCGCGGGCCCCGGCACCGCGAGCAGGCCGTTGGCCAGCGGCTCCTTGACGATCACGGTCCACCCCGCCGCCTTGGCCTCGCCGAGCGCGGCGCCGGCGGAGGGCTCCAGCAGGTTCCAGGTGGCCTGTACGGCGGAGAACAGCGGCGCGCCGCCGACCTGGACCGTCAGGGCCCGGCGCAGGGTGTCGGCCTGGCCGGGACCGCTGAGGCTGAGGCCCACGGGTACGCCCAGCGCGGCGAGGTCCCGCAGGACGGTCTTGTCGTCGAGAATCCCCGAGTCCAGCGTCGCCGAGTGGACCTGGTAGAGGCGCAGCCAGGGCCCGAGCAGCGCCTCCGTCTGCGGCCACTGACGGGCCAGGGCGGCGGCGGAGTGGTCCTTGACCTCCTGGACCTCGGCGTGCGCCTGCCAGTCGGCGGTGTAGGTGTAACCCCACTTGGACGACACGGTGACGGCGTCGGCGGCCACGTCACGCCCGGTCAGCCACCCGGACAGGAACTGCTCGGCCAGGCCGTACGAGCGGGCGGCGTCGAACCACCGGATCCCGCCCGCCCACGCCGCGTCGCACACCTGCTCACAGCGCGCGCGGAGCGCGTCCACCGAGCGGTCGGCGCCGAGGGAGGCGCCATGACCGACCGTCAGGTATTCCGGGCGGCCGAGCGCCGCCAAACCCAGTCCGAGGACAGCCACGGCCGCATCGTAACCGCGCCTCCCGCGTGTGCCCGGCGGGGCCCGCCGGTACCGCAGTGCCCGGCTCTCGCGCAGCGGCGCGACCGCCTCGCTCCGGGCGACGGCCCGGGTGCCTCCGGCGGAGCCGTAGCCGACGGAGCCGTTAGCCGACGAAGCCGACCGCCTTCTGACAGCGGGTCCACCGAGGTAAACAGGTGGTGCGGGATCGTGGGCCGGGGCACACTCAGGGTTATGTCCCCACCGCCTCAGGCCGGTCCCCTGTGTACGCGCGGCTCGATCACCGCCGCCCTGCGTGACCTGGGCCTGCGTCCCGGCGAGACCGTCCTCGTCCACTCCTCCCTCAGCTCGCTGGGCTGGGTCTGCGGCGGCGCCGAGGCGGTCGTGCGGGCGCTGATGGACACCCTGGGCGACGACGGGACCCTGGTGGTGCCGGCGCACTCCGGCGGCAACTCGGAACCCGCCGACTGGCACAACCCCCCGGTGCCCGAGGCCTGGTGGGCGGCGATCCGCGCGTGCATGCCGCCGTACGACCCCCGCATCACCCCCACGCGGGGCGTCGGTGTGATCCCGGAGACCGTACGGAACTGGCCGGGCGCCCTGCGCAGCGCCCACCCGCAGACCTCGTTCGCGGCCCTGGGCCCGCGCGCCGCCGAGATCGTGGACGGCCACGCCCTGGACTGCCAGCTGGGCGAGCGCAGCCCGCTCGCGCGGCTGGAGGAAGCGGGGGCGCGGATCCTTCTGCTGGGCTCGGGCTTCGACACCTGTACGGCGTTCCACCTGGCCGAATACCGTGTCCCCGCGGCGCGGGTCGACAACTCCTTCGCGGTCATGACCCCCGAGGGCCGCCGCTGGAGCACCGTGCGCGACGTCGCGATCACCAGTGACGGCTTCGCGGAGCTGGGAGCGGCCTTCGCGAAGGATTGCGCGGTGGTACGGGGCAGGGTGGGCGGGGCGCAGGCGCGGCTGTTCCCGCTGGCGGACGCGGTCGCCTACGCCGTGACCTGGCTGCGCGAGCACCGCCCGCTGTCCGTCCCGAGGTGACGGCGCGTACGCCGCGTCCCCGGGTGACGCGGCGTACGCGGCGTGCCGGTGCGTGCCCGGCCCGCCTATTTCCGGTTGTTCCGGCCGGGCTTCGTTGACAGGATCCCCGCCATGCCTACCTTCTCCGCGCCCGACGGAACCCAGCTCGCCTACCGCACGATCGGAGACGGTGACCCGGTCCTCTGCGTCCCGGGAGGCCCCGCGGACTCCGCCTACCTCGGCGACCTCGGCGGTCTGGCCGCACACCGCCGGCTGATCTTCCTGGACCTCCGGGGCACCGGCGGGTCCGCGATTCCGGAGGACACCTCCTCGTACCGCTGCGACCGTCTCGTGGACGACGTCGAAGCCCTGCGCGACCACCTCGGACTGGTCGGGCCCGACCTGCTCGGCCACTCCGGGGGCGCGAACGTCGCGGTGCAGTACGCGGCCCGCCACCCGGAGAACACCGGCAGGCTGGCCCTGATCACCCCCGGCCCCGCCGCTGTCGGCATCACCGTCACAGCTGAGACGCGGCGGGCGCTCGCGCGGCTCCGTCAGGACGAACCGTGGTTCCCGCCGGCGTTCGCCGCGCTGGAGGCGATCACCGAGGGCACCGGCGGCGACTGGGACGCCGTCGCTCCCTTCTTCGCCGGCCGGTGGGACGCCGAGGCGCGGCGGCACCAGGCCGGGAGTCGGCCGGTCAACCAGGAGGCCGTCGCCCTCTTCGGCGCGGAGGGCGCGTTCACCCCGGAGGCCACGCGCACGGCGCTCGCCGCCCACGGGGGCCCCGTCCTGCTGCTCGCCGGGGAGTTCGACCTCAACACGCCCCCGTCGGCGGTGGCGGAGTACGCCGGACTGTTCCCCGACGCCACCTACGTCGTACAGCCGGGAGCGGGCCACTACCCGTGGCTCGACGACGCCGAAGGGTTTGTCGCGACCACGGCGGCGTTCCTGCGCTGAGCGCGCGTCGACCGCCCCCCGGCACGGATTGAGCGCCGGCGTACCCGAGGCCGTTCATTGAGATTGCTTTAAGCCCCCGCCCGGTGGATCGTGCGCGCAACATTCGCGTGTTACGAAGGAGGGGGGACCCACGGCCCGCATGCGCCCGGTCCGCCGCCCGCCGGGGCAACACGCCCCGGCGGGCCGAGTCATGGGATGGGGAGAGGTGGGTACGCGCGGATGATGAGAGTCCTTCGCCCCCGGCCGGGACTGTGGTGGCGCTGGAGACGCAATCCGCTCCGGCGTCGCAGTGACGCCGTGGAGGCGTGGATGCTGCCGACCGTGTGGGCACTGGCCCTGACCGTGGCGGTGGTGGCCGGGCTGCTGGCCGCCCAGGGGGTGCGGTCCGCGGCCGACGGGCAGCGGGCGCTGCGGCACCACACCCCGGCCGTCCTCCTCGCCGGCACCCCCGTCGCGCCCGCGTCGGCGGGCCGGCCGAACGGCGCGGTCCTGGCTCCGGTCCGGTGGAAGAGTCCTGGGGGTGCCGTGCGTACGGGCCGGATCTCCGTGCCCGGCGGGCGGCCGGCCGGAAGCACGGTCCGGATCTGGGTCGACGCCGGGGGAAGGCCCGCGCCACCGCCCGCCACGCGCGACGAGGCGGCCTTCCACGCGGTGATCCTCGGCGGTCTGGCCGGCCTCGCGAGCGGCGGTACGGTCCTGGGTTTCGGGGCCCTGGCCCGGCACCGGCTGTACCGGCGGCGCATGCTGCGATGGTCGCGGGAGTGGGACCGTATCGCCCCCGAGTGGAGCCGCGGGACGCTCTGACGGTCGCGGGACGCTCTGTTGCGGGACTCTCCGACGGTTGTCCGTCCGCCCGTTGGGTAATAAGCGTGGACCGGCACGCCTCGCCTCCCGGCGGTGCGGACGCCATCAGGCTTTCCCCGGACGAGGAGACGACCGATGACGCGGATCAGAATCACCCCCCGTGCCCCGCGCCCTCAGCAGCCCCCGCCCCTCGACCTGCGGACTCCGTCCGGCCGCCCGCTGCCCTACTGAGCGGGTTCCGGCCCCCCCACCGACTACCGCTCGGGTCCCGTGCCCGCCCGCGTGGCCAGGAGGAGGGCGACGTCGTCCTCCTGGCCCTGCCGGTTCTCGATGCTCGCGACGATGTGCTCCGCCATGGCGTCGAGATCGAGGGGCCCGGTGTCCAGAAGTGCCTGGATCTGACGTTCCCCTGACTCCATGTCGGTGTCGTGGAACTCCAGCAGGCCGTCGGTGCAGAGCAGGAGCGTCTCCTCGGGACGGAGGCGGAAGCGGCCGGTGGGGTACGGCCCGTCGCCCAGGTCCGACAGCCCGAGGGGCAGGCCGCCCGCCACATCCAGGCGGGCGCTCCCCCCGGCGGTCCTGAGGTGGGGGGACGGGTGCCCGGCGCGGACGGCCTCCGCCTCCCCGGTCGCCGGATCGAGGCTGACGTACAGACACGTGGCGAGGCGCTCGGTGTCGAGGTCGTGCAGGAACGCGGACGTCCGGGACATCAGCGCCGACGGCGCGTGCCCCTCGGCGGCGTAGGCGCGGAACACCGTCCGCAGCTGCCCCATGACGGCGGCGGCCTGGATGTCGTGCCCCTGCACGTCACCCACCACCAGCCCGACCTTTCCGCCGGGGAGCGGCAGGACGTCGTACCAGTCGCCCCCCACCTGGTGACCGGCGCGCGCCGGGCGGTAACGCGCCGCGACCCGCAGCCCCGGCACGTCCTCGATCCTGGCGGGCAGCATCGCCTCCTGGAGGCCCACCGCCATCGCGTGCTCCTCGTCGTAGAGCAGGGCCCGCTGGAGCGACTGGGCGACGGTGGCCGAGAGAGCCAGCAGAAGGTATTGCTCCTCGGGGGAGAAACCGTCCTTTTCCTCGTACAGAATCGCCAGTACGCCGGTGAGTCTCGCCTGCGCCATGAGAGGGAGAACCGCGGAGGCGGTGAAATCCGTGGTCTTGATGTACGGCCACAGCATCGGGTACGAGGCCTCGATCTCCGCCCGCGTGATGAACAGCGGATTCTGGTGCTGGAACACCGCGGCGATGGGCCGTTCGTCGTCGAGGCGGCCGAATTCCAGATCGCGGATGTAATCGGGGGGCATTCCGGCGGCCGCGAGCCGCCGCAGCCTGTTCTGTTCGAGAACCGTGAGTGATATCCCCACGGCACCCACCGGACCCAGGATCTCGTTGCTCGTCAGGGCCCCCAGCACGTCCTGCACGCTGAGCGCCCGGGACAGCGCGGCCGTCGTCGCCTGGACCACACCGGCCTGGTGGCGCCGGTCGGACTCCAGAATGGCCTTCCGCTCCGCGTATTGCAGCTCGGTACGGATCACACCGACCGCGCGGACCGCCTTCCCGGCGTCGTCGCGGCGGATGGCGGCCTGCGTGTGGACCCACCGGACGGTGCCGTCCGAGTGGCGGACACGGAAGTAGCTGCCGTAACTCATGGAATACCGCGAGTCCGCGAAGACCTCGGCCGCCCGCTCCCTTATCTCGTCCAGTTCCTCCGGCATGATCCGTTCGTAGAGGGTGGTCATGAGTCCGTCGAAGTCATTCGCCTTCAGGCCGAATATGGAAAGCGCACTGGAATCGAGAATGATACGGCCGGAATCGAGGTCCCACGCGAATCCGCCGATGCCGTTCAATTCCAGCGCCATCGACAATTCCGCCCGCAGGTCGGCTTCGAGTTCGTCGGACGACGTATGACCCGGCGTCGGGTTCCTGTCGTGTTCCATGTGACCTCCGGTTTTTCCAGTGTAGTCCGGGGGCCGGAAGGGGCCTGGGGAAGCGGCGTACGCCGCTGACCAGCGGAAAGAGGGGCGGCACGGCCGCCCGGCGGTGAGGCCGGGGGCGGAGGCGCCACCGTTCGGGGGAGATCACCGCGGCGCGCGTGTGGACGCCCGGGGGCGTGTCGAGGGTAGGGCCATGACCCTGCCCCGATTTGCCCCCATGCTCGCGACGACGGGCGGCCTGCCCCCGGCGGCCGAGGAACGGTTGTGGTCCGCGGAGACCAAGCACGACGGCCAGCGCGCGCTGATCTACCTGCCGGGCGACGGTTCCGTGGTGCTGCGTTCCAGGTCGGGCGCCGACATCACCCCCGCCTACCCCGAGCTGGGGGTGCTGGGCACCGCCCTCCCCACCGGCGTGGCGGCGGTGCTGGACGGGGAGATCGTGGCGCTGGACGACCAGGGGCGCCCGGAGTTCGAACGCCTCCAGGCCCGGATGGGACTGGCCGGATCGCCCGCGAAGGCCGCGGCCCTGGCCCGTACCGTCCCGGCCCATCTCATGCTCTTCGACGCGCTCCACCTCGGCGGGCGTCCGCTCACCCGCGTCCCGTACGCCGACCGGCGACAGGAGTTGGAAGGGCTACGGCTCCTCGGTCCTTCCTGGTCGACACCCGCCGCGATCGTCGGACACAGCGCCCAGGCGCTGGAAACGACCCGTGAGCACGGCCTGGAGGGCATCATCCGCAAGCGGCTCACCTCCGTGTACGAGCCCGGCGTGCGCTCCCGCGCGTGGATCAAGATCCGCAACGTGCGGACCGTGGACGCGATCGTCGGCGGCTGGGTCCCGGGCCGCGGCCAGCTCGGCGGGCTCCCGGGAGCGGTGCTCGTGGGACGCCGGGAGGAAGGCGCCCTGCGGTACATGGGGAGCGTCGGCACCGGGTGGAGCGACCGTGAACGGGCCACCCTCGCCCAGCTGTTGCACGCCGCGCGGATCGATTACTGCCCCTTCGACCGGGAGCCCCGCGTCGCCGGCGCGCGCTGGGTCCTGCCGCGCCTCGTCGGCGAGGTCACGTACAGCGTCCGCACCCGGGCCGGCCTCCTGCGCCAACCCTCGTGGCACCGGCTGCGCCCCGATCTCGCGCCGGAGGACACCACCGACTGACGCGTCCCCACGCCACCCGCACCCTCCCGTCGGCGCGCGGACGGCCGGAGGCCGCCTCCCTGTCGCTGTTGAGACATGTCGCAACAGCGACACCGGGAAGCAGTGACAGCCCTTTCCGCTCTACCGGAGTCTGTCGTTCAGCGCGTGACAGCGGAGTCGGGCGAGCTGGAACGACTGGAACGAAAGGGCCCTGATGATGAGATGGATCCGCCTGTCGGCGGCTGTGTCGACTGCTTTGCTGGTGACCGGAGGGATCGTGACGCCGGTCTCGGCGCGGTCGGGACCGGCGGTCGCGGCGGCGCCGGCCGCCACCGACCACCCCGCGGCACCCGCCGCCACCGTCCGCCTGGTCACCGGCGACCGGGTGACGGTCGGCGCGGGCACGGACGGCAAGCGTGTCGCGTCGGTGACACCCGGCCCCGGCCGCCAGGGCATCCTCTTCCGTACGGCGGAGCAGGACGGCGCCCTGAGCGTGATCCCCTCCGACGCGGAGGCGGCGCTCGCCGCCGGCCGGCTCGACCGCCGCCTGTTCGACGTGACGGCCCTGCTCGCGCAGGGATACGACGACGCGCGCACCGACGCGCTCCCGCTGATCGTCGCCGGCGCGCCCGGCGCGCGGGTCTCCTCCCTGGACGCGCTCACCGCCTTCAACGACACCACCGTCCCCTCGCACCATCTGGGCAGCATCAACGCCCGGTCGCTGCGCGTCCCCGACGCCGACCTCGGCCGCTTCTGGAAGCAACTCACCCCCGCCGGGGAGAGCTTCACCACCTCCGCAGCCGCCCCCACCGTGTGGCTCGACGGGCGGGTCAGCCCCACCCTCGACCGCAGTACGGCCCAGATCAACGCCCCGGCCGCCTGGCAGGCCGGCTACCAGGGCCAGGGCGTCAAGGTCGCCGTCCTGGACACCGGCGCCGACCTCACCCACCCCGACCTGGCGGGACGGGCCACGGAGACCAAGGACTTCTCCGGCAGCGGCGGGACGAACGACGTCTTCGGCCACGGCACCCACGTGGCCTCCACCGTCGGCGGTACGGGAGCGGCCTCCGCAGGTCTCCGCAAAGGTGTCGCCCCCCGGTCCGACCTGCTGATCGGCAAGGTGCTCGGCGACGACGGCTACGGCAGCGAGTCGGCCGTCATCGAGGGCATGGAGTGGGCCACCGCCGAGGGCGCCCGCATCGTCAGCATGAGCCTCGGGTCCGACGCGCCCAGCGACGGCACCGACCCGATGAGCCTCGCGGTCAACAGCCTCACCCAGGACAGCGGCGCGCTGTTCGTGGTCGCCGCGGGCAACGCGGGCGAGCAGGGCGCCCAGACCATCGGTTCCCCCGGGGCGGCCGACGCCGCCCTGACCGTGGGCGCCGTCGACCGCGACGACTCCCTCGCCCCCTTCTCCAGCCGGGGCCCCCGCCCTGGTGACAAGACCGTCAAGCCCGACGTCACCGCGCCCGGCGTCGGCATCGTCGCCGCCCGCGCGGCCGGGACGACCATGGGCGACATCGTCGACCAGTACTACGTCGCCGCGTCCGGCACCTCGATGGCCACCCCGCACGTCGCGGGCGCCGCCGCGCTCCTCGCCCAGGAGCACCCCGACTGGGACGCGGGCCGCCTCAAGGACGCCCTGATCAGCACCGCCCGTACCGTCCCGGGACAGGAAGCCACCGAGCAGGGCGGCGGCCGCATCGACGTCGCCGCCGCCGCGCTCGGCACGGTCACGGCGACCGGCACCCTCGCGCTGGGCCCCTTCCGGGCGGGCGACACCTCCGGCCCCTCCCAGGACGCCACGATCCGCTACACCAACACCGCCAAGGCGGACGTCACCCTCACTCTCGCGGCCCGCCTCGCCACCTCCGGCGGCCGTGAACTGCCCGCCGGAGCCGTGCGGTTGGGCTCGGGTTCCGTACGCGTCCCCGCCGGCGCCACCGTCGGGGTCCCGCTGCACGCGGAACCGTCCGCAGCGGAGCGCGGCGACTACTACGGCTACGTCACCGCCACCGCCGGCGGAAAAACGGTCGCGCACACCACGGTGAGCATGGGCGTCCACGGCCCGGTCCACCGCCTCACCGTCGTCAGCGTCGACCGCGACGGAAAGCGCGTCCCCGGGGCGCCGACCATCTGGGGTCCCGACGGATTTGTCGGCTACGACAGCTACGAACCCGCCGTCGCCCAGGTCGAGGAGGGCACGTACCAGATCAGCTCGGCCTCGGTGAACGGCGCCGCCGACGGCGAGGAACTACGCCAACTCGTCCTGCCCGAGGTGAAGGTCACCAAGGACATGACCGTCACCCTGGACGCCCGCAGGACCACCCAGGTGGAGATCCGTACCCCGCGACCCGCCGAACAGCGCGGCGTCATCAGCTTCCAGACGTACCGTCAGATCGACGGCCACGGGCTGATCCAGGGAATGATGTACTTCGACATCGCCAAGCGGCTGTACGTCAGCCCCACCGCGCGGGTCACCGACGGCGCGTTCGAGTTCGCCTCACGCTGGCAGCTCGTGGCGCCGCTCCTCACGGCGAAGGTCCCGGGCACCGCACTCGGCCTCGACCCCTACTACACCCACGTGTCGGCGCTGTTCGACCACAAGGGCGCCAGGCTCACCGCGGTGGACGCGGGCAGCACCGCCGCGCCCGACTTCCGCAAGGCACGCGGCAAACTCGCGGTCGTACGGGACGACGCGTCGGGTGAACTGGACCTGCCCGCCCGGGCCGCGAAGGCCGGAGCCGCCGGACTCCTGCTTGTCTTCCCCTCCGACATGTACGCCTGGACCCGCTGGACGCCCAACGGCGACCGGACGGCCCTACCCACCCTGCGGGTCGACGCGGCCCAGGGCGCGGCCTTGTTGGAGCGGCTCAAGAAGCACACCACCACGGTCGAGTTCTCCGGCACGGAGAAGAGCCCGTACCTCTACGACGTGATGCAGGTGTCGGAACAGCAGGTCCCGGCCCAGGTGGTCCACACCGTCTCGGACCGCAACAGCGCGCAGGTGCGCACCACTTACGCCGACAACGGCGGCCAGGCGTGGGCGGGCGAACAGCGCTTCGGCTGGCGCCCCTACCAGGACACCTCCTGGAACCAGTACACCCGCGACGTGCCCACCGGCACCGAGCGCACCGAGTACGTCAGTTCGGGAACGACGTCGTGGCAGCACGTCGTGAACCACACACCCGTCGTCGACATCGACACCCCCCTCAACGCCGGCATGCGGGACACGGTCCGTACGTACACCGCCGGTCAGCGCTCCGACGAGGCATGGTTCGGCCCCGTCGTACGGCCCTCGATCCCGCGCGGCACGGACACCCCGTCCGTCCGCACCGGTGACGTACTCGCCCTGCGCGTACCGGAGTTCACCGACTCCGCGGGCCACTGGTCGCGGCTGGGCGCAGGCGGCGAGGACGGCGGTATCGGTACGAGGACACCCGCCCCGCAGGGGGACTCGGCCGCCGCCACCCTCTACCGCGACGGCAAGAAGGTCGCCGAACGCGCCGACGCCTGGGGCGACATCCAGGTGGCGCCGGGGAAGGCCGGCTACCGGCTCGACCTGACGACCTCCCGGGTCTCCGGCGAGTGGGCCTTCGGCACGAGCACCCGCACGTCCTGGGAGTTCCGCTCGGACACCACCACCGACAGGACCGCGCTCCCGCTCCTCCAGCTCGACTACGACGTACCCGTCGACGCGCGCAACACGGTCGGCGCGGGGCGTACGCACGACATCGGGCTGACGGTCCGCGCCCAGGACGGCCTGCCGGCGCCGCGCGGGGTGTCGGCGAAGGTCGACGTCTCCTACGACGACGGCCGGACCTGGACGAAGGCCTCCCGGGTCAAGGACCGGGGCGGCAACCGCTTCACGGCCACCGTCGAACGGCCCGACCGGATGCGGGCGGACGCCTTGGTGACCCTGCGGGTGACGGCCGCCGACCGCGCGGGCGACACGGTCACCCAGACCGTGCGGCGGGCGTACCTGCTGGAGAAGTAGCGGCGGAAAGGGTCCACGGCGGGTACGGAGGTGGCCGACGCCTCCGTACCCGCCGCTCTTTTCCCGCCGGGGAACCGGCCGTGACCTGGGCGTAGAGTGCGCTTGCCCAGAGTCGGCCCCGTTCTTCGGGAGGAACATGATGCTGGAGGCAGCGGGTCTCACCACCGGTGAGGAAACCGTCTACCGGCTGCTCGTCACGATGTCCGCCGCGTCGGCGGACGAGCTGGCCGGGCCCGCGGGACTGTCCCAGGGAGAGGCGGAGCGGGTGCTGACGGCACTCGCCGCCAAGGGGCTCGCCAGCGGAACGGACCGGTCTCCGCAGGACCGCGCGCCGCGGAGCTTCGCCGCCACGCCTCCCGATGTGGCCCTGCTGCCGCACCTCCAGCGGCAGTCGGACTCCCTGGAGCAGGCCCGCGCGGCCGTCACCGACCTCCTGGAGACGTACCGGAGCACCCGGCGCCGCCGCGACCCCGACCAGCTCATCGAAGTGATCACCGGCGCGGAGGCACTGCGCCAGCACCTGCGGCAGATCCAGGACAGCACCCGGCACGAGATGCTGTGGTTCTGCAAGGCGGGGCACGTGGCCATGCCGTCGGGGAGCAACAGCGCCGAGTTCGACGCGCTCGCGCGCGGGGTGCGCTACCGCGTCCTGTACGAGCAGGCGTTCTTCGACGACTCGGGCGCCGTGGACAACGTGGTCGAGGGGGTACGGGCGGGGGAGATGGCCCGGGCCGTGCCGCACCTCCCGCTGCGCCTGGCGGTCGCCGACCGGGCCATCGCGATCTTCCCGCTCGTGCCCGGCGGCCCGAGCGGAAGCTCCGAGGAACCGACGACGGCCCTGGTACGGGGCAGCAGCCTCCTGGACGCGCTGGTCGCCCTGTTCGAGCGCTACTGGGAGGACGCCGTACCGCTGCACGTCAGCGAGTCGGGCACGGTCAGCGGTACGGACGCGTCGGCCGGCGGAGGCGTACTGCCGCCGACGGACCGCCAGTTGCTGTCCCTGCTCGTCGCGGGCGTCGCCGACAAGGCGATAGCCAGCCAGCTGGGCCTGAGCAGGCGTACCGTACAGCGCCGGATCCAGTCGATGATGGCCCTCGCGGGGGCGACGACCCGGATGCAGCTGGCCTGGCAGGCGGCGCGCCGGGGCTGGATGTGACGCGCTCCTACCCCGCGAGCGGGACCGAGGCGGGGTCGTCGTTCCCGGAGCGGGAGAAGAAGGGCTGCTCGGTCCAGATCGTCTTCCCGCTCCTGCCGTACCGGCTGCCCCAGCGCGTCGTGCAGTTGGCGACGATGAACAGGCCCCGGCCCCCTTCGTCCAGGTCGGTGGCGCGCAGGAGCCTCGGCTGGGTGTTGCTGGGGTCGGTCACCTCGCAGATCAGGACGTTCTCGCGGATGAGCCGCAGGCCCACCGGACCGCCGGCGTGGCGGACGGCGTTGGTCACCAGCTCGCTGACGACCAGTTCGGTCGTGAGCGAGAGATCGTCCAGTCCCCACGCGGCCAGCTGCCGCATCGCCGCCGCCCGCGCGACGGCGACCGACGCGGGTCCGGCCGGGAACTCCCAGCTGGCGACGGAGTGGGACGAGAGCGTCCTGGTCCGGGCGAGAAGCACGGCGAGATCGTCCTGGGGAGGCTCGTCGCCGAAGTCGGCCAGCAGGGAGCGGCCGACCTCTCCGAGCGCGGACCCCGGCCGGCACGTCGTGTCCAGGCGGCGTTTGATCCGCGCCAGCGCGCGTTCGACGTCGAAGTCCTCCAGGCCGAACAGGCCGTCGGTGTAGAGGGCCAGGACGGTGTCCGGCTCCAGCCGCACGGTGACGGACTCGAAGGGCACCCCGCCCACACCCAGCGGGGGACCGGGCGGCACGTCCAGGAACTCCGCTCCGCCGCCCGGCCTGACCAGGACGGGCGGGGGCTGGCCGGCGCTGGCGAAGGTGCACAGGCCCGACACCGGGTCGTAGAGGGCGTACAGGCAGGTGGCACCGACCACGTCCCGCCGCCCCGGGGGCGCCTCGGCGGCCAGCCGCTGGACGAGGTCGTCCACCTGGGTGAGGACCTCCTCAGGAGGCAGCTCCATCCCGCCGAACGCCTGGATCGCGGTACGGAGCCGGCCCATCGTCGCCGTCGCGGGGAGGCCGTGGCCGATGACGTCACCGATGACCAGCGCCACCCGCGACGAAGGCAGCGGGATGACGTCGAACCAGTCGCCGCTGATGCTCATCGCCCCCTCCGCCGGGCGGTAGGTGCCCGCCGTCTCCACGGCCGGCAGATCGGTCGTGGGCTGCGGGAGCAGCTGCTCCTGGAGCGCGACCGCCGCGCGGTGCTCATGGGTGTAGCGGCGGGCGTTCTCCACGCCCAGGGCGGCCCGCGAGGTGATCTCCGCCAGGAGGAGCCGGTCGGAGTCCTCGAACGGCTCGGGCCGCCGGTCCGTACGCCACACCGAGACGCTCCCGAGGCTGCGGCCCCGCGCCCGCAGGACCGCCACCAGGACGGAGTGCGCCCGGTCGGGGACGAGCAGCCCGGCCAGGCGGTCGTCGCCGCCCAGCGCGCCCATCACCGCGTCGCGGGACGCCAGCAAGGTGGCCCCTTCCTGGATCCCGCGCAGTTCGTCGCTGTCCGGCAGCGGCGGGTACGACTCTCCCGGCCCCAGCAGACCGGC
This sequence comes from Streptomyces sp. NBC_01317, assembly GCF_035961655.1. Taxonomy (NCBI): domain Bacteria; kingdom Bacillati; phylum Actinomycetota; class Actinomycetes; order Kitasatosporales; family Streptomycetaceae; genus Streptomyces; species Streptomyces sp. NBC_01317. The sequence continues at coordinate 492,210 of NZ_CP108393.1, read as the reverse complement.
CTGCCACCCGCCCCCGGCCGTCGCGACCGCCACCCGCGCCAGGTGCTGGCGCCCGCCCCCGAAGACGAGCGGTGGCTCCTCCCCGGAGAGCACGGACTCGGAGAGGTCCACCGTGACCACGTCACCGAGTTCCGGTACGACCACGTCGGCCAGCTCCTGCGCGGTCTCGACGACGTCGAGCGAGGAACCGATCCGGGCGGCGGACGTGTGGAGCAGGTCGATCTGCCGGCGGAGCGTCTCCTCGGCGGTGGTGTCGTTCACCGCCACGGCGACCCCGCCCGGGCGCCCGGACCGGTCCAGGAGCCGGAACGCCGTGAGCGACATGACCCACTGCCGGCCCCAGGGGTGCGGGGCCCGGACCAGGTGCGTGCTGCGCACGGCCGGCACGCCCGTCTCCAGCACCTCGCGGAGCACACTCTCCACGGCCTCCGCGTCCTCGGCGTCCATCACCTTGCCCAGCCGGCTGCCGACCGGCAGGGGCGGGCCGTCGAACATCTCGGGGGTGATGTTGGTCCGTACGACGTTCAGGTCCGTGTCATGGATGCCGACGCCCAGGCGGGTCTGGGAGAACAGGGCGCGCAGGAGGGACAGCGCCTGCTCGGACTCCGCCGCGTCGGCCGTGGGGACGGCCGTGAGCAGGTACTCGTCGGCGCCCTCCAGCGGGACCACGCGGTAGGCGGCGTCGACGGTCCTCCCCGAGGAGTGGCGCAGCCCGGCGACGCCGCTGCCGGGGCGGTACCGCCCGACGCCGTACGCCGGCGGGAGCGGGCGGGCGAGCAGTCTCCGGACGGACCGGCCGCAGACGTCCTCCGCACCGCGTCCGAGCAGGGACTCCGCGGCGGACGACCAGCGGATCACGGTACCCCTCCGGTCCACGACCGCCGCCGCCACGGCGTCGAGGGGGATCCCTGACCCCGCGGGGGATGCGTCATCTGGGTGCATGCCGTCTCCTGAACCGGGCACCGGCGGTGTCGCATGCCTTCCGCGCACCGTGTGACCTGGCCGTACAGCCGGTTTCGGCTTTCCGCCGACACCTACAGTCTGCTCGCGGAGACGCCTTCCCACTCACCGGCGGCGCGACTTCCCCGCGGGCGGGCCGGTGGGTTCGGCCGAGCGGTGTGTTCAGCGGGCCGAGCAGCCGGTCGTGGAGCCGGGCGTCCGCGGCGATCAGCTGGAGAGTGGCAGCCGGAGTGGCAGCGGGCGAGGGTCAGCGGGCGTACGCGACGGCGAGCAGGAACCAGCCCGTGTGCGGGATCCACTGTTCGGCCCACCTCCAGGACTCGTCGTCGGGCGCGTCCGGAGGCCGGAAGGCGAGATCGTTCTCGTCGCTCCAGCCCGACGTGACGCCGTTGACGATGCCGCCGGGCAGGTTGGGGAAGTCCGACGCGTAGTCGATGGTGTTGCGGCCGCGGCCCTGGAGCATGGAGGCGTCGAACGGATTGCGGCCGGTGATCCAGGCCAGCTGGTCGTCGGCGAACCCGGTCAGCCGGCGGCGCTGCTCCTCCGTGACGCCACCGGCCGCGGCGCAGGCCGAGGCCGCCGCCGACAGGGAGGCGATGGTGGCGTTCTCGCCCTGCCACCAGTAGCCGGTCTCGTTGGCGTGCGGGAAGAAGAACGCGTCCCGGTCGGTGCCGCCGAGGGGCCGTACGCGTTGGCGCGGGTAGCCGAACGGGTTCGGCACGGCGTACGTACGGTCGAGGGTGTCGAGCATCGCCTCCACCGCCAGAGCCCGGGCGGGGGCCGCCTCGGGAGCGCCGGGCAGGGTCTCGGCGAAGCGCAGGAGGGCCAGAACGGGCAGGCCCGCTTCGGCGGCGTGGAAGAAGGGCCGCCCTTCGGCGTCCGCGGTGAACCATCCGGGGCCGTCGCCCGGCCGTACGTACCGGTCCAGGAGCGACCGCGCCCGGCGCCGCGCGGCCTCGTGCGCCCCGTCTCCGGGGCCGGCGCCGGCCGCGACCAGCTCGGCGGCGGCGAGCAGGGCGGTGTAGTCGTCCAGCACGTTTTCCGTACCGTCGTCCAGATACTCCAGGTTGTGCTTCTCCAGGTGGGTGAAGCCGTCGAGCGCGGCGCCGAAGTACGTCTCCCGCGAGAACTCGCCCTCGTCGTCCGCGCGCGAGGCGCGGGCCAGCGCGGCGACGGCGAGGCCGCCGCCCTGCCGGTAGGCGGCCTGGTAGCGGTCGGTACGGACACACTCGGCGAGCGGGGCCGTCACCACCCGCTCCTCCAGCCGCTTGGTCAGGGCGTCGAAGACGCCCGTGTAGAAGTAGCCCTCGGGCGCCCGGAAACGAACCAGGAAGTCGGCTCCCCACAGGGCCTCGTCGCGCAGGCGGGTGCTCAACGACCTGACCAGGGCGGGGTGGTGGGCGGTGATGACGTCACGGGCGGCGAGCATGGCCCAGGCGCAGAGCGGGATCTGCTGCGGGCTCATGGTGCGGGTGTACGTGAGGTGGCTGAGGAACTTGCTGGTGTCGCCGCTCGCGTCGAGCCAGCCGCCCCGGGCGTCGACGCGCCGCCCGGTGGTGTCGCCCCACAGGGCGGCCCGCCGGTCCTTGCGGTCGATCTCGCCGCTCGACCGCATGCCCTTGAAGTAGCTGAGCACGTCGGACATCGTCGCGCGCTGGAGGCGGTCCGCGGCGCGTTCGAACGGCTCCGACACGGTGACGCGTCCGTCGCTCCCCACGACCCGTACCGCGTAGCGGCCGGGCGGGAGGTCCGGTGGCAGTGCGACCCGGGCGAAGGGCCCGGCGGTCCATCCGGGGACGGCCTCGACCGGGCCGGGGGCGAGCGGGCGGGGCGGCGCCGAGCCGTCCTCCGCCAGCAGCTCCACCGTGGGCGGGGCGGCTCCGCCGGGCAGGGCGAGCACGACGGCCGGGGCGCCGCCGAGGCCGTACCCGAGGTGATTGACCAGGACCGTCGGTCCGGTGCGTGGGTCATCCCTGGAGAGCACCTGTGAGCACCGCGCCTTTCCTCGGTGAGTGTCCTGCCGCGCGTGTCCTGCCGCGTTTCCGCCGCCGCGGGGCCGTCCGCCGTGCGGCGGTCCCCGCACAAGGTATGTAGTGGAAGGCAAGTGGTCAATAGTGGTATGTTCCTGGTGATTGCTGGAGGTTCACCGATGGGCGTCGACGCCTTCTCGATTCGCGCACCACGGCGCGAACGCAGCTCCGACCCGCTGTGGTCACAGGCTTCCGACGCGATTCTCGACCAGATCGAGAGCCAGGAGCTGACCGCCGGCGCGAAGCTGCCACCCGAGCGGGAGCTCTGCGCTCAGCTGGACATCTCGCGGGTGACCCTGCGCAAGGCGCTGTCGCACCTGGTGGACCAGGGGATCCTGACCGCGTCGCACGGCCGTGGCTGGTTCGTCGCGCAGCCGGTGGCCGTACGGGAGTGGCCCAACGACCTGGAGTCGTTCACCACCACGGCGCACCGCAAGCACATGCGGCCCAGCTCGCTCGTCCTGCGGCAGACGGTGGAGGCGGCCTCGCTCGACGAGGCGGACCGCCTCGGAGTCCCCGCCGGCACGCCCCTCCTGCACCTGGAGCGGGTACGGCTCCTGAACGACGTACGGATCGCGGTGGACCGCACCATCATCGCCGCCGACCTCGTCCCCGCCCTCACCACCGCCGACTTCGGCTCCGCGTCCCTGTTCGAGGCGCTGCGCGCCCAGGGGATCGAGCTGAGCAGGTCGATGGCCACGATCGAGGCGCGCAGCGCCGACAAGGAGCTGGCGGACCGGCTGGAGATCGAGCCGGGGGCGCCCGTGCTGGTCCTGGACCAGACGATCCACGCGCCGGACCAGCGGCCGCTGCTGGCCTCGACGGTCGAGTACAGCGGCGAGCGGTACCGGCTGCGTACCACTCTCGCCTCGTCGAACGACGTGCCGCGGAGGTGAACCACGGGAGCGGCGCGGGACGGGCGGAGCCCCGTACCGCGCCGCTCCCGTCGTGCGAAGCGACTCGCGGTGCGACTAACCGGTGTACGCGGCCAGCGCCTTGGTGAAGTCCAGCGCGCTCTGGCTGACACCGCTGCAGTCCGAACCCGCGTCCGTGGTGGAGCCACCACAGGCGCGGTCCCGGTTGACGGCCCAGAAGCTCACCCGGGACAGGTGCTTGCTGGTCGCGTAGCTCACCATCGACTTGAAGTTGGCCACGGACACGGTCTCGCCGGGCACGTCCGACTTGCCGTTCATCGAGGAGAAGCCGACCTTGCGGTACGCGGCGTCGGAGGAGAGGCCGTACGCAGAGGCCACGGCGTTCTTCAGGCCGTCCACGGCGCCCTTGGTGGCGGCCACCATGTCGATGGTGCCCTCGTCGAAGTCGAACGGCATGACCGCCCAGCCCTCGATGTCCAGTTTGTTGTTCGCCCCCCGCTTGATCAGGTCGAGCCCGGTCGCGTCCGGGCCCGTCCGGGTGGTGCCGAAGGTGACGTACACGGTCACCCCGGGGTTGTTGGTCTTGATGATCTTCAGGGCGTCCACCACCCGCTCCCGGACCGTGGCGTTGGTGAACTCGGTGTCCTCGATGTCGATGTCGATCGACTTCAGCTTCAGGGCGTCGATGGTCTTCTGGTACGCCCCGGCGAGGGCGGTGGCGGACGCACACTTCTCGCCGAGTTTGTTGCCGGACCAGCCGCCGATCGAGACCGTCACATCGCCCCCGGCGGCGCGTATGGCGTTGATCGTGGACTGGTCGTTGCCGCCCGTCAGCGCACGGCTCCCGTCCCACTTGGGGTTGCAGCCGCCGTCGGAGAGGATGAACGCCATCGTGAACTGCTTGACACCGGTCGCGCTCATGACCGACGTGGCGCTCTGGGGACTGCCCCAACCGAGGTACAGGTACGGGGCGTTGAGCCCGACGGGCACGGCCGCCGCGGCCTTGGCGGCGGGCGCACCCGAACCGGCGTCGGCGGTCGCGGTCGCGGTCGTGGCCGCGGCGAGTGCGGCGGTGGCCGCCAGGGACAGGGCCGCGGTCGCCGCCAGGAGGCGGGGCCGGCGCCGGAGCATGCTGGGGTACGGGGATGTCATGTCGCGGGTTCTCCTCAGGTGGGGGGTGCGCGCCGGACGGAATCCGACGGCTGGTCAGGGAGTCCAGTAGTTGTGGGTGACGACGAGCATCGACTGCAACTGCACACTGGTGGAGTAGTAGTCGGTGCTGCTGGGCGTGGTGGCGAGCATCTTCTTCCACAGCGCGTCCAGCCATGCCTGACTGGCGGGGTCGGTCATGGCCGCGACCGCGAAGGGGGCGAAGAACGCGGGCTCGTTGCCGGTGCCGAAGCTGGTGCCGTTGAGCTTGTAGCCGTCGCGGATCTTGGCCGGGTCGTCGGCGGCCTTGGTCTTGATCCAGGAGTTCATCTTGCGGACGGCCGTGCGGGACGCGCTGTCGTTGTTGACGACCGCGTCGGTGCCCAGACGCCAGGGGTCCCGGCAGGCGTTCCAGTTGTAGTCGCCGTCGTGCGCGTCCTCCAGGACCTCGCCGGACGCCGGCTTCGGTGTGCTCGTGGTGTTGACGACGAAGTCCGGCAGCAGCCCGGTGGTGGACGCGTACCCGGACTGGAGGCTGCCGATCACCGACTGCGTCCTGGTCAGGACCGCGTCCCAGGTGGTGTCGCCGGTGGCCTTGCGGAACGCCTTGAAGTGGCCGGGGATCCAGTCCGAGGTGCGGGAGATCTGGTCGTAGCTGCCGGAGGACCAGTCGCCGAGCTTCATCAGCTTGGAGCCGCTGTGCAGTTCGCTCGCCTTGACGGCGTTGATCCGGCGTGTCGCCAGGCTCTGGTAGTCGTACGTGCCCGTGCTGCCCCACTGCTTGTGCGCGAGGAGCAGTCCGTACGCGATGTCCAGGTCGCCGTCGGTGGCGGAGTCGCTCCCGTTGACACTCCGGCACCCCGCGTCCTGTTCCGCCGCGTGGAGGTCGGGGTTGTTCACGGAGGGGTGGGCCAGGACGTATGTGAGGATGCCGTCGAAGATCTTCTTGGCGTCGGCGTCGGCGCCCGCCATCAGGGCCGTGATGACCAGGCCGTAGCCCTGGGCCTCGGCGACGTAGGGGTGGTCGGCGTCGGCCGCGTACACCTCGTACCAGCCGTTGCCGCAGTTCTGCTTGACGAAGTTCGCCTTCCACTTCGCGTAGAAGTCGACGACGGCGCGGTCCGCGGCGGCCTGGCCGCCGCTGGGCGCGAGGGTGCCGGCCGCGTAGGCGAAGGAGTGGCTGCCGAAGGGGACGGCCGGTCCCGCGGCGGCACCGGCGGCCGGGGTGAGTCCGGTCCACACGCAGGTGGTGAGGACGGCGGTGGCGGAGAGGGCTGCTGCGCATCTCGCACGGCGACTGCGGGGCATCGGGCCTCCGGGGTTGGGGGGTTGTGGGGAAGTTAGCCGCGTGGTCATGACCTCGACAAGGTGTTGGTTAGTAAAGTTTCCTGTCGTTTACCTGGCGGGTACAGGACGACAGGCCGGGAGCGCGCGAATGCCTTCGGGCGGGCGTATCGGGGCGGTACGGCGGGGCGGCACGTCGGGGCGGCACGGAGACGCCGAGGCCGACGGGGGTCGGCCTCGGCGTGTGGGTGGCGGGTGCCGGCGTGTCAGCGGCGGTGCCTGCGGGGCGGGCGTCCGGCGGCGGCCGTGCGGCGGCGGCGCAGGAGGAAGGCGCCCATGGCCGCCGCGGCCAGCGCGGCGGCCCCGGCGAGCGAGGCGGTGGTCGGCGTGAGCGGGGAGCCCGTGTCCGCCACGGGGGAGGCGTTCCCGGGATCGGCCGCCGTGGACGCCGGTACGGGGGAGGGGGAGGACGGCGTCGGGGAGGGGGCCGGGGAGGCGGCGGCCGCGGGCTTCGGGGTCCGCTTCGGCGCGGGGGCCGGGGCCGGGGTCCGGGCCGGCGGTGAGGCGGGGCGGGTGGCCGGGGCAGCGGCCCTGGCCTGCCCCGCGCTCCTGCCGGGGAAGACGACGTCGGAGCACGAGTAGTACGTGTCCGGGGTGCTGGAATTGCGCCAGACCGTGTACAACACGTGCCGGCCGGTCCGGCCGCCCGGAAGGCGGGCCGGGATGCGGTAGGCCCCGTTTTCCAGCGCCGGGTCCTTCGCGGTGAGGAACGGCTCGGGATCCAGGTCGTCCCACGTCAGCGGGGTGGTGGGGGAGTAGCCCTGTCGGGTGAGATAGAGGCTGAACGTGCCCTCGTGCGGGATGGAGGACCGGTAGGTGAGGGTGAACCCGGCCCCCGGGACCAGCGTGGTGGCGGGCCAGTCGGAGCGGGGCAGGTCGAGTCCGGCGTACGCGGCGAGGCCCGCGCTGCACAGCTTCCCGTCCGGAATGACCTGCCGGTCCCTGCCACCGACATCCGCGACCCGCAGGTTGTCCCAACTGCCCAGCGCCTGGCCGCCGTTGGCGGCGACCGCAGCCCGGCACGCGGGCGAGCCGGTGAGCCCCTCCGACGCCAGGCCGCACGCGGCGACCCGGCTCACCGGATCGGTCGGCGCGCCGTGCGCGTACGCGGGACCCGCGGCCAGCAGCGTCGAACCCGCCAGCAGGAACGTGACGGCGCCGGCGAAGGCGGCCGTTGCGGAGGTGCGGTGACGGATCATCAGGACGGACTCCCTCGGCGGGCCCGGGGGCCCTGCGCGTAACAGTGTGCTGTCCATTACGGCCGGGGCGCCCGGCCCGTTCACCGGAGTCGTCGGCCCAGGGCCGCCGTTTCCGGGGGCGCGGCGGGAATCCGTGCTCGGCATCGGGGTGAATCTGCTCATGATCGCCGGTGAGCGGGGTACGTGTCGGTCACGCGATGGCAGCGGAATCGGGCCTGGACACGACGAGGGGCGAGACGGACATGGACAACATCTGGGCATACGCGGCGGACTGCGGCTACGGGGAGGACCGGTCCCTGGTGGGCTACGAGGTGGAGGCGACCGACGGGGTCGTCGGACAGGTGGAGCGGCAGACGGACCACGACGGCATGCGGCACCTGGTCGTCGACACGGGCATGTGGGTGTTCGGCACCAGCCTCCTGATCCCCGCGGGCCTCATCACCGGCATCGACTCCGAGACCCGGCGGGTGATCGTCGGCCGGGCCCGGGAGGAGATCAAGGGAGCACCCCGCTTCGCCAGGGACAGCGAGACGACGGACGTGGCGTACCTGTCGGAGGTGGGCGACTACTACCAGGCGCTGGGCCCCGTCCCTGTCTCCTGACGGCCCGCCACGGCGCGACCTCCGCCGTACGTTTCCGGCGCCGGGTCGCCCACCTCCCGCCTCCGGCGCGGGCCCCCCGGCGCCCCCGCCTCAGGCGGGGCTCTCGCCCGAGCCGCGCGCGATCAGCGTGGGCGGGATCGTGATCGTGCGGATCGGTTGCGCCGGGTCCGACAGGCGTGTCCGGAACAGTTCGATCGCCGTACGCCCTATCTCCTCGTCCCCCTGGGCGATCACCGTCAGGCCCGGGCGCAGGAGGTCGGCCAGGGAGAAGTTGTCGAAGCCCACCAGCGCCACGCTGCCCAGGTCGGCGCCGAGGGCGCGGATGACCCCGAGGGTGGTCGAGTAGTTGCCGGTGATGAGGGCCGTCGCGGGCGCCGTACCGCCGAGCAGGCGCGCCAGGGCCGCCGCGATACGGTCCTGCTCGACCGGGCCCGGATGTGCCATGCCGTCCAGGGGCTCGCCGATCCCGCTCAGGCAGTCGCGGAACGCCGCGGCGCGTTCGTGGCCCGTGTACACCCGCTCGTCGTCGCCGATGTAGCCGATCCTGCGGTGGCCGTGGCGGACGAGGTGCTCGAAGGCCATCCGGATGCCCGCGCGGTTGTCCGTGAGGACGGTGTCGACCGAGACTCCCGTCGCGGGCCGGTCGAACGCCACGACGGCGAGCCCGGAGTCGATCTCGGGCTGGAGGTACTGGTGGCCGTCGGCGATCGGCTCCAGGATGATGCCGTCCATGCGGCGCCCGCACATGGAGAGCACGGCCTCCCGCTCACGTACCTCGTCGTCGTCCGTGGACATCGCGACGACGTTCAGACCCACACCGCGCGCGGTCGCCTCGATGGCCCGCAGGACGGGGTGTGCTTCCGCGATGTGCCGTACGGCCGCCCCGATCGTGCCCGTACGCCCACTGCGCAACTGCCGTGCCCGCTCGTCCGGTTGGTAGCCGAGCGTCTCGATCGCCCGGCGTACGCGCAGAGCCAGCGCCTCACCGACCGTCGCGTCGCCGTTCACCACCCGTGACACGGTACGCAGCGCGACCTCCGCCTCCCGGGCGACGTCGACCATGGTCGGTCTGCGGGGGCGGGACGGGCCACGCTTTCCCGTGGCATCAGGACGAGGCACTGCGCTTCCTTTCGCTCAGGTCCGAGCATGATCGCATCGAAGCGCCGGCCGGAGGAGTGACCGACGCTCCGAGATCCGTCCGTGACGCCGGAGGGGTTGACTTGACGTCGCGGAAACATACTGTACTTCCAAGACAACGTTATCTCGCTGTCGGGTGCACGATCCATCCCTGACGAGGGGTGCAAAGACCCCCCGTTCCACCGAACGGTTCCGGGCCCGGTCGCGCCAACTGCCCACTCGTCAAGGAGAAAGAAAGAATGAAACGCGCACGCACGCTGTTCGCGACCGCGGTGGGACTCGCCGCCGCGCTGTCGCTCACGGCCAAGTACGCCAAGCAGCTCCAGGCCTCGGGGCAGTTCCCCGACGTCCTCTCCTCCATCACACCCAACGACTTCATCGGCGCCGGCCTCCTCCAGCCGTACGACCGGACGTGGCTGGACGACCACTTCACGGACCCCGACGGCAACGCGATCAAGGGCAGGAGCTACATCCCGCCCACCAACGCGCAGATCATCCCCATGATCTTCTACAACAAGAAGATCTTCGCGGCCCACCACCTGGAGGTCCCGACCACCTGGGACCAGTTCATGACCGTCGTCAGGACGCTCGGGAAGGCCGGGGTCACCCCGCTCCAGATGGCCGGTGCCGAGCCCTGGGCGGCGGCCTACCCGCTGTCGGGACTCATCACCGCCGATGTGCTGGGCGAGAACCCCGACTGGGTCAAGGACCGGTACGCGGGCACGGTGAAGTTCACGGACGCCGACGTGGTGGCCGCGGTGAGCAAATACCGTGAGCTCGTCACCGCGGGAGGCTTCGACAAGGGCGCGCTCGGCGTGAACTACAACGACGCCAATACCCAGTTCCTCGCCGGGAAGTCCGCGATGTACCCGATGGGCAGCTGGCTCATCGGCCTCATCCCGCCCGCCGGCGCGGCGGACTTCGGCACGTTCCTGCTGCCGAGTGCCGGTGGCGGCGCGGTCGTTCCCTTCACCACCGGCGGTACGACCTCCGTCAGCGCCAAGTCCGCCGACGTCCCCAAGGCGATGGACTTCGCGAAGGCCTGGTCGCTGTCCCGGACCAATCTGAAGACACTGATCGAGACCGACGGCGCCTTCCCCATGCTGAAGGACGTGCCCTTCGACTCCTTCGGCGCGAAGGTCACCCCGGTCTACACCGAGGCCTACGCGTACGTGACCGGCGGCGCCCGCAAGGTCAGCGCCTTCGGTGAGGTCAACAACGACGACGCTCTTCCCGCCGGTCTCGTCGACCAGTTCAACGCCATGGCGCAGAAGCTGTTCACCGACTCCGACGTGAAGGGACAGCTGGCCGCCTTCGACGCGGCCTGGGACAAAGCCGCCAACTGACCGACTGTGTGAGGAACCAGGAAAGGATCTCCCGCAGTGCCAAGTCGCACGCCCCGCGGCGGCCGGAGTCTCGGTCTCGCGCCCCTCGCGTGGATAGCCGTCGCTCTCTACGCCATGTTTCTCCTCTTCCCGCTGTTCCAGAGTCTGTTCTGGAGTTTCACGGACAAAAGCCCGCTCCAGGGGAAAAGTGACTTCGTCGGCCTCGCCAACTACACCGACCTCTTCTCCGACGACCTGTTCCTGCACAGCCTGTTCTTCACCGGCATCGTCGTCGTCTCCGTCACCGTCGTCGCCAACACGGTCGGCCTGCTGCTCGCGATGCTCCTCAACAAGTCGACCGCGAACTACCGCGTGATGCGCACCCTCATCTTCATTCCCCAGGTCCTCTCCGGGGTCATCGTCGCCTTCATCTGGCGCAGCATCCTCACGCAGAACGGACTGCTCAACGTCCTCCTGGTCAAGGTGGGCCTGGTCGAGGAACCGGTCGCCTGGCTGGGCAGCTCGGGGCTCGCCACGTTCTCGATCTGCGTCGTCGTCAGCTGGATCACCATCGCCTTCGCCACCGTCGTGTACACCGCGTCCCTCCAGTCGGTGCCCGCCGAGCTGTACGAGGCGGCCCGCGTCGACGGCGCCGGGTTCTTCGGCCGCTTCCGGCACGTCACCCTCCCCATGATCGCGCCCGGCATGACGATCAGTGTGGTGCTCTGCCTGATCACCACACTGAAGCTGTACGACGTCATCGCCGTGCTGACCAGCGGCGGGCCGGCGAACGCCACCCAGTCGACCGCGTACTACCTGGTGACCGCGGCCTTCACGGACAACAGGTTCGGCTACGCCTCGTCCATCGCCATGGTCCTGCTCGTCCTGACCGCCCTGGTCTCCTACTCGGCCACCCACGTCCTGCGGAAGAGGGAAGCGGACCTGTGACTCTCCCCGGATTCCTCCGCCTGTCCCGCCTGGCCGGGCGCGCCACCGCGGCGTGGCTCGTCACCCTGGCGTTCATCCTGCCCGTGTACATCGCGTTCGTCAGCGCGTTCAAGCACCAGGACCAGATCCTGTCCAACCCGGCCGCGCCGCCGTCGCCGTTCACCTTCGACAACATCCTCAACGCGCTGCGCCGCCCGGACCACTTGGTGCAGGCCGGACTGCTCAACTCGGTCCTGGTGACCGTGGTGAGCGTGCTGGTCCTCGTCCCGCTCGGCTCGCTGGTCGGCTTCTACATCTCCGAACGGTCCCCGCGGATCAAGTCCCTGCTGCTCGCGCTCTTCGCGCTGGGCCTGATGGTCCCGCCGCAGGTCGTCCTGCTGCCGGTCGTCATCATGCTCCAGTGGATCGGCCTGGCGCACAGCTACCCGGGCCTCATCCTCTCCAACGTCGGCGGCGGCTATCTCTCCTTCGCGGTCTTCGTGTACGTGGGATTCCTCCGCACGATCCCCCGCGAGATCATCGAGGCCGCCCGCGTCGACGGCGCGGGTGACCTGCGGATCTGGTGGAAGATCATCTTCCCGGTCGTCAGGCCGGCCACCGCCACCGTCGCTATCTTCCTGGGGCTGTGGGTGTGGAACGACTTCCTCAACCCGCAGTTCATCCTCGGCCCGCTCCAGGGCCAGACCATCACCACCGGAATCTACGTGTCCCTCGGTGCCTATTCGACGGACTACAGCCAGCTGTTCGGGATCATGTTCCTCGCGGCGATCATCCCCCTGGTGGGATATCTGGTCAGCCAGCGGGAGTTCATCCACGGCCTGATGTCGGGAGCCTCCAAATGACCAGCCGCCAAGCGACCCTGACGACCGACGGGGTCCCGGCCCTCGACGCGCTCGCCGGACCCTGGACGGACCGGGCGGACCTGGCCCACCTCCCCTCGCTGCGCAACCAGGCGGGCCAGGGGCATGTGAACGACGACCTGACCTCCCTGTCCTGGCTCGCCTTCCCCCCGTACAGCGGCGGCTACCACACCGGCGTCCTGCGGATCGACGGGACGCCCCTGCCCGCCCGGCGGCTGCGCTGGTCCCCGTGGGGCGTGGAGCGGGAGGGCGCCGGTGAGGGGCTGACGGTCCACACCGGCGTACGGATGGGTTACGAACGCAGCCGTGTCCTCTGGCGGTTGACACTGCGCAACACCTCCACGCGGACCCGGACGGTGACCGTCGAGCAGGAACTGCTCGCCATGTTCGCCCGGTCGGACGTGGACTGGGGCTGGTTGTACGGCTGCCCCTGGAACGCCGGTCACCACCACGACTTCTACGCCACCGAGCGGCTGCGCTCCGAGGTGACCGCGCCCCGCCCCCGCCAGGTGCAGCTGCTGCCGGTGGGCGCGCGCCGGATCCGTATCGGCAGCCCCCGGATCCCCGGCATCCAGCGGGACGAGGACTCCGCGCCGATGCTGCTGGAGTCGGAACTCCCCGACCACAGCACACCGGACTCCGGCCGCGTCCGGGCCCCCGGAGCCACCTGCGCGCTGCGGGAGGTCGCGTTGACGCGCGCCGGCGGGACGCCGGTGCCGCTGGGTCAGCCGGGCGCCCGCCACGACATCCGGCCCGGCACCGACCGGTATCTCGGCGCGGTGGAGATCGAGGAGGGGGACACACTCCACTTCCAGGTGAGGCTGGACGGCCCCGGGGGCACGGACCGTACCGGGGTGATCCTCACCCACGGCAACCACCCCGACTCGCTGCAAGTCGCCCTGGACGACGGGCGGTTGTCACTGACCATCGGCGGCGAGCGGGTGACGGCGGCGAAGCCCCTGCTCCCGGAGACCTGGCACACCGTGGCGGTACGGGTCGACGCCGAGGCCGCCGAACTGTCCCTGGACGGCGGGGTGGTGGCCAGGACCGACCCGTGGTGGGACGGTCAGCGGTGGACGGCGCGGGTACGGGACGGCGGGGTGACCGTGGAGGACAGCGGCAGCTCGGCGGTGTCGTCGTACGCCTTCTCCGTTCCGCCCACGGCCCTGGAGGCGGACGGGGCGCGGGCCGTGGCCCGGTGGGACCTCACCATCGGCCCAGGGGACAACGTTGTCATCGGCTGGGTGCTCGACATCGGGGAATCGGCCGCCGAAACGCGGGAGGCCGCCTCGACCGCCGCCGCGTCCTTCGACCCGTCCTTCGACGCGGTCGCGGACCGCTGGCGCCGTACCTGGCGGAGCGCCTTCGAACCGGGCAACGACGAGTTCTCCGGCCACCTGCCGACACTGTCCGAGGCGGACCCGGACCTGGCCAGGACGTACTACACCGGCGCCCTTCTCGCGGTCTACCTGCGCAACACCCGGTCCGGCCGCCCCGGGCCGGTGTTCCTGACGGGCGGGCCCCGGCTGGGGGCGACCACGACGTTCTTCTGGGACCAGTCCGAGTGGGGAAGGACCGCCGCCCTGCTGGAGCCGGAGGGCGTACGGGCCTGGCTGCTGGCCGCGCTCGGCCAGCCGTACGACAGCTGCCATTCCTTCGACACCCGGAACCTGCTCCCGGTCGGGAACCACTACGCGGCCAACGACCACGCGCTGTTCCGGTCCGTCCAGTCCTATGTGGGCGTCACCGGGGATCTCACGCTGCTCGGCGAAGTCACCGGCGGGCGTACGGTACTTGACCACCTGCGCGCGATGGCCTACCGGCCGAGGGGGCGGCGCGCCTCCTTCGGCTCCGGGGTGCTCGTCGATTTCGGCGACGACGCCTGGGAGTTGCTGGAGTGTGTGCCCAACTACCGCCACGCGGTGGTGTCGTTGAACGCCGGGTACGTCGGCATGATGCGGTCGCTCGCCACGCTCCTGCGGTTCATGGGGGAGCGGGACGAGGCCGAGGCGGCGGAGGCCGAGGCGGGACAGCTGTCGGCGGCGGTGCTGAAGCAGTACGCCGGGGACGGGAGGTGGGCGGTCTCGCACCCGGACGGGTCGGAACCCATCGGCCACTGCCTCGACTTCGCGCTGGTGGCGGCCGACATGTCCGAGGACCTCACGGCGGAACAGCGCGAGGAGATGGTCCGGTTCGTCACCGGCCACCTGGTCGACGGTGACTGGATGCGCGCCCTCGATCCCGAGGACCCGATCGCCCCGCTCTCCGACCGGCCCGACCACGGCGCGGCCGGCGCCTTCGCGGCGTGGCCCGGGGCGACCGCGTACGGGCTGTGCCGCCTGGGCCGCCCGGAGACGGCGGCGGCCATGCTGCGGCGTGCCCATCGCACCACGTCGGGGGGCTTGTGGGGGCAGGCCATGGAGGTGACGCCCGACGGGAGCTACCGCGTGGCGGAACGGGGGGTGTCCAACCGGGAGAGCAACGCGGCGGTCGCCGTCACGGAGGCGGTCCTGGCCGGGCTCTTCGGCATCCGGAGCGGATTCACCAGCCTCACCCGCGACCAGGGGACGGCGCGGAGCCCGTACGGCCGGCTGGAGAACATCCGGGCGCTGGGCTTCGGCCTCTCGCGGAACCGGGACACGGTGTAGGACGCCGGCGGATGGGCGGCGGTGTACCGTCGCCCACCCGCCGGATCAGGAGTTCTCCGCCAGCCACGGTCTGACCTGGCGGCGGGCGTGGTGCAGGCGTGACTTCACCGTGCCCAGCGGGATGCCCATCCGCTCCACGATCTCCGCGTACTCCATCTGACAGATGTCGCGGTAGACGAGCGGCTCCACCAGGTGCGGGCTGTCCCGTTCGAGCCGTTCCAGCGCCTCCAGCAGGTCCACGCGGGACCCGGCGATCACACTGGTCGTCCGGGGATCCGCGCGGCCGGTCACCTCGGCGGACAGAGGCATCTCGCCGGCCCGGCGCTTCAGCTCGCGGTACTTCTGCCGGGCACAGTTGGCCACCACCGTGTAGAGCCACGTACTGAACCGGCTGCGGCCCTCGAAGCGGTGGATGTGGCGTGAGACCTGGAGCAGTACGTCCTGCGCGGCCTCCTCGGCGTCCTCCCGGAAGAGCAGGAACCGGCCGCACCGCCGGACCGCCTCCGGCCAGATCTCCCGGAGGAGCTGGTCCAGGGCCGCCTGGTCACCGGCCGCGGCGCGCGCCGCCAGAGCCTCGGTGTCCGGTGCCCAGGTCATGGGGTATGCGTGCAGAGTGAAATCACCCAGGCATGATAATCACATGTCTTCACCTCAGTGGATCGGTCGCTACCGCGTCGAGCGACGCCTGGGCACGGGTGCCTTCGGCGTCGTGTGGCTGGCCCACGACGACCGGCTCCAGGCGCCCGTGGCCATCAAGGTCATGGCGGAGAACTGGGCGTACCGGCTCGACATCCGGGAGCGGTTCCTGTCGGAGGCACGACTGCTGCGCCGCGCCGCCTCCGACGGACTCGTCCAGGTCTTCGACATCGGTGAGCACTCGGAGGACCGGCCGTACTTCGTCATGGAGTACGCGGACCGGGGCACGCTGGAGGACCGCCTCGCCGCCGGGCCGCTGCCGGTGGCGGAGGCGCTGCGGCTCACCGCCGCGGCCGCCAGGGGAGTGGCGGCGCTGCACCGCGCCGGCGCCGTACACCGGGACATCAAACCGTCGAACGTGCTGGTCGCGACCGCCCCGGACGGCGGGGAGCGGGTGCTGGTCGCGGACCTCGGCCTCGCCAAGAGCCTGGCGCAGGCCTCCGGGCTGACCCTGACCGTCGGATCGGCGGGTTATGCCGCGCCCGAACAGCTGGACCAGAGCGACGGCATCGACGCGCGCGCCGACGTCTACAGCCTGGGGGCGCTGCTCTACCACCTGCTGACCGGCGTGGTCCCGGGCCCGGCGGGGAAGATCGTGCCGCCGGACGGGCCGGCTCCGGCGGTCCGGCGGGCCGTCCTCCGAGCCCTGGAGAGCGACCGCGAGCGGCGGTGGCCGACGGCGGTGGCGTTCGCGCTCGAACTGGAACGGCTCGCCGGACAGGCGGACGGCTACGCGGCCGGGCGGAAAGCGGCCCGGGTACCGAGACGGCTGCTCGCCGCCGTGGCCACCCTGGCCGTCGTCGCGCTCGGCACGGTCGCCGCCGTACGGTGGCAGACCGATTCCCCGGCCCCCGCCGTGGAGCGCGTGAGCGACGCCACCGGCCGTATCCAGGTGGACGTGCCCACCGCCTGGGCCGGGCGGCTGGCCGGGTCAGGATGGACACCCAGGACGCTCGGACTGCCGGACCACCACGCTCCCGGGCTGACCGTCGCCCGTGATGTGGGACGCTGGCCCGACCTCGGCGCGGAGGTCAGCGGTGTGTTCGTGGGGATCGGCGCCGCCCGGGACCTGGCGGGCCGCGTCGGCACGATCAGCCACCGGGCCTGCCGGTACGACGGCAGCCGTACGTTCTCGAACGCCTCCTGGCACGGTCGCGTACGGACCTGGTCCTCCTGCGGTACGGCCGGGCGGTCGCTGGAGGAGATCGCGCTCACACCGGTACGGGACGGCACCCCGCAGGCGTACGTCCAGATCAGACGGGGCGCGGGCGACGACCCGACCGACCGGATCCTGCGCAGCCTGCGGGTCTCGGGCTGAGACCCGGCGCGGGGCCGCCGGAAGTTTCCGGGAACAGGCGTGAACTTTTACGCCGGGCCCGTCATCGAACCGGGGTGTAGCGCACCACAGCTTTGGGCCGCACGGGCCCCGGGCGCCGTGTGGTGCGGGGATGACGGTCCGGAAGGACCTCGTACGGAGAAGGAGTGACGGCAGACATGACCGAGAACGAGGAGACGTTCCCCGTACGACCCCGGTCCGCGCCCGCCCGGCACGGGCGGGGCACACGGCTCGCGGCGGGCGGCGCCCTGGTGGTCGCGGTCGCCGCGCTGCTGACGGGCTGCGGGGGCAAGGACGATCCGGCCGCCTCGGCCCCGCACACCGTCGGCGGACCGGCCGTCCCGGTGGGCGGCGACCCGTCGGGTACGGCGGCGCCCGACCCGGACACGACGGCGTCCGGCACTGCTTCCACCCGTTCGCCCACGAAGAGCGGCGGGACGTCCGGCTCACCCACCCACAGTGGTGGCACGAGCACGTCGGCGGGCGGCGGACGCTGCCACACCCCGGACGTCAAGGCGTCCGTCGGCCCCGACAACCCGGGAGCCGGCCAGGAGAACTTCGCCCTCGTCCTGACCAACACCTCCGGCCACACCTGCACCGTCGACGGCTTTCCCGGGCTCGCCTTCCTGAACAAGGCGGGACAGCACGTCTCGGTGGACCCCGAGCGCGCCAGTGTGACCGGCACACTCGTCAAGCTCGCCCCCGGCCGGAGCGCCTGGGCGCCCATGACCTTCGGCAACCCCGAGATCACCGGGGTCACGACGGTCACCCCGGTGGCGGTGCTCATCACCCCGCCCGACGAGAAGGACGCGCTGAAGGTCGCCTGGACCGGGGGCGGTGCGACCGACACCGGCAAGGCGTCGGTGCCGACGATCGGTGTGTTCACGGCGGGCACGGGCGCCTGACCCACGGCGCCTGGACGACCCGGACCGAACGCGAGGGCCGGGGGGCCGCATTCACCCCCGGCCCTCGCTGCCCGGTCAGCGTCAGGCGCGCGCCACCGAGCGCGCCGCGTTGTACCCCTCGGTCCGCAGGGCGGGCCGGCCCGACGGCAGTGCCTCGGCGGGCCAGGAGAGCGTGACGCTCCGGGACTCACCGGGCAGCAGCCACACGTAGTTCTCGCTGTACAGCGTGGGCAGCACCCGTTCGCCGCTGGTGGCGTCCAGGAGCGAGAGCCGTACCATCGCCGCCACCGCCGAACCACGGTTGTGGACGGTCGCCGTCAGTTCGCGGCGCCCACCGGCCTTCGTCACCCGGCCGAGGTCGGCGGAGACCTTGACGGACTTCGCGCGGTTGAGCGCCTTCATGTCGGCGGCCTCGCGGTAGCGCCAGTACGTGTTCTCCGACAGGGTCCTGCCCCTGCTGTCCTCCAGGCGCAGCCGCAGGAGGTGGAAGTCCGGCTGGTCCTTCGTCCAGTCGGCGGTGAACGCGTCCGTCGTGGTCGACGAGGCGACGTCCACCCGCACCTTGCGGGTCGCGCCGAGCTGCCGTCCCGACAGGTCGAAGCAACGCGCCGAGACCGTCGCGCCCTTCAGCGCCTCGGGCGTGTGGTTGACGGCGATGACCTGCCAGCTCCGCGGATCGGCCTGGACGTGCACGGCCTCGCACGCCGCCCGCGCCCCGTAGTAGGTGCCGTTGACGTCGAAGTCGTAGTCGTACGTCTGCCACACCGTGCTGTGCCACGCCGGGTGGGACATCCACAGCATCAGGCCGCTGGCGTCCTTCCACAGGTTGGCGTTCCACGCCTCGAACATGGCGCGGGTGTTCTCGTAGTTGACGAACTGCGCCTTGCGCGCGAAGTCGTCCAGGTCACGGGCCGTGTCGAGGCGCGCCTCGATGGCGGCCTGGTAGTTCTGCGGCGCCTGATTCCCCCGCGTGCTCCAGTCGTGGTAGTACCACGCACCGCCGATCGGCCACTCGGGCTCGTCGCCGACGAGGTTGCGCGTGCTCTCCGCGGTCGACACCACGGGCATGCCGATCTCGGTGTGGAAACCGAAACTGCCGCTGCCGTACGTGGACGGCGAGAAGTAGCGCTCGTGCTCGACCCAGCCGTACGGGCCGCCGCCGGTGACGATGCCGCCCGCCGAGTTGTTCTGGTAGAAGATGCCCGGCGCCGTGGACTCGACCGCGTCCCGCATCCCGTTGTCGATCGCGGCGGGCGGGTTGCCCTCGTTGGCGCCGCACCAGACCACCACGCTGGGGTGGATGCGGTAGCGCAGGACGGTGTCCCGCGCCAGGCTGTTGAACGCGTCGTGGTCCGGCGGGTCCATCGCCCAGGCGTTGGGGAAGTCGTTCCAGACGAGCAGCCCGTGCTCGTCACAACTGGCGAAGAACTCCTCGCGGTTGACCGACCCCACCCAGTTGCGGATCATCGTGAAGTTCATGTCGCGGTGCATCCGGACCGCCGCGTCCATCCGGGCGGCGGGCATCCGGCGCAGCAGCTCGTCCCAGCCCCAGTTGCCGCCCCGGCAGAAGACCCGAACCCCGTTCACACTGATCTTCAGCGGGTCCGGTGTGTTGTCGAGGGACGTGATGTCCGTCCAGGTGTCGCCGTTGTCGGAGACCTGGATCGTGTACGTCTTGGGGTAGGCCGCCTCCCACACGATGACCACGCGGTCGAAGGAGACGGACGAGCCCAGGTCGACCTGGATCCACTGGTTGTCCTCGTAGGCCGAGGACCAGCGGGAGCCGGGGTTGCCGTCGGTGGCGTTGGCGGCCTTGTTGGAGCCGTCCTCCGACGACGCGGTCGCCGTCCTGTGCAGCGCGAGATCCGTGCCGGGCGTGGCGGTGTCGATCACCGACAGCGTCCACAGCGAGGAACCCCAGCTGGTCGCGCGGGCCCCGCCGCTGATCCGGACGTAACGGCCGGTCCTGGCGGCGAAGTCCACCGTCTGGAGGCTCGCGTTGCCGCTCTGGAACGGCAGCGGTACGGCCGAGTTGTCGACGGACTTCGCGTCCGTCCACGTGTCTCCGTCGGCGGAGATCTGCACGACGTACGTCTTCGCGTACGCCTGCTCCCAGGTGAGGTCCACGCGGTCGAAGGAGACGGACGCGCCCAGGTCGACCTGGATCCACTGGTCGTCCTCGAACGACGAGGACCAGCGGGTCGCCGGGTCACCGTCGGTGGCGTGGGAGGCCGGGTTCCCCGAGTCGTCCACGGAGGAGGCGGTGGCCGTCCTCCCCTTGGCCAGGTCCGTGCCGGGCACGCTGCTGTCGAAGACCGACAGGGTCCACAGCGACGAGCCCCAACTGGTGGCGCGCGTCAGACACTTGATCCGTACGTACTGGGCCTTGCGGCTGCCCAGGTCCACGGACTGCGTGTACGCGTCGCTGCCGCCGGTGAAGGGCAGCTTCACGTCGAACTCGTAGCCGAACTGGCGGATGCCGAAGCGGGTGGCGCGCCGGTCGCTCTCCGCGCCCCCGACGGACGCGACCAGGGTCAGGTCGTGCAGGTTCGGCTCCCCGTAGCCGTTGGGCCACCACAACTTCGGGTTGCGCAGGCGCAGCTGGCTGTGGTCGGCCGGGGCGAAGGTGACATCGGCCGTGGCGCCGGCGGCCACCGTGACGCTCCGGGAGACCTTCACGCCGTCGAACGAGGCGGTGACGGTCACCTGCCGGTCCGCGGAGTCGGCGTTGCGGACGGGGACGACGATCGTCACGTCGGCGCTGCTCGTGTCGGGCAGGTTCGGCAGCTTGGTGTCCACCCGGGGGTCGCCGATGACCGCGTGGCCGGTCGAGCGCAGCCGTACGTGGTTCCAGATGCCGGAGACGCGGTCACGGACCGCCGGCATCCAGTCCCAGCCCGAGGAGGCCAGGTACGTGGGCGAGTTGCGGTTCATCATGTTGGCGCCGGCGTCCACCCAGGACTCGCCGGCCGGACCCTTGTCACCGGGGCTGCCGGGGAAGGGCATCGGCGAGATCTTCACGGCCAGCGCCTGCTCGCCGCGTACCAGCAGATCCGTCACGTCGTGCGCGGAGCGGGCGAAGGGGAAGGTCAGCCCGCCGACCTGTTTGCCGTTGAGCCAGACGTCCGCCTTGTGGTTGACGCCGTCGAACTCCAGCCAGACGTGGCGCCCCGCGCCGGTGCGCAGCCCCTTCGGCAGGCTGAAGCCGCGCCGGTACCACCAGGAGTGGCGGGACAGGGCCTCCGGGACGTGGAGGTTGTTCAAGCCGGCCACCGGGTCGGGCAGATGACCCTGGTCGACCAGCGTCGCCAGGACGGTGCCGGGAACCGTCGCGGGCAGCCAGCGGCTCGTGTCCACCGTCGTACGGGACAGGTCGGCGCCCTCGCCGCCGGCCCAGTCGTCCATGGTCAGGGTCCACCCCGACTCCAGCGGTACGGTGCCGTCGTCGGCCACGTCGAGCGCCGGGGCCCTGTGGGTGTGGGTGCCCCAGTCGGTCCAGCCGGTGGCGGCGGGGCGGTGGTCCTTGGGCGTGCCGTACACCTCGAAGCCGTTGAGGCCCAGCGGGTTGGCGTTGGAGCGCTTGCTCACGGTGAGCCGTACCCACCGCGCGATCACCGGCCTGGCCGGCTTGATCTCCACGAGCCCGCCCTTGCCCGAGGTCGTGCGGTGGACGGCGGTCCACGTGCGGTGGTCCCGGGACGTCTCGACCACGAAGTCGACCGCGTAACTGGAAAGGATCTCCTGGCCGGTGGTGTCGGTGCGCGGGTTGCCGCTCGTGGGCGGCACGAACACCGGGTCCTCCGACGTCGCCTCGAACGTGAGGGAGATGGAGTCCACCGAGCAGTCCGCCTGGAGGTCGACGGATATCCACTGCGGGTCGCCCGCCGCCGCGCGCCAGCCGGTGCCCCGTACGCCGCCGGAGTTGAGCTTGTCCACGACGAACTCGGCCGGGGTGGGCGCGTAGTCGGTGGAGGACACCGCGACCGGGCGGTAGGCGGCGAGTTCACCGCGCGCGGCCGCCGTACCCCCGGCCGTGGTCGTGGCGGCGCGGCTGGTGCCGGGCAGCGCGACCCCGAGGCCGAGACCGGCGAGCAGGGTCGATCCCGTGGCGACGACAGACCGACGGGAGGGGTGTGGCGACTGATTCGACATGTGCAAGACGTCCATTCCAGGTGGGCCCGCAGGAGCAGGCGACCTGGCTCAGTTCGCCTGACAACGTTGCCATAGGCTGTAATCCGCCGCCGTTTCTGTCAAGAGTCGGGGCGATTCCGACTCGGTGAACGGAGGGCGGGAGCCGGTCGGCTCCTGAGAAACCCGCAGGGAAAAGTGGCTGTCCGCGTGACGGAGATCGCGTGGCCCGGCAGACTGCTGCCCAGGTGACGGCTGACAGCGACGCCGCGGTGGGTGGGGGAAGGACGTGGGCGGGTGCCGCTGAGCGCGGTGGATCCGGAGTCGGTCGGCGGCTACCGGCTGCTGGACCGGCTCGGCTCCGGGGGCATGGGCGTGGTTTATTTGGCGAGTTCGGCCTCCGGCATGCGGGTGGCGGTCAAGGTGGTCCATGCCCAATTGGCCGGGGACGACGAGTTCAGGACCCGGTTCAAGCAGGAGGTGGCCGCCGCCAGACGGGTCAGCGGCGCGTTCACCGCGTCGGTGGTGGACGCCGATCCCGATGCCGTACAGCCCTGGATGGCCACGCTCTACATGCCGGGGCCCACCCTGTCGCACCGGGTGGGCGGGGAAGGCCCGCTGCCGCCCGGGGAGTTACGGCGGCTGGCCCTGGGGCTGGTGGAGGCGCTCGACGACATCCACCGCGCCGACGTGGTGCACCGCGACCTCAAACCGGCGAACGTGCTGATGGCACGGGACGGGCCCCGGGTCATCGACTTCGGCATCTCCCGGGCGGCCGACCACCAGTCGTACACCACCACCGGACGGGTCCTGGGCACACCGCCGTTCATGTCGCCGGAGCAGCTGAACCGCCCCCGTGAGGTGACCGCCGCCTCGGATGTCTTCTCGCTCGGCGCGCTGCTCATGTACGCGGCCACCGGGCGGGGGCCCTTCGACGACGAGAACCCGTACCTCACGATGTACCGGGTGGTGCACGAACAGCCCCTCCTGGACGGTGTGGCGCAGCCGCTGCGCCGGATCGTGGAACGGTGCCTGGCGAAGGAGCCGGCGGGGCGGCCGGGCCTGGGCGAACTGGCCAAGATGCTGGAGGAGTTGCCCGAGGACGGCGAGTGGGACGTGCCGGCCGAACCGGTCCCCGCGGCGGGCGACATCGCCCGGGCCACGGTCGACCCCAGGCCCGCAGCCGACCCCGCGCCGACGGCCGACCCGACGCCGACGACCGACCCCCCGCCGACGGCCGGTCCGACGCCGACGACCGGTCCGGCTTCCACGGCCAACCCCACAGCCATGACCGACCCGACGCCCACAACCGACTCCACCCCGACGGTCGGCCCGGCCCCCGCGGCCGGCGCCGAATCGCGGCCGGGCCGGTCCTTCCGGCGCCGCGTCTCGCTCGCCGCCGCGGCCGCGTTCACCGTGGCCGGCCTCGGCGCCGGGGCGGCGCTGCTGACCAACGGCTCCGGGGACGACCCGGCACCGGCCGGTGGCCGCCCGGCGCCCCCGGCGACCTCCGTCCCCTCGCTCCTGCAGGAGGCGGCTCTGCCCGCGGGATGGAAACCGTGGTACCTGACGCTGCCGAGCTCGAACGGGAACGGCCCCTTCGCCGCCGTCGAGGGCTGCCGGGCGTACGAACTCGCCGTCTACTGCTGGGGGGACGGCTTCTCCGCGGCCCGCGTCGACGCCGCCTCGGGAAAGGTCGTCTGGCGGGTCCCGTACACGGACGTGGGGACGCCGAGCGCGATCGACGTACGCTCCGGCCAGGTGCTGGTGGTCGGTCCGGCTTCGGGGGACGGGCTGCGGGCTGACCTGGTCGTCCTGGACAGGGAGTCCGGGAAACCCCTCTGGACGAAGCGGGTGGCCAACCACCCGGCGGTGTTCTTCGGTGGCGCGGTGCTGTTCCGCGACTCCTTCTCCGGCGGTGCGCTGGTGGCGCGCGACGCCGCGACCGGTGAGCGGCGGTGGTCGACGCCGTTGCCCGAGGGGGCGGAGTGTGTGCCGCTCGTGTCCGGCGCCGTACCGTACGCCGTGTGCACGACGGATCCCGACGGCCGGCGGACGACGCTGCTGCGGCTCGACCCCGAGAAGGGCACGCCGGAGGAGGTGGCCCAGGTGAAGGGAGCTGTCCACGCGCTCGGGATCGTGGGCGGCGCGCTTCACGTCCTCGTGCCGGACGGCGGGCCGGGGATGTCGTACTCCGCGCTCGTGAAGGTCGATGTCCGTACGGGCGACCGGCGGACGGTCGAGCTGGCCTCGCGCCCGGACGGCAGGCCCTCGGCGGTGGGCGGCCTTGTGGTGTTCGTCCAGCAGACCGGGCGGGTCACGGCGGTCGATCCGGACACCGGCGACCGGGTGTGGAGCCGGGAGACCGGCGTGGACCTGCTGGGGCCGCCCATGGCGTCGGAGCGGGAGGGCGCGCTCTACCTGTCCAGCTACAGCGGGCGGTTGGTCGCCCTCGACCTGCGGACGGGCGCCAAACGGTGGCAGACGGCCGCGATGGGGACGAGCACCTCGGGGATGCAGGAGGGGGTGGCCCCGATGCGGACGGGCGGTGCGATCGTGACGCTGGCGAACGGGTCCCTGCGCTCGGTCGACCCGCTGCGCCCGCACGCCGGGGAGTGAGCGGAGCGGAGTGAGGACCGGGGGAGTCCGACGGGAGTCCGGTGCTTGGCATGGACCTGCCCATGAACCTCCGTTAGGCTCCGGCTGGCACGCCTGAGAGCGCTCTCAGGCGCCTGCTGTTCCACCCCCACGTCACTGGAACACAGAAGGGCCACTTCCCTTGAGACGCAGCACAGTCATACGTACCGGCCTGTCCGCACTCCTCCTGGTCGGCGCCTTGTCCACGGCCGGGTTCGCCCCGGCCACCGCCGCCCCCGCGGCCACCGCCGCCGAGGCACCGGCCTCCGCGGGTCTGCTCACCGCCCTCCAGAAAGACCTCGGGCTGACGAAGGAACAGGCCACGGCCCGCCTCGCCGCCGAGAAGACGGCGACAGCGGTCGACACGAAGGCACAGCGCGTGGCGGGATCCTCCTACGGAGGCTCCTGGTTCGACCCCGCCAGCGGCACCCTGACCGTCGCCCTCGCCGGTGACGAGAAGGCCGCCGCCGTACGGGCCACCGGTGCGGCCGTCCAACTGGTGCGCCACAGCGAGCGCCAGCTCGACGCGGCGAAGAAGCGGATCGACAAGCTCACCGCGCCGGCCGGCGTCAGCAGCTGGCAGGTCGACCCCAGGACCAACCAGGTCGTGGTCAACGTGGTCGCGGAGCGCAAGGACGACAACGATGTCCGCGCCTTCGTCGCCAAGGCACTCAAGACCGGGCCCGTCACGGTCGCCGAGACCACCGAGGCGCCGCGTACGACCGCCGCGGGCACGGTGGGCGGCGACCCGTACTACACGGGCAACGTGCGCTGTTCCATCGGCTTCTCGGTGTACGGCGGGTTCGTGACCGCGGGTCACTGCGGGGGCACGGGCGCCGCGGTCTACGGCTGGGACCGCTCGTACATCGGCAACTTCCAGGGATCGACCTTCCCCGGCAACGACTACGCCTGGGTGAACGTCGGCAGCGGCTGGTGGACCGTCCCGGTCGTCCTCGGCTGGGGCACGGTCTCCGACCAGCTGGTCCGCGGCTCCAACGAGGCGCCCGTCGGCGCGTCGATCTGCCGCTCGGGTTCCACGACGCACTGGCGCTGCGGTGTCATCCAGGGCAAGAACATCACCGTCAACTACAGCCAGGGCGCGGTGTACGCGATGACCGGGACGAGCGTCTGCGTCGAGGGCGGTGACTCGGGAGGCTCGTACATCAGCGGCGACCAGGCCCAGGGCATCACCTCGGGCGGTTCGGGCAACTGCACCTCCGGTGGCCAGTCGTTCTACCAGCCGATCAATCCGGTGCTGAGCCGGTACGGCTTGACGCTGCACACGGCCTGACGGTCAAGGCCCGCTCGCCCCATCCGCCCGGCTCCCCGGCGGGTGGGGCGAGTGCCGGCCGGTCTGTGGGCGGCCGGGCCTGGATGCGGGCGGGCAGGCGCCGGTGGACAATGGGGATCATGACGGAACCAGTGCCGAACCAGCCCAGAATGATCACACCGGCGGGCCACGTCGAGCCGGTTCCCCGCCGCATCCGAGGCTTTCTCGGCGGACGCGCGGTGGTGGACACCCTGCGGGCGCGGTACGTGTGGGAGTGGCCCGGCTATCCGCAGTACTCGGTCCCGGTCGACGACCTGATCGACTGCGAGCTGGTGGACGAGGACCGCGTCCTCAAGCTGGCCCCCGGACCCGCGCGGCGTCAGGCGCTGAAGGCGGCGGACACCGTCGTGCCCGACGCGGGGTGGCTGTGGGCGGAGGGGGCGTCCGAGGGCCTGGAGGGGACGGTCAGGTTCCGGTGGGAGACGCTCGACGCGTGGTACGAGGAGGACGAGCAGGTCTTTGTCCACCCGAGGAGCCCGTACACCCGCGTGGACGCCCTGCGCTCCGGCCGTGAGATCCGTGTCGAACTCGACGGGGTCGTCCTGGCGGAGGCGGACTCCTCGGTCATGGTGTTCGAGACGGGCCTGCCCACGCGGTACTACCTCGACCGTCTGAACGTCGACTTCACGCTCCTGCTGCCCACGGACACGGTGACCGCCTGCCCGTACAAGGGGAGGACCAGCGGCTACTGGTCGGTCGAGACGCCCGCCGGTGTCCACGACGACCTGGTGTGGGCGTACGACTTCCCGACCCGTCAGCTCTCGCCGATCGCCGGGCTGGTCGCCTTCTACAACGAGCGGGTCGACCTGTTCCTGGACGGCGAACTCCAGCCCCGGCCGCCCACGGTGACGCGCGTGACGCACGAGGCGGCCCAGGGGTAGAGGCGCGGAAGTGGCGCCGGCGGGCCGCCGGGAAGTGCCGACGCCCGGCCCCCGCGCGGAAGTCCCGCCGCCCGGATGCCGGGCGGCGGGACTCGCGGGTGTGCGCCGGTGTTACGGGACGAGCCGGAGGAGCTTGTTCGGCGAGCCGGTGCCTATGCCGGTCAGGACGTTGGACGTCGCGCCGTTCACCAGGGCGGCGGCCACGGTCGCCGGGGAGGCGCCGGGGTGGTTCGTGAGATAGATGGCGGCCGCGCCCGCGACGTGCGGGGCGGCGAACGACGTGCCGTCGCCGGTGTAGGTCGCGGTGTCGGAGCTGTTCCAGCCCGCCGTGATGGCCGAGCCCGGGGCGAAGATGTCCACGGTCGCGCCGTAGTTGGAGTAGGAGGCCTTCGCGTCCGTCCTGGTCGTGGCGCCGACGGTGAGGGCGGTGGGCACGCGGGCGGGGGAGTAGTTGGCCGCCGGGGCACCGGAGTTGCCCGCCGCGATGGAGTAAGTCACCCCCGAGGCGATCGAGTTCTTCACCGCGTTGTCGAGCGTCGTGCTGGCGCCGCCGCCGAGCGAGACGTTCGCGACGGAGGACGCCACGTGGTTGGCGGTGATCCAGTCCACGCCCGCGATGACGCCGGCGGTGGTGCCGGAGCCGTCGTTGCCGAGGACCCGGACCGCGACGATCTTCGCCTTCTTCGCGACGCCGTAGGTGGTGCCCGCGACGGTGGTGGCGACGTGCGTGCCGTGACCGTAACCGTCCTGCGCGGTGGCGTCGTTGTCGACGAAGTCGTAGCCGTAGGAGGCGCGGCCCGCGATCTGCTGGTGGGTGATGCGCACCCCGGTGTCCAGGACGTAGACGGTGGTGTTGCCGCCCGCCGAGTCCGGGTAGGTGTACGTGCCGTTCAGCGGGAGGTTCGCCTGGTCGATGCGGTCCAGGCCCCAGGGGGCGTTGGTCTGCGTGGCCGTGGCGTAGACCTTCTGGTCCTGCTCGACCGACTCGACGGCGGGGTCAGCCGCCAGGCGCGCGGCCTCGGTGCTGCTGAGGGAGGCGGCGTAGCCGTTGAGCGCGGAGGTGTACGTACGCTTCACCTTGCCGCCGTACCCGGCGATGAGCTGCTTGCCCTCGGTGGCCTTGGCCGAGAAGCCGGCCGTCGTCCTGAGCGTGACGATGTAGCTGCCGCTGACGGCGTCGGCGGAGCCGGCGTGCAGGACTCTGCCTTCCGCCGGGGCGGCCTGGGCCGGCAGCGCGGTGCCGGCTCCGATGATCGCGGCCACGGTCGCCGCGGTGGCGATCGCGGTGGCGAAGCGCCGCTTGTTCGTACGTACTGCTGCCATGGGGGGTGTCCTTCGCGTCAGTGGCGCGGGGTGGTGTGCGCGCCTCAAGTGGGGTGCGGCGTACGGGAGTCGGACGCCGCCCAGTGACGATGCACCGGCCCGTTCCGGCGGGACAACCGTTTCCGGGAGATGTCATGGCCCCGACACGGGACGTTACGTTCTGTCTGCATGCCGTCACGATCCGGCAATCCGGCGTAGCGTTTCGATGATCGTCCCGTTACAAGTCACCCGGGGGCCCCGGTAGTTGACGGGACAACTCCCGACAGGCGGCGGTTGGCGCGAAGGCGCCGACCGCCGTCCGGGGCACTCTGCTTGAATGGAGGCATGGCTCGCCCCCAGCACGCGCTCACGGGTCGCAAAGACCTTGAGGGCTTCTGGCCGTCCCGCCGCGAGCACAACTTCGACGAGGTGTGTTGTCGCGTCACTCGCGCGTCGGCCCTCCGGGACCTGGCTTAGAAAGACGGTCCAGGGTCCCCCTCGCTCCCGGAGCGCGGGGCCGGGCGCGCGCACGGTGTACGTCCCCGACGACCTCCCCCGCGCGAAAGAGCCCCCCATGCCGAACCGCCCGCCGTACTGCCCTGCCACCACACCCTCGCCGTCGGCCGACGAGGTGCCCGGCCCGCACCCGCTGCCGCCCGGCACGATATGGCTGCCCGCCCCCTCGCACACGCTGCCCACGCCCGCGCCGGGCCGGCCCGCCGTGCAGGGGTACTTGGTGCTCGTACCGGCCGGTGAACAGCGCGGGCAGGACACCGCGCCGGGACCGGCGACCGGACAACCGCCGGGCCCCGGTGCCGAGGCGCCCGCCGAGGACAGCGCCGGTGACCGCGCAGGGCCCGTACGGATCGATGTCTCGCGCCGCACCGCGGAGGTGGGTGGCCGCCGCCTCGACCTCACGTACCTGGAGTTCGAACTGCTCGCCCACCTCGTGGCGCATCCCCACCGGGTCCACACCCGCGACCAGTTGGTCGCGGCGGTCTGGCCCCACGCCCGGATCCGCGACGGCCGGACGGTCGACGTGCACATCGCGCGCGTACGGCGGAAACTGGGCGCGGACCAGCGCGGAGCCGTCCAGACCGTGCGCAGCGTCGGGTACAAGTACGTCCCCGACTGGGCCGGGCCGACGTGAGCGCACGCGTCCCTCGGGCATGACGGTACGTCAGGTCACACTGCCGCCGGTCGCGGGACTCAGCGACGGGGCCGCCGACGGCGGCACCGGATGGGGTACGTCCAGCTCGACCAGGAGGCTCCGCACGGCCTCCACCGCGTGCATCACCATCGCCGGGTCGGCGCCCGGCCGGGCGTGGGCGCTCATCCGGATCGCCGGAGCCTGCGGGAGGCCCTTGTACTCGACCAGGCCGTCCGGGGCCCGGCCCGCCGTGGCCAGCAGCGCCACCCCGAGCCCGGCCCGCGCGGCGTCCAGCACCCCCGCCAGGTAGCCCGCGTCGCAGACGACCGACGCGGCGGTCCCGCGCGCGGCCAGCACGTCCAGCGCCCGGCGGCGGATCGCGCACGGCGCCTCGACCGCCACCAGCGGCAGCGGCGCCGGGGCCGTCGGCGGGGTCCACCCCGGGGCGGCGTACCAGGTCAGGGGCAGCCCGCCGACCTGCATGCCCTCGGTGGAGGTCGCCTCCGTCACGTACACCGCCAGATCGACCGACCTGCGGTCGACGGCCTCGACCAGCCGCGCCGAGCGGTCGATACGGAACCTGACCCGGCAGCGCGGGTGCGTCCGGTGGACGGCCGCCGTGATCCGGGGAAGGATCTGGTCGGCCGCGTGCTCGGTGGAGCCGATCACGATCGTGGCGGGTTCGGAACCGAGCAGCCGGCGCGCGGCCTCGTCGTGGACGCCGAGAATCCGGCGCGCCTCTTCGAGGAGGAGATTGCCCGCCTCGGTGAACCGCGTGGCCCGGCCCGCCCGTTCGACCACCGGACGGCCCAGTGTCTTCTCCAGCCGCCGTACGTGCTGGCTGACGGCGGACTGGCTGAGCGCGAGCGCCTCGGCGGCGCGGTGGAACCCGCCCCGGTCCGCGACCGCGACCAGACTGCGCAGCGCGACGATGTCAAAGACGGGACCCATGGGCGCACGCTAGCACCAACCAATAAGCATCCGTGATCACTTGTGATCGCAGTTCCTTGTTGGACGTGTGTGGCGAGGTCGGCCATCCTGAGCGCATGCCGCACACACCTGAGCACCTGCCGCACACCACGGCCGGACCGTGAACAGCCCCGCGCAGTCGGTCGAGCAGGCGGCGGCGGGAGCGCGGCTGCTCGGGCTGCTCGCCAGGGACCTGCCGCCCGACCGGCTGACCAGTGCCCCCCTCGACGTCGCGCCCTACGCCACCGACCGGTCCGGCGCCCCCGCGGGCGGCGAGCCGCTGGCCGTCGTGCACGCCCGGCGCACCGACGACGTGACCACCACCCTCCGGCACGCCGACGCGCTGCGGGTGCCCGTCGTGCCGCGCGGCGCGGGGACGGGCCTGTCCGGCGGCGCGACCGCGGGCGAGGGCAGTCTGATCCTCGACCTGTCCCGGATGAACCGCATCCTCGAACTGTCCCCGGACGACCAACTCGCCGTGGTGGAACCGGGTGTGATCACCGCCGACCTCGACCGGGCCGCCGCCGCGCACGGACTGCGCTACGCGCCCGACCCGGCCAGCGCCGCGATCTCCACGGTCGGCGGCGACATCGCCACCAACGCGGGGGGGCTGCGCTGCGCCAAGTACGGGGTCACCCGGGACAGTGTGCTGGGCCTGGAGGCCGTCCTGGCCGACGGTACGGTCGTACGGACCGGCCGGCGCACCGTCAAAGGCGTGACGGGGTACGACCTGACGGCGCTGCTCACCGGTTCCGAGGGGACCCTCGCCGTCATCACCGCCG
Source organism: Streptomyces sp. NBC_01317 (assembly GCF_035961655.1). Taxonomy (NCBI): domain Bacteria; kingdom Bacillati; phylum Actinomycetota; class Actinomycetes; order Kitasatosporales; family Streptomycetaceae; genus Streptomyces; species Streptomyces sp. NBC_01317. The sequence goes on along the minus strand of NZ_CP108393.1, from coordinate 461,017 downwards.
CGACCGTACGCCTGCGGCCGGTCCCCGTCGACACCGCCACCCTCGCGGCCTCCTTCGACACCTTCGACGCCGCCGCCGACGCCGCGAGCGCGATCACCGCGGCCGGTATCGAGCCCGCGATGGCGGAGCTGCTGGACGGGCCCGTGCTCGCCGCGATCGACGCGGCCGAGGGGACGGCCCTGCGCGAGCGGGGGGCGGCCCTGCTCATCGTGCAGTGCGACGGCGCGGGCGCGCGGGCCGAAGCGGAACGGGTCGTGACCGTACTGAAAGGGCGTGCCGCGTCGGTCACGGTGGCCGCCGACGAGGCGGAGGCGGGCGCCCTGCTCGCCGCCCGCCGGCTGGCCCTGCCCGCGCTCGAACGCCTCGGCCGCCCGCTGATCGAGGACATCGCCGTGCCCCGCTCCCGGCTCGCCGAGGCGGTGCGTGCCATCGAGGAGATCTCCACGCGGCGCGGTGTCCCGGTGTTCACCCTCGCGCACGCCGCCGACGGCAACCTGCACCCCATCATCGTGGTGGACCCCGCCCTGCCCGAACTGCCGGAAGCGGCCTGGGAGACGGCCGGCGACATCTTCGCCGTCGCGCTGAAACTCGGCGGGACCCTCACCGGCGAACACGGGGTGGGGCTGCTCAAACGACAGTGGATCGCCGAGGAGTTGGGCGCCGACAACCACGCCCTGCAACGCCGCGTCAAGGCCGCGTTCGACCCGTACCACACACTGAATCCCGGCAAGGCGGTCTGAACCCCGGGCCGCCCGCGGGCCGGGTGGCCGGACCGCTTTCGACGTGCTGAATTCCCTGAGCGCCGAGTGCTTCGACGAGTGGGTGCCCGACGATGTGCGCGAGAGGTCGAGGAACGACGCACCGGTGGAGTCCACCGTGCGAGGCGCCGGGATCCCCGGCCGTCGCCGGTAACGGTACGCGCGCGTAAATCGTTCCGTATGAGCGCGTTCGTACTGAACGCTTAGTATGCTGAGTTCATGACTCCTCACCAGCGCCGCGACATGCGGGCCGACATTCTCGACGAAGCACGGAAGCTGTTCGGGACCAAGGGCTACACCGTGACCTCGATCGCCGACCTGGCCGAGGCCCTGGGCGTCACCAAGGGCGCGCTCTACTACCACTTCAAGTCCAAGGAGGCGATCCTCTCCGCCCTGGTCGCGGAGCCGGCCGCCGAGATCGCGGTCATCGCGAAGGACGCGGCGGGCCGGCCGGCGCGGGAGTTGCTCGGCGCCCTGATCGACCTCCAGGCCCAGCACCCGGCCGCCTACATGGCCCTGCAGTCCGGGGATGTCTCCGTACTCCAGGAACACTCCCAGCGTCACGACTTCGCCGGGAAGACGGAACTGATCATCATGGCCGTCGCCGGGCCGGACCCCTCACCCATGCACCTCATCCGCGCCCGCATGGCCGTCGCCGCCGTCAAGGAAGGCACCACGGCCGCACTCGCGGCAGGCCACGGCAAGCTGACCGATCAGACGCGGCTGGACCTGCTGGAGGCCGCCATGGCCACGCTCGACGCGGGCGGCGAGTCCTGAGGGTTCGTGGTGGCGAGCCTACTGAACGACTGGTATGTTGAATCCTCGACGACCGGTCCGCATCCCCGCGCCCGGCTCCCCGACATCCCTGGGACCACGGTGAACAGAACGACTTCCGACCTCACCCCGAAGACCGCCCCCGGCACCTCCCTTCCACCGCGGGGCGTGACGTCGTGACCACCGATCCAGCGGCCCTCGAACGACTCTCATCGGGCAAGTACCTGCTCGTCACCACCTTCCGCCGGGACGGCAGGCGAATACCGACCCCCGTGTGGGTCATCCGCGACGGCGACGCGCTCGGCATCTGGACCGTCACCGACTCCGGCAAGGCCAAGCGGATCCGCAACCGGTCCGACGTCGTCGTCGGCCCGTGCGACGTACGCGGCAACCCCACAGGCGAGCAGGTCCCCGCCCGGGCCGTCCTCCTCGACGCCTCGCAGACCAAGCGCTATCGCGGCCTTGTGGGACGCAAGTACGGCCTGCCCGGCCGCCTCACCCTCCTCGGCAGCCGACTGCGACGCGGGAGGGACGGAAGTGTCGGCATCCGGATCACCCTCGGCTGAGGGGCTCCGGCGGGCGGCCGTAGTGCACGAGTGTGGTCGGCACGACGGTGCGCCGGTACGGGACGCCGCGCCCGGTACGTGCCGATCCCCCGGCCGTACGCGCGAGGAGCAACCGGCCCGCCTCACGCGGAGTTCCGGCTCCGCGAGGCGCTGGTCACCAGTCAAGGCCCTGCGACCGGCGCCGATCTTGGTTCCGTACGCGTATTTCGCTGTCGGGTGAGGTTCCGGTCATCAGGTCCGCGGCTTTCTCGGCTATCGCGAGGACGGTCGCGTTGGTGTTGGCCTCCGGCAGCGTCGGCATGATCGAGGCATCGACCACCCGCAGGCCCTCGATCCCCCTTACGCGCAGGTTTTCGTCGGTCACCGCGGCGGCGTCGGTGCCCATCCGGCACGTGCCCCCGGTGTGGCAGTACGAGATGACCGCCTCGCGCAGGTAGGCATGCAGGTCGTCGTCGCTCCGCAGCGCCGGGCCGGGGAGCACCTCGTGGTCGCGCCAGGGACCGAGTGCCTTCGAACCGCCTGCCCGGCGTGCCTGGCGCAGACCGGCGGTCATGCGGTCGACGTCCCGTCGGTCCGTGAGGAAGCCGGGATCGATGGCGGGCGCGACGTCCGGGGCTCCCGAGAGGAGCGTGACGGACCCGCGGCTGTACGGCGACAGCAGGCCGACGCCCATGGTGTAGCCACTGGCCAGGCCGGGCGGTGCCAGCGGCACGTCCATGAAGAAGAGGTGCAGGTCCGGCCGGGGCACGTCCTCGCTGCTGCGCACGGCGGCGAAGACATCGATGTGATTGCTGTCGCCGGGGGTCAGGTCCGCCGCATAGGTCGCCACCCCCACGGGGTGGTCGGACAGATTGGTGCCGACTCCGGGAACATCCCGGACGACCTCGATGCCGTGCGCGCGGAGCATGTCCGCGGGTCCCACCCCGGACAGTTGCAGGAGGTGCGGCGAGCCGACGGCTCCGGCGCTCAGTACCACCTCGCGGCCGGCCCGCGCCTCGGACTCGACCCCGCCCCTGACGTAACGGACACCCGTGCACCGATCGCCCGAGAAGGTCAGCCGTACCACCAGGGTGTCGGTGGCCACGGTGAGGTTGGGGCGGCCGGCGGCCGGCGTCAGGTACGCGTCGGCAGCGGACTGCCGGACCCCGTCGGCCGCGGTCAGCTCCGTCCAGGTGACGCCCTCGGGGTGGGCGCCGTTGAGATCGTCCGACGCGGGGATGCCGAGGTCCCGGAACGCGTCGAAGGCCGCCCGGGACGCGGGATGGGGGGCGTCGACGGGCCTGGGGCGCACGGGCCCCTCGGTTCCCCGGTAGGCGGGGTCGAGTCCCTCGGTGTTCTCACTGCGCCGGAAGTACGGCAGCAGATCGGCGGATCCCCAGCCGCGGACCTCCCACGCGTCGAGCGCCGCGGGATGGCCGCGTACATGCATCATCGCGTTGATGGCGCTGGAGCCTCCCAGCACCTTGCCGCGCGGGTAGACGATCTCCCTGTTGTTCAGCCCCGTCTGCGCGACGGTCCGGAATCCCCAGTCCACCTCACCGCCCCACAGGGTGAACCACGCGCCAGGAACCGCCATCGCCGGGGGGCCTTCGGCCTGCCCCGCCTCGATCAGCAGCACCTGGACGTCCGGGTCCCGCGACAGACGCGCCGCCAGCACCGAACCCGCCGTACCGGCCCCCACCACCACATAGTCGAAATCCTGCGCTGTTTCAGTCATGAGCACATCCCTCAACAACTTGCCAGGTTTTCCTCTTGACGTTCCGTCACTTACAGCTCGAACAAACACTCGATGTGATTGTGTGGCATCCGGCCGGAGGCGGAGAACCGCAACCGCCCAAGGAAAGAGCGCGCCATTCGCGGGAGCGGTATGGATCTCGGCGCTGGAACCGGTCGCGCCGGCTCGGGTGGATCACCCCGGCGTCGGTGCGATGCCCTCGGCCGCCTTCGGACCCTGTCATCGACAAATCCGACAAAACGACCTCAGTACCAACGTACCAGCCGTTCAGTAGGCACGCCAGGCCGACGCCGGCGAGGGGGTCCGGATATTCGCATACCAATCGTTCAGTACGGCGTTGACATACTGAACGATTGGTATGTACGTTGGTCGTGCGGTCCAGGGGATCGGCCCCTGCAAGCCGAGGAGGAACGAAAATGACTCACGAGCAGACGTGGGACGTGGTGCGCCGCTACCACGAGGCGTGGACCACGACCAAGGACTTCGACGCGGCCTCGCGACTGCTCGCGGAACGCCTTGAGACGGATCTTCCCGTCAACACGTACGTGGACAAGCGGGAGTTCGTGAAGGCCATCCGCGGCTTCGGCGAAAGCGTGTCGAGCGTCCGGCTCCTGTCGGCGTGCACCGGCCCCCTTCCGGGTGAGGCGCTGATGATCTACGACCTGGTGCTCGACCCGATCGGGACCCTGCGGATCGCCGAGCAGTTCAAGGTCGCCGAGGGCCGGATCACCTTCATCCGTCAGGTCCACGACACGGCGACCATGCGCGCGGCCGGGTTCGCACCAGCCCTGCCGCTGTGACCGACCCCGCTGCCGGAGAGCCGCGACGGCGGCGCCGACAACGATCAACGGCGATCCGGTCGGCGTACGGCGGAATCCGCCGTCCGGTCACCACCGAAGCCGACCAGCAACGTCAAGAAGGAGATGAAGGCAGAACAATGCCCGAATACAGCGAGCGCGTCGCCGAGGTATCGGCCGAGCTTCTCCAGGCGATACGAGGCGTCCTGCTCCGGCAGAAGGTCCAGTACGACGAGTACTCGGCCGCGGTCCTGTGGATCCGTGATCTCGTCGACGCCCGCGAAGTGCCGATGTTCATCGACAACCACTTCGAGGCGACCGTCGAGCAGGCCACGTACGACGGCCTGCCCGGCTCGCAGGGAACGGTCGAGGGCCCGTACTACGTCGAAAACGCGCCGCTGCTGACGGAGAAGCCGTACGTCATGCCCATGCGCGACGACGAGCCGGGTGACGCGATGGTACTCAGCGGCCAGGTCCTCGACCTCGACGGCAAGCCCGTTCCCGGCGCCCTCGTCGACATGTGGCACGCCGGCAACGACGGCACCTACTCAAGCTTCGTCGGCGACGCTCCTCCGCTGAATCTCCGGTGCAAGATCATCACGGACGACGAGGGCCGCTTCCGGATCAGGACGATCAGGCCCCAGCCGTACCAGATTCCCACCGGCGGCCCCACAGGACGCTTCCTGGCCATGATCGGCCGCCACGCGTGGAGGCCCGCGCACTTCCACCTCAAGGTCTCGGCCGAGGGCCACGACCTGGTGACGACGCAGCTCTACTTCCGCGGCGGGGACTGGCTCGAAGGCGACGGCGACGTATCGGGAGCCGTCAAGGAAAACCTGAAGATCGACGTGACTCCGAGCGAGGACAAGGACGTGGCGGCGGCGTACTCGCTGAGCACCCCGTTCAACTCGTGCGAGTACACCTTCCACCTGCGTCCGGCGACCTGACGATGTGTCACGGGAAGGAGAAGCACACCGTGTCGCTTCGCTGCCGGCCGAGCGGGAGCGCAAAGTGTCGCAGACGACAGTCCGTCCTCGCTCCGAGGACGAACACTCACACAGGAGGACGAAGATGAACATCGTAAGGAACGGATTCGAAACGATGGCCGGCCCCGCCGAAGGGTTCACCGGGGACGTCTACATCGACGTGATCAGCAAGCCGCTGCCGCCTTCCCGGATCATGGGCGGAGTCGTCCACTTCACGCCCGGGGCCCACACGGCATGGCACAGCCACCCTCTCGGCCAGACGATCTACGTCACCGAGGGAGTCGGCCTCGTCCAGCGCGAGGGAGGACCGGTCGAGGAGATCCGGCCGGGCGACCGCGTCTCCATCGAGCCGGGTGAGAATCACTGGCACGGCGCCACCCCCGGGTGCTTCCACACCCAGATCGCCTACCAGGCCGCCGACGAGACCGGAAATCACACCACTTGGGGCTCCCACCTCGCCGAGGACGAGTACCCCAGGTAGATCCCACAGCGGCGCCTTTCCCGTCTTTCTGGCATGGAGATCATCGCGGCCGACCACCGGCTCCCGCCAGAGGACCACAGCCGACGCGCGAGGGCCGCCGGGCGAATCGTCCGGCGCCCCCCGTCCGGCGCCCCCCGTCCGGCACCCAAGGTGCGGCCGAGGCCGTACGGAGCGGGGTTGACACCGTCCGCGGCTCGCACCCAGCCCAACCATCACCGGCTGACCGACCACGCCCCACAACTCCACCACCCCACTGGAGAGCACACCATGGGCCACGAGTTCGTGGGTGTCGACGAGCACACCCGCGTCCCGCAGCGCGCGGCCGTCCGCCTCGACCACCAGCACCAGCCGCTCGGCCGCGCCGTCGTCCACGGAGAACGCCGCCGCGCAGTTCGGTTGCAGGGCAGGGCCCGCGCTCTCCGCCGAGACCTCGATGTCCTGCGGGTAGTAGTTGCGGCCCTTGCGGATGATCACGTCCTTCAGCCGGCCGGTCACGAACAGCTCGTTGTCGTGCAGGAACCTGAGGTCGCCGGTGCGCAGCCAGGTCCCCACCTCCTCCTCACCCGCGAGGCGGGCCCCGAAGGTGCGCAGGCTTTCTTCGGGCCGCCCGTGGTAACCGTCCGCCACGCAGGGGCCGTTGACCCAGATCTCGCCGACCGTGTCCTCAGGGAGCCCGGCCAGGGTCTCGGGATCGGCGATACGGACCGTGGTCGTACCGACGGTCGTTCCGCTGCCGGCGACGGGGACGCCCCGGGGCCCCTCCGCCGGTACGACCCGGCCCTCCCGCAGCGCGTCGGAGGAGACCGCAGCAGCGTGGGGTCGCGGTCCTCACAGCTCCCCGTGGCCTTGAGGGTGTTCTCCGCCAGCCCGTAGCCGGGGGACATCGCCCTCGCTCGGAACCCGGCCGGGGCGTACGTCTCGGTGAAGGCGCGGACCGTGTCCCACCGGACCGGCTCCGCCCCGTTGGCCGCCACCCGCAGCGAGGACCGGTCGGGCCCGTCCGGCAAGCCGTTGTCGGCCGCGTCCCGGACGCACATTTCGTACGCGAAGCTGGGCGCGGCGGTGTGACTGCCCCGGAACCGGGAGATCGCCTCCAGCCGGCGCCCCGGCCGGCGGCGCGTGCGGCGCCTCGGTGTCCACCAGGGTCGGCCCGGCCAACTCCCGTGTGTCGCCGAAGTCCTCCAGGCCGCGCGTGACCGCTGTGGTGGTGAGGACGGTGGACGTGCCCGCGTCGTCGGCGATGCGCCGCAGCCGCTCCAGGCCCCGCCGCCTGCTCGGTACCTGTACGGGAGCGCCCGCGACGCCCGCGTACATGCAGGCGAGCAGGGTCGAGACGAACTCCAGTCCGGACGGGTAGAGCAGCACGGCGGAGCCGCCGCCGAGCCCGGCCGCGTCCAGCGCGGACGCCCGCTCCCGTGCGGCGAGGTCGAGTTGACCGTACGTCAGGCTATCGTCCGGGTGCTCCCCGTTGCGCAGGAAGACATAGGCGAGTTCGTCCGGCTGCGTCCTGCCACGCAGGCGCAGGACCTCGGGCAGGCTGGGCAGCGCGGTGGTCGCGGGGTCCAAGGGTGCCGGGGCCAGGGTGGTGGTCCCGCCCGGCAGGGCGCTCACGGCGCTCATCCGACGAGCGCCGGCTGCGGGGACGACCTCAGCGGACCCAGCTGCTCCTCGCCGATCCTGGCGCGGAATTGATGGTCCGTCACCCCGAAGCCCGGTTCCGGCGCCAGGGCGAGGACACCGACCTTGCCGGTGTGGCTGTTGGTCTGCACGAGGCGGGCCGCCTCACCGACCTCCGACAGCGGGAACACGTCGGACAGTACGGGCGAGACACTGCCGAGCTTCAGCAGCCGCATCATCTCCGCCGCCTCGTGCAGGTTCATGCCGTGACTGCCGACGACGCGCTTGAGGTTCATCCAGAAATAGCAGTTGTCGAAGGAGTGGTCGTACCCCGTGCTCGATCCGCAGGTGACGACCGTGCCCCCCCGGCGGGCCACGATGACCGAGATCCCGAAGGTGGCCCTGCCCTGCTCGCCGAACTGCTGGGCTCACAGCCCGAAACACCGGCGACGCCCGCTCTCGCCGTGGCCGACCGACCGGGGCTGGGACAACGAGGGCCTGTTCGACGCCGCCGCGCGGTGGTCGCGGGCAGGCCGCCCCGGGTGGACGACCCCATCTCGGGCTCTGCGCGGGCGTGGTTGAGCAGGGTCGGACGCAGGGCGGACTCTTCCAGCACCCGGGCGTACAGCTCCTCGGGCCACGGGCTCCGGGTCTGGAGGAGATGGGGGACGATGGTCATCCCGGCGATCAGCGCGGTGGACGGATCGCCCCGGCCGAGCGCCAGCAGGATCTTCGTCACGTCGGTGGAACTCACCCCGGACCCGCCGTACTTCGTGTCCGCCCCGGCGGTCGACAGCCCCGCCTCGTGCACCAGTTGGAGCGGAGCGTGCGGGAAGGACCCGGTGCGGTCGTACTCGGCCGCGGTCGCCGCGAGGGACGCGCTCACCTCGTCCAGCCGGCCGAGATCGGCACGTAACAGCCGGTTCCCGGTGGCGGCGGGTCTCGTGAGTCCCCCCACCGGGACGGGGAGGGAAGAAGCGGTGACCATGGGCGTGTCCTCGCGTCTGGGTGGCTGTCCGGACACCGTCGGTGAGCGGCGGTGGGCGGGCTGAGGGCGCGACCGGGGCGCCGGCCGGACGGAACCGGGCACGGCCCGGTCGGCCGCCGGCCGTGGGGAGGCGGAAGGGAGCGTCAGGAGAAGAGGGTGTTCGTGTGCTGTCCCGCGCCGCTCACCGGAGGCCCGGTGGCGGGGACGTGCTCATCGGCTCAACGACAGCCGGTCGACTTGACCTTGCCGAAGTCCACGACTCGGCACTGAGTCAGACGGGGCGTCAGATGACGGTCGAGTCCGTGGCGGCATGCGAGGGCGCAAGCCGGGTACCGGCCGTACTCCGTCGCGATCGCTGGCCTGAACATGGCACTGAGCATGCAGGACGAGGGCACTCTGCGTCCAATGCCGAATACTGATCGAGATCGATCGTGAGCGCTTATCGGTCGCGCGCCGACCGGTACGGGCCCGGGGGACGGTCTGTGGTCATCGAGTGGGGATTGTGCCGGACACCGATGCGGAGTTACCGTTCACGCAGGTTATGAGTGTCAGCGACAAGCCCTGGTTGGCTGACCGGCAACCCTCCTGACGCGGCGGGGTGCTCCAGGTGACGACCCGGCGGAGCCGAAGACGGCAGCGCAAGCGCGAGAGCTCGGACCGGTACGACCGGTCGAGGCGGAGGTGATGGCAGTGCGAGGACGGAACGGCACGCGCACGGCCTTCGCCGTCAGGAGCCACCCCCGCGCCGTCGGCATGTTCTCCCGGCGCCACATCGATCTCCAGCGTGTCGCCGGCGCCCTGTGTCCGGCGTACGTGAACGCCGCGCCGCGGCACACCCCGTAGCGGCACCTCCTCCGCCGCACGGCCCCGACGTACAGCGCCCTCCGACGCACGTCCGCCGACTTCCGCCCGGGACACGACCCGGAAACGGAAGGCACTCGGCATGTCCAGGAGATCTCCCGGTCCAGGAGAACTCCGCGCCCACGTGATGTTCGAGTCCACGCGATGTTCGAGTCCACATTGTCGAGTCCACGAGATTTCCGAGCGGGAAGCGATACCGCCATGCCTTCAGCACCTTCACCCCTCCATCTGGCCGTCGCCCTCGACGCCGCGGGCTGGCATCCCGCGGCCTGGCGCGAGCCGGGGGCCCGGCCCCGCGAGCTGTTCACCGCGCGGTACTGGACCGACCTGGTGACCGAGGCCGAGCGGGGCCTGCTGGACTTCGTGACCATCGAGGACTCCCTGAGCCTCCAGTCCTCGTCCTTCACCGGGCCCGACGGCCGCACCGATCAGGTGCGGGGCCGGCTCGACGCGGTGCTCGTCGCCGCCCGGGTCGCGCCGCTGACCCGGCACATCGGACTGGTCCCCACCGCCGTCGTCACCCACACCGAGCCGTTCCACGTCTCCAAGGCCGTCGCCACCCTCGACTACGTGAGCACCGGCCGGGCCGGCGTCCAGGTCAAGGTGTCGGGACGCGCCGACGAGGCCCCGCACTTCGGCCGCAGGCCGGCCGTCCCACTGCGCGTCGACGAGCTGGACTCGCCCGCAGGGCTGGCCCTGCTCAAGGAGCTGTTCGACGAGGCGGGCGACTACGTCGAAGTGCTGCGCAGGCTCTGGGACAGCTGGGAGGACGACGCCGAGATCCGCGACGCCGCCACCGGCCGCTTCATCGACCGCGACAAGCTCCACTACATCGACTTCACAGGGGAGCGGTTCAGCGTCAAGGGGCCCTCCATCACCCCGCGCCCGCCGCAGGGACAGCCGGTCGTCGCCGCGCTCGCCCACCGTGCGGAACCGTTCCGCCTCGTCGCCACCTCGGCCGACGTCGGCTTCGTCACGCCGCGCGACACCGAGGACACCCGGGCGATCCTGACCGAGATCCGCGACGCGCAGGCCACCGCCGGCCGTGACGGCGAGACGGTCCACGTCTTCGGCGACCTGGTGGTCTTCCTCGACGACGATCCCGCGGCCGCCGCCGACCGCCGGGCACGCCTGGAGGAGCGCGCGGGCGCCCCGTACACCAGTGACGCCCGGGTCTTCACCGGTACGCCCGCCGAGCTGGCCGACCTGCTCCTCGAAGGCCGGGAGGCCGGTCTGACCGGCTTCCGCCTGCGGCCCGCCGCCCTGCCCCACGACCTGGAGCGGATCACCCGGGGCCTGGTGCCGGAACTCCAGCGGCGCGGTGCCTTCCGTACCGCCTACGAGGCGGCCACCCTGCGCGGCCTGCTCGGTCTGCCCCGCCCCGCGAACCGGTACGCCGCGCTCTGAGCGTGCCCCGGCCTCGCCCGCTCCGAAGAGAGCTCCGAAGACACGTAAGGACGCACCCCGCATGAGCAAGCCCGTCAAGCAGATCCACCTCGCCGCCCACTTCCCCGGCGTGAACAACAGCACGGTGTGGAGCGACCCCGCCGCAGGCAGCCAGATCGACTTCAGCTCCTTCGCGCACCTCGCCAGGACGGCGGAGCGCGCCAAGTTCGACTTCCTCTTCCTGGCGGAGGGGCTGCGGCTGCGCGAGCAGAACGGGGAGATCTACGACCTCGACGTCGTCGGCCGTCCCGACACCTTCACCGTCCTGACCGCGCTGGCCGCCGTCACCGAGAAGCTCGGACTCGCCGGGACGATCAACTCCACCTTCAACGAACCGTACGAAGTGGCCCGGCAGTTCGCCACGCTCGACCACCTGTCCGCGGGCCGGGCCGCCTGGAACGTCGTCACCTCCTGGGACGAGTTCACCGGGCAGAACTTCCGGCGCGGCGGCTTCCTGGCCCAGGAGGACCGCTACCTGCGCGCCCGGCAGTTCCTCGCCGCGACCTGGGAGCTGTTCGACTCCTGGCGCGGCGACGAGATCACGGCCGACCAGGACGCCGGGATCTTCCTCACCGATCCGGCGCCCGGCCGGTTCGACCACCACGTCGACCAGTTCGACATCAGCGGCCACTTCAACGTGCCCCGCAGCCCCCAGGGCCGCCCCGTCATCTTCCAGGCGGGCGACTCCGAGGAGGGCAGGGAGTTCGCGGCCTCGGGCGCGGACGCCATCTTCACCCGCCACGGCACCCTGGAGGACGGCCAGGCGTTCTACACCGACGTCAAGCGGCGCCTCGCCCGGTACGGCCGCACCCACGACGAGCTGAAGATCCTGCCCGGCGTCAGCTTCGTGCTCGGGGACACCGACGCGGACGCCAGGGAGAAGGCGGACGTCATCCGCCACCAGCAGGTCAGCGGCCCCACCGCGATCAAACTGCTCGAACAGCTCTGGAACCGCGACCTCGGCTCGTACGACCCCGACGGACCGCTGCCCACCGTCGACCCGCTCGTCGGCGAGAACACCGTCGCCCGTGGCAGGGCCTCCGTACGGATGCACCGCGACCCGGTGGCCACCGCCGCCCGGTGGCGGGCCCTGGCCGAGGAGAAGGACCTGTCGATCCGTGAGCTGATCATCGCGGTGACCGGACGGCAGTCCTTCATCGGCTCCCCGGCGACCGTCGCGGAAGCGCTCAACCACTTCGTCCAGTCCGACGCCAGCGACGGATTCATCCTCACCCCGCACCTGACCCCCGGCGGTCTGGACGACTTCGCCGACACCGTCGTACCGCTGCTCCAGGAGAGGGGCGTCTTCCGCCGCGAGTACGAAGGCGACACCCTCCGCGAGCACTTGGGGCTCGGCGCGGCCGGCGCGGTGCGGTCCGACCCGGCCGGAGCCGCCAACAGGAAGGCCGCGTCATGAAGTTCCTCGCCATCACCCTGATCGTGCACGCGCCCGACCCGGTCACCGGTGTCAGGAAATCGACCCACGACCGTTTCCGGGAGGTGATCGACAACGTCCTGCTGGCCGAGGAGTTGGGCTTCGACGGCTTCGGCGTGGGCGAGCGCCACGAGCGCCCCTTCATCTCCTCGTCACCGCCGGTCGTGCTGAGCCATCTCGCCGCCCTCACCCGCCGCATCCGGCTGTTCACGGCGGTGACCACCCTGAGCCTGCTCGACCCGGTCCGGGCGTACGAGGACTACGCCACGCTCGACCACCTGTCCGACGGGCGCCTGGAACTGATCATCGGCAAGGGCAACGGAGCCGCCCAGCGCGAGCTGTACCACGTCACCGCCGAGGACCAGTGGGAGCGCAACGCCGAGTCGTACGAACTGTTCCGGCAGATCTGGCGCAACGACAAGGTCACCGCCTCGCCCGCGTTCCGTGGTGAGCTGAAGGACGCCGAGGTCTGGCCCCGGCCGTACCAGCGGCCCGTCCGCGTCTGGCACGGCAGCGCGACCAGCAAGGAGTCGGTGGACCTGGCCGCCCGCTACGGCGACCCGCTGTTCTCCGCCAACGTGACCAACCCGATCGAACCGTACGCCGAACTGGTCCGCCACTACCGCGAGCGGTGGGAGCACTACGGCCACGACCCGGCGCTCGCCACCGTCGGCGCGGGCTCCGCCGGGTTCTACACGGCCCGTACCTCGCAGGAGGCGGTGGCGGCCTACCGGCCCGTCTTCGAGGGGCAGTTGGCGTTCCAGAAGCGGCTCGGACTCGAACCGGTCTTCCCCACCCTGGAGGACTTCGTCGCCCGCAGCTCCGCCCTCATCGGCAGCCCGCAGCAGGTGATCGAGAAGGTGCACCGCTACCACGAACAGTTCGGCCACAGCGTGCTGCACCTCCAGGCCGACGCCTCGGGACTCACGCCCGCCCGACACCGGGCGAGCCTGGAGCTGTTCCAGGCCGAGATCGCCCCCACCCTGCGCCGGGACCTCCCCGATCCGCCCTGGACGTGGGGACCGGTCGCGCCCGCCGACGGGACGGCGGACGACGCCCGTTCCGCCGGATCCCCGGCCCGTACGGACGACCCCTTCACCCGTACGGACGACACCGCCGCGCCCGCACGCACCCCGCGCTGACAAGGAGCGATCATCATGGCCCCCCACCGCACACCCCTGGCGGTCCTGGACCTCGTCCCGATCTCCTCCGGGTCCACCGCGGCCCAGGCGCTGCGCAACAGCGTCGACCTGGCCCAGCACGCCGAACGCCTGGGCTACGCCCGGTACTGGTTCGCCGAGCACCATCTCAACCCCGGGGTCGCGGGCACCTCCCCGGCCGTCGTCCTTGCCCTCACCGCCGCCGCGACCTCCACCATCCGGCTCGGATCAGGCGCCGTCCAGCTGGGACACCGCACCGCCCTGTCCACCGTCGAGGAGTTCGGCCTCCTCGACACCGTGTACCCGGGCCGGTTCGACCTCGGCCTCGGCCGTTCGGGCGGCAGAGGAGCCCTCCCCGCCAAGGACGCCCCACCGGTCGCGTCGACCCCCGTCGTCGACGGCCGCACCCCGAACGGGCTGCGGATCCCGGCCCCGTTCTCCTTCGAACACCTGCTGCGCTCCCCGCTCTTCGCCCTGCACAAGAAGCTGCTCCAGCAGCCGGGCGCCGAATCCCAGCCGTACGACGAGCAGATAGCGGACATCCTCGCCCTGCTCGGCGGCACGTACGCGACCGGCGAGGGCGTCGAGGCCCACGTCGTGCCCGGCGAGGGCGCCGACCTCCAGGTCTGGATCCTCGGTACGAGCGCGGGCATCAGCGCTCAGGTCGCGGGCGCCAACGGCCTGCGGTTCGCGGCGAATTACCACGTCAGCCCGTCCAGTGTGCTGGAGGCCGCCGAGGGGTACCGGGCGGCGTTCAAGCCCTCCGCCGAGCTGGACCGGCCCTACGTCGGTGTCTCCGCCGACGTCGTCGTCGCCGAGGACGAGGCCACGGCCCGGGAACGGGCCACCGGCTACGGCCTGTGGGTGCGCGGCATCCGCAGCGGGGAGGGCGCCATCCCGTTCCCGACGCCCGAGGAGGCCAGGGCCCACGTCTGGTCCGACGCGGACAGGACCCTGGTCGCCGACCGTCTCGAAACCCAGTTCGTCGGTTCGCCGGAACAGGTCGCCGACCAGCTGGAGATCCTCCGGGACGCCACCGGCGCCGACGAGCTGATCGTCACCACCATCACCCACGACCACGCGGACCGGGTCCGCAGCTACGAGCTGCTGGCCGGCGAATGGAACCGACGATGAGCGCCAGCCGCGCACAATGCCTCGAAAAGAGGACCGAACGCCACAGCCTGCACCCGACCGATCTGCGGAAGGTCTTCGGCACCTTCCCCACCGGGGTCACGGCCGTCGCGGCGCTCGTGGACGGGCGGCCGGTGGGCCTCGCCGCCAGCTCCTTCACGTCCGTGTCCCTCGACCCGCCGCTGATCTCGGTGTGCGTCGCCCACAGCTCGACCACCTGGCCCGTGCTGCGCGACCGGGCGCGGCTCGGGGTCTCCGTGCTCGGCGCCCACCAGGAACGGGCCTGCCGGCGGCTCGCCGCCCGCGAGGGCGACCGGTTCGCCGGCCTCGACTGGCGCGCCACGCGCGACGGCGCGGTGCTGATCGAGGACACGAGCGCGTGGTTCGACTGCACCGTGGAGCGGCACATCGAAGCCGGTGACCACGACATCGTCCTGCTGCGGATCCATGAGCTGGACGCCGACCACGGGGTCCCCCCGCTGGTCTTCCATGCCGGAGGTTTCCGGCGCCTCGAAGAGAACGTGAGGGAATCCCTGTGACGGTCCAGGACATCGACCGGGTCGACCGGGCGGGCTTCGCCGAGGAATGGCGGCAGTGGCGTGACGCCCATGAGCGGGTGCTCGCCGATCCGCACGGCTTTCTCGCGGTCACCAGCCTGCGCTGGCTGGACGCCGAGCCGGCCCGGTTCCCCGACGCGCCGGGCGCGTGGTCCAGTACGGCGGACGGTGTACGGGTGGAGCTGGACGAGGGGGAGGAGCTGACCGTCGACGGTACGGCCGTGCGCGGCACGTACAGCTTCGGGATCCTCGCCGAGCGCGCCAGCGTGTACGCCGGGGCGGGCGACGCGGTGATCGAGGTCGCCAAGCGCGGCGGCCACGACATCGTGCGCCCCCGCCATCCCGACAACGCACTGCTCACCGCCCACGTCCCCGCTCCCGCGTACGAGCCCGACCCGCGCTGGGTCCGTACGGGACGCTACGTACCGTACGAGACACCGCGCGCGGTGACGGTGGGCGCGGCCGTCGAAGGGCTCCAGCACGTGTACGACGCCCCGGGCCAGGTCGAGTTCGAGCTGGACGGCGGGACACACCGGCTGACCGCGTTCAACGGCCGTGATCCCGGCAGCCTGTTGGTGCTCTTCACCGACGCCACGTCCGGCGTCACGACGTACGCGGCGAACCGTACGGTCTCCGTCGCGGCCCCCGACGCCGAGGGCGGGGTGCGCATCGACTTCAACCGGGCGACCAACCTGCCCTGCGCGTACACCGACCTGGCCACGTGCCCGCTCCCCCCGGCGGAGAACCGCCTGCCGGTCGCGGTCGAGGCCGGCGAGAAGATCCCCCACGAACGGCTCGGGGGACAGTAGAGCACCGGCTCGCGGATGCCTGATGGACGGCCTCACCCCTCACGCGGGGGTGAGGCCGTCCATCACCAGCGAGAAGAGATGCTCGTGGCGGGCGGCGGGGGACGGCGCCGTCGTATACAAGTCCGTGCGCACGGCCCGGTCCTGAGTGGAACCGGCCAGTCCTGTCAGACCCCTGGCGTGGTATCGGTGACCGGGGGCATCCTCCCCCTATGCGTCTCCTTCTGGCCCGGTGCCTGCGGTCCGCGGTTAACGCGCTGGTCGCTTTCGGGCACCTCTGGGTCTACGTCCCCCCGCTGCCCGCTTCGCCCACCGCACAGACGCTGCCGAGTCCCCCCGCCCCGTCCGGACCGCGAGGGCTGACGGGCCCGGCGCCGGGACATCCCGAGCGGCTGTGCCCCGAAGTCCCGCTCAGCGAGACCGAGATGATGCTGCGCCAACAGCTCCTCGGCGCCCGTGGCGCGGAACTGTCCGGCGATTGACCGCTCGGACCGAACCGCTCAGACCGAACCGCGCAGAGCGGCGAGGAGTTCCAGCGTACGGAGCTGCTCCCGCGCGTCACCGACGACGCTGGCCACCAACTCCGTGGCACCCGCGCGCGCGTAGCGCCGGACCGCCCGCTCGACGGTGGCCTCGTCCCCGGCGACGACGGTCTCGCTGAGCCGTGTGCTGCCCTGGCGCTCCAGCTGCGCCTTGTAGTTGGGCAGTTGGGCCGCGCCGCCGAACCGCTCGTCGACGTCACGCAGGATGCGGTCGGGGTCGGCCGTCACGCTCATCAGGACGGTGACCACGACGCGCGGCCCGGGGCGTCCGGCAGCCGAGGCCGCGTCGGTGACGAGCGGCCGGATCCGCTCGGCGACGTCGCGTCCGCCCTGCGCATGCTGTCCGGGCATGGCGCGGACGTGCCGATGGAGCGCATCGCCCGGGAGGCCGGAGTGGCGGTGGGCACGATCTACCGCCACTTTCCCGACCGCCAGGCGCTGTTGCAGGGCATCGCCACCGACGCGCTGCGGGACCTGCTGGAGTTCAGCCGCGCCGCCACGGACGGCGAGGGCCCGCGCGGACCCGTACTGACCGGCATTGTCGGGCATTGCATGGGCCTGCCCCTGGCCCTGGTCAAGTCCCTCGCGGAGGCGCCGGTCGTCAGCCCCGGACTGAGCGGCCTGCAAGGGGAGTTCGACGATCTCCTCCGGCTGACCGTAACGGCCGCCCAGGAAGAGGGCGCCCTGCGGCGCGACCTCTCCCCGGCCGAGATCGTCGACCTGATACAGGTCATGGTCTGCCGCCCGGGCGCCCGCTTCGACGACCCGATGACACGCGTGATGCTCGACGGCCTCCGCCCCGCCACCGGCCCCTGACCGAAACTGATAGCCAAGGCGATAGTAGCCATGTACGCTATATTCATGAGCGGTGAGGCAGAACACGGACCGACCCCCGGCTATCTGGTCTGGAGGCTTTCCACCAGGTGGCGCGTCGCCGTCGACCGGGCGCTCGCGCCGCTGGGGCTCACGCACGCCCAGTACGCCCTGCTGTCCTCGCTGTACGGGATGCGGCGTGCCGGACTGCACCCCAGCCAGCGCGAGTTGGCCGACCACACCGGCCTGGAGGCCCTGTACGTCTCCAAGCTGGCCCGCGCGCTGGAGGCCGACGGGCTCGTCGAACGGGTCCGGGACACCAGGGACTCCCGCGCGGTGCGGCTCACCCTCACCGGGAGCGGGCGTGAGGCGGTACGTCCGGCCATGGCCACCGTCCAGGTACTGATGGACCGCCTCCTGGCCCCCCTGGGCGGCCGGGACGACTTCCGTACGGCCGCGTTGGTGCGGGACCTGACCGCTCTCCTGGACGCCCCGCTCGAACCTCCGTACTGACAACCGGCGGAAGGACCGACGGACATGCCTTCGATACCCGTGCTCGACTCGACCCTCCACTACGAGGACTCCGGGAGCGGAACGCCCTTCGTGTTCCTCCACGGCAACCCCGGCTCCTCCCACGTCTGGCGCAACGTCCTGCCCCGCACCGGCCAGGGACGGCTCCTCGCGCCCGACCTCATCGGGATGGGCCGCTCCGGCAAACCCGACCTCCCCTACCGCTTCGCCGACCACGCCCGCTACCTCGACGCCTGGTTCGACGCCCTCGGGCTCGACCGCGTTGTCCTGATCGGCCACGACTGGGGCGGGGCGCTCGCCTTCGACTGGGCCGCCGAACACCCGGAGCGGGTCGCCGGCATCGCGTTCCTGGAAGCCGTCGTCAAACCGCTGGCCCGGGAGGAGCTGACCCCGCGGGCGCGCGAGCGCGTGGAGCGACTCCGTACCCCCGGCCTCGGTGAGGAACTGGCGCTCGATCAGGACCTCATGATCCGGCAGGCCTTCACCGGGGGAGTGCTCACCCCGGTGGCCGAGAAGGACCTCGCCGTGTACCTCGCCCCGTACCCCACCCGCGAGAGCCGCCGCCCCCTCCTCGCCTGGGCGCGCCAGATGCCGGTCGGCGGCGAGCCCGCCGAACTGGTCGCCCGTATCGAGGCGTACGACGCCTGGCTCGCGACCAGCACGCACGTACCGAAGCTCCTCATGACCTTCGAGGGCTCGCCCACCCTGCTCATCGGCAAGGAACTGGCCGACTGGTGCGCGACCCACATCGCCGCGCTCGAATCCGTCGCCTGCGGCGAGGCGGGACACCACGCCCCCGAGGACCGCCCTGAGGAGATCGCCGCCGCCCTCTCCGCGTGGGCGGACCGGCACGGGCTGCGCCGCGCGGACTGACGGGGGCGATGCGAAGCCGTACCGCCCCCGTCGTCCCCCTACTCGCCCCGCCGCCTGATCCTGTTGCCCAGCCACACCAGCGGGTCGTACTTCCGGTCCACCGCCCTCTCCTTGAGCGGGATCAGGGCGTTGTCCGTGATCCTGATGTGCTCGGGGCAGACCTCCGTGCAGCACTTGGTGATGTTGCAGTAGCCGAGACCGTGCTCGTCCTGCGCCGTGACACTCCGCTCGACACCCGACTCCCCGGCCGCGTCCAGCGGATGCATGTCCAGCTCCGCCACCCGCATCAGGAACCGCGGGCCCGCGAACGCGGTCTTGTTCTCCTCGTGGTCCCGCACCACATGACAGGTGTCCTGGCAGAGGAAACACTCGATGCACTTACGGAACTCCTGCGAGCGGTTCACATCCACCTGCCGCATCCGGTACTCACCGGCCGCCACCCCCGGCGGCGGCACGAACGACGCGACCTCCCGCGCCTTCGTGTAGTTGAAGGACACGTCCGTCACCAGGTCGCGGATCACCGGGAACGCCCGCAGCGGGGTGATCGTGATCGTCTCCTCGCGCGAGAAGACGGACATCCGCGTCATGCACAGCAGCCGCGGCCGTCCGTTGATCTCCGCGCTGCACGAACCGCACTTCCCCGCCTTGCAGTTCCAGCGCACCGCCAGGTCCGTGGCCTGCGTGGCCTGGATACGGTGGACGATGTCGAGGACCACCTCCCCGTCGTGCACCTCGACGGCGAAGTCCTTCAGCTCCCCGCCCGCCGCGTCGCCCCGCCAGACCCGGAACCTCGCCTCGTACACCGTCGACACCTCGGGATCCGCCTTCCGGCTCACATCCGGGCTCACTCGTGCAACTCCTCTTCGGCCAGGTACTTGACCAGCTCTTCCTTGTCGAACAGGGCGAGCAGGTCGGGACGGATGGGCTCGGTCGTGTGCCGCGTGAGCGTGATCTGCCCCGCCGGGGGGCCGCCGGCCGGATCGCCCGGCGGGCCGGTCAGCCGGCAGTGCAGATTGATCCGGCGCCAGGCGGGGTCCATCCCCGGCCAGTCGTCCCGGGTGTGCCCGCCCCGGCTCTCCGTACGCTCCAGGGCCGCCCGCGCGACACACTCGCTGACCAGGAGCATGTTGCGCAGATCCAGCGCGAGGTGCCAGCCGGGGTTGAACTGCCGGTGCCCCTCGACCCCCGCCCGCCGCGCCCGTACGCGCAGGCCGGCCAGCTTCTCCAGCGCGTCCTCCATCTCGTCCTGGCGCCGGATGATGCCCACCAGGTCGTTCATCGCCTGCTGGAGTTCCTGGTGGAGTGTGTACGGGTTCTCCGGCGGCAGCCCCGGCCCCGCGTCCTCCGGGCTGAACGGGCGCAGCGCCTCGGCCGCCGCCGCGTCGATCTCCGCCTCGTCCACGGCCGGACGCCCGTCGAGCCCCGCGGCGTACGCCGCCGCGTGCAGTCCCGCCCGCCGGCCGAAGACCAGCAGGTCGGAGAGGGAATTGCCGCCGAGCCGGTTGGAGCCGTGCATCCCGCCCGCGACCTCACCTGCGGCGTACAGCCCGGTCACCCCCGGGGCCGCGGCGGTCTCCGAGTCGACCGCGATCCCGCCCATCACGTAGTGGCAGGTGGGGCCGACCTCCATCGCCTCCGTCGTGATGTCCACGTCCGCCAGCTCCTTGAACTGGTGGTACATCGACGGCAGCCGGCGCTTGATCGCCTCCGCGGGCATGCGTGTCGACACGTCGAGGAACACCCCGCCGTGCGGCGAGCCGCGTCCCGCCTTCACCTCGGCGTTGATGGCCCTGGCCACCTCGTCGCGGGGGAGCAGCTCGGGCGGCCGCAGGTTGTGGTCCGGATCGTGGTACCAACGGTCGCCCTCGTCCTCCGAGTTGGCGTACTTCTCCTTGAAGACGTCGGGGATGTAGTCGAACATGAACCGCTTGCCCTCGGCGTTGCGCAGCACCCCGCCGTCCCCGCGCACCGACTCGGTGACGAGCAGCCCCTTGACGGACGGCGGCCAGATCATCCCGGTGGGATGGAACTGCACGAACTCCATGTTCAGCAGCGGCGCCCCCGCCAGCAGCGCCAGCGCGTGGCCGTCGCCGGTGTACTCCCAGGAGTTCGAGGTGACCTTGAACGACTTCCCGATGCCTCCCGTGGCGAGCACCACCGCGGGCGCCTCCAGCACGAAGAAGCGCCCGGTCTCCCGGTCGTAGCAGAAGGTGCCCGCGACCCGCTCGCCGTCCTTGAGGATCCGCGTGACCGTGCACTCCTGATAGACCTTCAGCCGCGACCCGTAGTCGCCGGTCTCCCGGAAGTCCTCCTGCTGGAGCGAGACGATCTTCTGTTGGAGGGTACGGATCAGCTCCAGGCCCGTACGGTCGCCGACGTGCGCGAGCCGGGGGTACTCGTGCCCGCCGAAGTTGCGCTGGGAGATCCTCCCGTCGGGCGTACGGTCGAACAGCGCGCCCCAGGTCTCCAACTCCCAGACCCGGTCCGGTGCTTCCTGGGCGTGCAGCTCGGCCATCCGCCACTGGTTGAGGAACTTGCCGCCGCGCAGCGTGTCGCGGAAGTGCACCTGCCAGTTGTCACCGGAGTTCACATTGCCCATGGAGGCGGCGATGCCGCCCTCGGCCATCACCGTATGGGCCTTGCCGAACAGGGACTTGCAGATGACGGCGGTCCTGGCGCCCCGCTCGCGCGCCTCGACGGCGGCCCGCAGCCCCGCGCCGCCCGCGCCGACCACGACGACGTCCCACTGCAGGCGTTCGAGTTGCGTCATGGGTGAAGGCTCTCCCTGTCCCTAGAAGAAGCTAGAAGAAGCGCGGATCGTCGAAGGCTCCGGAGGCGAGCAGATAGACGTAGAAATCGGCCGCCGCGACACTGATCAACGACGCCCAGGCGAGTTGCATATGACGGTGATTCAGCCTGCCGACCCATCCCCACAGCCGATACCGCACCGGATGTTTCGAGAAATTCCGCAGCCGGCCGCCGATGACATGACGGCAGGAATGGCAGGAGAGGGTGTACGCCCAGATCAGCCCCACATTCACCACGAAGATCACACTCCCGAGCCCCATGTGGCCCCAGGCGTATTCCTCGTCCCGGAAGGAGAGAACGGCGTCGTACGTGAGAATGCCCGCGACCACCAGGGCGGCGTAGAAGAAGTAGCGGTGGAGGTTCTGGAGGATCAGGGGGAAACGCGTTTCGCCGCTGTACTTCGCGTGCGGTTCGGCGACCGCGCAGGCCGGGGGAGAGGCCCAGAAACTCCGGTAGTAGGCCTTCCGGTAGTAGTAGCAGGTCATCCGGAAGCCGAGCGGGAAGATCAGGATCAGCAGCGCAGGGGAAATGCCCCACCAGCTCCCGAACACATCCCAGTTGGGACCCTGACGCATTGTCAGACAGTTGTCCGCGAGGCACGGCGAGTAGAACGGTGAGACGTAGGGAGCCGCGTAGTAGTGGGAATGCGCGAACGCCCGCCAGGTCGAGTACACGACGAAGAGGAAGAGGCCGGCCGCCGTCGCGGCGGGCGCGAGCCACCAGCGGTCCGTGCGCAGATGCCGCGCGGCGATGGCGGCACGTCCCGCGCCGCGCACCCCCGCACCGAGTGGGGGAGGTTCCGTACCGGTGGCCAACAAGATCTCCTCGGGAGAAGGACGCCGCCGACAACAGGGACGCGGGCGCGCCCTAGGGAGCCCGGCGGTCGCGTACGCCCAGTCCCTCGTCGTCCGAGTCCGTCCAGAGCGCGCTGTCGTACGGCGTGTCGGGAATCGGGATGAGGTCGGGCACAGGGCCGGGCGCGGGGGGCGGGGAGCGTTGTTCACGCAGCTCGGCGAGGCTGCGCTCCAACCGTTCCACCGCGCGGATGAGGTCGTCCAGACGTTTCCTGACAGCTGCCAACTCGTCCTGCGATGACATCTCACCCTTCCGTCGCACGGCCTTGGGTGGCATGGGATGTACGGTCCCAGCAGTTGAGTATGCGCTTCACATTGCGGATCGTCACGACCTCGCGCACGCCCTTTTCCGCCGAAGACACCGGAGCGGACACCGGAGCGGACATCGGAGCGGACACCGGATCGGCAGACATTCGGCACCACACCGGCACTGCCCTTGGCGCACACTTCCCGGGTGACTGCGTACCCACCCTCCGGTGTGAAACGGACCGTCCCCGCCCACGAGCGGAATTCCGCGATCAGTGATCCGCTGCTCGCGATCCACTTCCTGGGAGGATTCGAGATGCGCCCGCCCGAGATCGAAACGGATCTGTTGCCCGTCGGGGCCGGGGCCGACCGTCATGTCGTCGGTGATCTCACCGCATTGATCAATGACGTCCACGCCGTGCAGGAAAGAGGCTTGTGGGCGGAGGGCACCGTACGGACGACCACCGGGGAAGTGGCCGGAATGATCTCGGCGGGAGAGATCGCCGTCGCCCGGATGGACGGCCGGATCGTCGGCTGTGTCCGCGTGCGGCGGATCGGGGGAACAGGTGAATTCGGAATGCTCGCCGCCGCGGCGGACCACCGGGGGGTCGGGGTGGGACGCGAACTGGTCGCCTTCGCGGAGGAACTGGGCCGGCGCGACGGCCTCACCGAGATGGAGGTCGAACTGCTGGTCCCCTGGGCGTGGTCCCACCCGTCGAAGGACTTCCTGTTCGACTGGTACACGCGGAGGGGCTACCGCGAGGTCGGCTACCGCGAGATCGCCGCGGGCACCCCCGGCGCGTCCCGGCCGCATCCGGCCCCGCTGCTCGCGACTCCCTGCGACGTCCTGATCCTCCGGAAGGATCTCAGGAAGCACCGGGATCTCAGGGGGCGGCAGGATCCCGGGGGGCGGCGGGATCCGGGGCGCGCCTGCGCCTGACCGTCCAGGGGCGCGACCAACGGCTCACCGGGCCCGGCGGCTCGTCCTCGGCGCCCCGCGCCGGACGGTAGAGGTGGTGGCGGGCGACCAGTTCGATCGTCACCGCGACCGCGAAGGACTGCACGGCCATCAGCGCGATCAGGACGAACAGCTGGACCGCCCCGGCGACCAGGGGGCTCGCACCGCCCAGGAGCACACCGACAAACGCGCCGGGCAGCGTGACGAGCCCGACCGTACGGGTCTGGTCGAGGCCCGGCAGGAGTGCGTCCGAGGCTGCCGGGCGGACGACCTCCAGCCGGGCGTCCCGGTCCGGCAGGCCCAGCGCCATCGCCGCCTCCACCTCACCGTGGCGCAGGGCCAGCTCGTCCAGCGACCGGCGTCCGGCGAGCACGGTCACGGTGAGCGCGCCCCCGATGAGGATGCCCGTGATCGGGATCAGCGCGATGCCCTTGAGCGGCACGAGCCCCGTCAGCAGGAGAGCCGCGACCACCGGCACCACCCCGGCGGCGAGGGGCGCGGCCGTCAGCCACCACGTGTGGTTGCTTGTGACGCGCCGGCCCGCGGTCCGTACGGCCACGGCGAACATGACGGCCAGGAACGCCAGCAGCGCCGGGAGCGACTTCACCACCCAGACGATCACGAACGAGACCGCGGCGAGCTGGACCGCGGCGCGCACCCCGGCGACCAGGATCTCCCGGGACCGGCTGCCCTTCGCCTCGGGGGTGAGATGCGCGACGGCCGCGACACCCGCCGCCACCAGGAGCAGGACGGCGAGCAGGATGCCGAGGGTGAGGTTCACCGGTACGAGGGAAGCCGCGCTCGAAGTCACGCGCTCACCCTATGAGCCGCCGCGGTACGGCCGCCCGTAGCCGTAGCCGTAGCCGTAGCCCATTGCCACCGCCCGGGGATCGGAGATCAGCGTCCGGCCGTCGACACCGCCGCGTGCGCGGGCGACGCCAGGTCGAAGAGGTGGTCCATGCCCTGGGCGGACAGCGCCAGGCTGACGCAGCAGACCAGCATCAGCACCGCGTGGGCCACCACCAGGTGGTGACGGAGCCGGGGCGGTGGCGCGAGCAGAGCCCGTACCCGCTGGGGCACAGGCCCGCCGGTCACCGCCAGCGTGTGCCGGGGCGCGTGTTTCGCCGCGAGCGCGGCCCGCGCCACCGCCCGCGCCACCAGCGACCGGTCCGCCACCGCCGTGGCGGCGTCCTCGTCGGCCCACCGCTCCAGCGCGAAGGCACCCGCTCCCGCGACCGGCCGCAGCAGCGGGTTCACGACCGCCGCCAACCGCATGACCAGCAGGAACACATGATGGTGGTGGCGCAGATGCGCCCGCTCATGGGCCAGCAGGGCGCTCCTCTCCCGGGCGTCGAGGGCGCGCAGCATGCCGGAGGAGACCACGATCCGCCCGGGGGAGCCGGGCACGGTGAACGCGGTGGGTACGGGATCGTCCAGGACGGCCAGTTCGCCCCCCGACGGCAGCGCGCGGCCCTCCCGCCGGGCGTTGAGGAGCGTACGGGTCCTGCGGTACGCGGACACCACAAACGCCACCGCGCACCCGGCGAGCACCACCCCGCAGGCCAGGGCCACCGACCGGTCGACCGGGGTGTTCGCGGCCAGGACACCGGGGGACCACTGCCCCTCGGCGGCCACCACCGGGATCTGCCCGACCAGCGTGAAGGCGAGCATCGCCAGCGCCGCCGCCCAGCCGCCGCCCGCCACCACCGAGGCGGACGTCAGCAGCCAGGCCGCCGTCCTCGGGGGCAGCCTGCGCCCGGCCCACGGCGCCGCCGCCCCCAGCAGGGCACTGACGGCGAAAGGCGTGAAGAGAGTGATCCGCACCGCTCGGCCCTTCGTGTGTCACGCGGCGGCTCCGCGAGCGACCGCTCCTCCTCGAACTGGCCCACCGTCAGGCGGTCAGACGCCCGGGCAGCCACTCCAGCTGGACGGCCTCCTGGAACGGACCGCCTCCCTCATGGTCGTTGAAGTCGTACTCCTCGATCGTCTTGTCCGCGCCCGCATACGCGTTGAAGGCACCGAAGACCGTCGACGGCGGGCACGTACGGTCCTCCAGGGCCACCGAGAACAGCGCCGGCGCCCGCCCGCGCGACGCGAAGTGCACCCCGTCGAAGTAGGCGAGCGTCCGGCCCACCCGCTCGGTCCTGCCCCGGTACGTCTTGAGGTAGTTGCCCACCTCACGGTACGGGTCGCGGTCGGTGAGCGTCGTCGCCCGGGGGAAGTCGCAGAGGAACGGCACGTCCGCCGCCACGGCCACCAGGTCGGGCACCAGGCCGCCGACCGCGAGTGTGATCCCGCCGCCCTGGCTGGTACCGACGGCCGCCGTGCGCGAGGCGTCCACCAGCGGATGCGAGCGGGCCGCCTCCACGGCCCGTACCGCGTCCGTGTAGACCCGCCGGTAGTAGAAGGCGTACGGGTCCTCGATCCCCCGGGTGAGGAAGCCCGGGTAGGAGGAGGCGCTGCCCACGGGGTCGGGGGTGTCGCCGCCGTTCCAGCCGCTGCCCTGCCCCCGGGTGTCCATCACGAAGTGCGCGAAGCCGGCCGACGCCCAGAGCAGGTGGACGTGCGGGAGGCCGCGCCCGCCGCCGTACCCGAGGAACTGCACCACGACGGGCAGCGGCTCACGCGTCCCGGCGGGCAGCACGAGCCAGCCCTTGACCGGGTGACCGCCGAAGCCGGCGAAGGTCACGTCGAGGACGTCGAGGGTCCTGAGCGCCGTCGGTACGGGCTCGAAGCGGGCGTCGAGCGCGTGGCCGCGCGCCTCGGTGAGGGTCTTCGCCCAGAACGCGTCGAAGTCCTCGGGCTCCGTGGACGCGCTGCGGTAGGCGCGCAGCTCGTCGAGGGGCAGGTCGAACAGGGACATACGGACCACCTTGGTCGGGAAAAGCCGATGATCACACCGTACGGCCGCCGACGCGGCGGTTGAAGACCGGCCACCGATCCGCCCGGAAGCGCGCCGGTACGCGCGAGGACCCGGTGCGAGGACCCAGGCTGTACGCGTACCGCCCCGGGCCCGGTACTGTCCCGGGCGTGAGCGCCCCGGCGGGGGCGATCGAGAAACAGGAGCGTTCGTGACCAGCTACACCCAGCCCGGAGTTGTCCTCACCGACCACCGCTTCACGGTCCCGCTGGATCACGGCGACCCGTCGGGCGAGCGGATCGAGCTCTTCGCCCGAGAGGTCGTCGCCACTTCGAAGGCCGGGGAGAACCTGCCCTGGCTGGTCTACCTGGAAGGCGGCCCCGGCTTCGGCGCCCGCCGGTTCGTGGGGCGGCAGGCGTGGCTGGGCCGGGCGCTCCAGGAGTTCCGGGTGCTCCTCCTCGACCAGCGCGGCACCGGACTGTCCACCCCCGCCAACCGCCAGACCCTCCCCCTGCGCGGCGGCCCCCGCGAACAGGCCGACTATCTCGCCCGTTTCAGGGCCGATTCGATCGTCCGCGACTGCGAGGCGATCCGCCCCCGGCTGACCGGTGACGCGCCCTGGACCGTCCTCGGCCAGAGCTTCGGCGGATTCTGCGCCACCCACTACCTCTCCGCGGCGCCCGAGGGCCTGCGCACGGTCCTGATCACCGGCGGCCTGCCGTCCCTGGACGCGACGGCGGACGAGGTCTACCGCGCCGCGTATCCCCGTATCGCGCGCAAGGTCGAGGCCCACTACGCCCGCTACCCGCAGGACATCGCCCGGGCCCGCCGGATCGCCGAGCACCTCGCCGAACAGAGCCCCGTCGCGCTGCCCACCGGCTACACGCTCACCCCGGAGGCCTTCCAGTCCCTCGGCCACCTGCTCGGCGGCACGGACGGCAGCCACCAGCTCCACTACCTGCTGGAGAACGCCTTCGTACGGGCGCCGGGCGGCCAGGTGCTCTCCGACGCCTTCCAGGAAGGCGCCGCCGCTGCCCTCTCGTACGCCGCGCACCCGCTGTACGCGCTGATCCACGAGGCCGTCTACGCCCAGGGCGGCGAACCCACCGGCTGGGCGGCCGAGCGGACCCGCGGCGAGTTCGCCCGCTTCGACGCCGCCACCACCCTGGCCGGCGACGGGCCGCTGTACTTCACGGGCGAGAGCGTCCACCCGTGGAACTTCGCGAACGACCCCGCCCTGCGCCCGCTGCGTGAGACCGCCGACCTGCTCGCCGCCCGCACCGACTGGGAGCCGCTGTACGACACCGACCGCCTCGCCGCCAACGAGGTCCCGGTCGCCGCCGCCGTCTACCACGACGACATGTATGTCGACACCGAACACTCACTGCGCACGGCGCGGTCGATCCGGGGGCTGCGGACCTGGGTGACCGACGAGTACGAGCACGACGGGGTCCGTACGAGCGGCCCGCGTGTCCTCGACCGCCTGCTGGCCCTCACCCGTAACGAGATCTGAACCCGGGCTCACAGGCCCCCCGTGTCTCCGTGATCAGCTGCCCGGCCGCTTCGCCGCGTCCAGGGCCACCTTCAGCCCCGCCACGTCGAACGGCGCCCCCGGGTCGTCCCCGGAGGAGCCCAGACCCAGCGGATTCTTCGCGTACGGGATGACATACGCCGGGGTGTCGCGCTGGAAGCGCCAGCTGTCGGCGAGCACACCCGTGTCGAACGTGTCGTACCCGAGCTGATCGATCAGCCGCGCCGCCGTCGCCTTGGCGTCGGCGTTGTCACCGGCGATCGGCAGGACCGACCGGTCCGGTGCGCCGGTGGGCCGGGCGAGGGACGCCAGGTGCGTGTACATGATGTTGTTGAACGCCTTGACCACGTACGACTGCGGAAGGTGGTCCTGGAGCAGCTGGCTCGTGGTCGTCCGCTCCTCGTCCAGCTCCCGGATCGCCCCGTCGCGCTGGGGGTAGTAGTTGTTCGTGTCGATGACCACCTTCCCGGCCAAGGGCTTCACCGGTACCTGGTCGTAGTGCTTCAACGGGACCGTCACCACCACCCAGTCACCCGCTTCCGCCGCCTCCCTCGCGGTCGCGGCACGTGCGTGCGGTCCCAGCTCGGCCACCAGATCCGTGAGGGTTTCCGGGCCCCGGGAGTTGCTCAGGACCACATCGAGACCCGCCGCCACGCCGAGCCGGGCGAGGGTGCCGCCGATGTGTCCACTGCCGATCAGTCCAAGAGTGCTCATACAGGTGCGAGCGGACGGGGCACGGGCGGTATTCCCGTGCCGCGTTCCCTGACCGCGCCCTCCTCCTCCGCCGAGCGGAAGTGCGGCGGCCGAGGGAGAATGAAAGGCCGGGGCGTGAGATCCGCTGTGCGTAGGCAGGCCCCGCCCACCTCATCACTCCGACCCATTACCCCACCGGATTCCGCTGCTGGAGGTGGTCGACATGCTGCTGCCGGACAGGCATCTGGTCGCCGATCTGCTGAGCCGTTACCGGGCCTGGGAACGGCTGGTCCTGGCCGACCCGCTGGACACGACCACACGCGGCCGGTTCGAGGACGTCGCCTACACGCTGTGCGTGCTGATGGGGCAGCGCACGGCACGCGAGGCGATCATCAAGGCGGAGGCGTACCTGCGCCGCATCAAGCCCGTCCCGATCTTCCCGGAGGGTGCGGACACCGTCACGCCGGGCGTGCACGACTGACGGGCACCGGCCCTCCCGCAGAGGGGTGTAATTGACAAACGCTCTTGCTGTTTCTGCAATGGGGGCATGGACGACGACGCGGGCCTTGATGCCGTACTGAACGAAGTGGGGCCCCGGCTGCGCCGGATCAGGCGCGAGCGCGGGGCCACGCTGAACACCCTCTCCACCGCCACGGGAATCTCGGTGAGCACCCTGTCGAGGCTGGAGTCCGGCCTCCGCCGCCCCAGCCTCGAACTGCTGCTGCCCCTGGCCCGCGCCCACCAGGTCCCGCTGGACGAACTGGTCGGCGCGCCGCGGGTCGGTGACCCCCGGATCCGTGCCGAGGCGATCGTGCGCGGCGGCCGGACCATGCTGCCCCTCACCCGGCGGCCCGGTGGCCTCCAGGCGTACAAGGTGGTGCACCGGCCCGACGGTGAGGTGCCCGAGGCCCGCATCCACGAGGGGTACGAGTGGCTCTACGTCCTCGCGGGCCGGCTGCGGCTGATGCTCGGGGAGCACGACGTGGTGCTGGGTGCGGGGGAGGCGGCCGAGTTCGACACCCGCGTACCGCACTGGTTCGGGCCCGCGGCGGACGAACCGGTCGAATTCCTGAGCCTGTTCGGGCCGCAGGGCGAGCGGATGCATGTACGGGCCAAGCCGAAGGTGTCGTGAGGGAGGGCCGGGAGGAAGGCCGGGGAGAGACGGTTCCCAGGTGGGCAAGCGACCGCTTAGTATGCGGGACGTAGCGCTACTGCCCATCGTGTGGAGGCTCTGGTATGCAGGCATGGCGAGTGCACCGGAACGGTGAGCCGCGCGAGGTGATGCGGCTCGACGAGGTGGAGCGGCCGGTGCCCGGCGAGGGGCAGATCCTGCTGCGGGTCCTCGCGGCCAACATCAACTTCCCCGACGCGCTGCTCTGCCGGGGCCACTACCAGGTGCGTCCGCCGCTGCCCTTCACCCCCGGCGTCGAGATCTGCGGCGAGACGCCGGACGGCCGCCGGGTGATCGCGACGCCGAGCCCCGGGCTGTCGGACGGCGGCTTCGCGGAGTACGTGGCCGTGGACGCCGCCGACGTCCTGCCCGCGCCCGAGGCGCTGGACGACGCCGAGACCGCCGCCCTCCACATCGGCTACCAGACGGGCTGGTTCGCCCTGCACCGCCGTGCGGGGCTCCGGCCGGGCGAGACCCTGCTGGTCCACGCGGCGGCCGGCGGGGTCGGCAGCGCCGCCGTCCAGCTCGGGAAGGCGGCGGGAGCCACCGTCATCGGTGTGGTCGGCGGACCCGACAAGGCGCGCGTCGCCCGCGAGCTGGGCTGTGACATCGTCATCGACCGCCGTACGGAGGACATCGTCGCCGCCGTCAAGGAAGCCACCGGCGGCCGGGGGGCGGACGTCGTCTTCGACCCGGTGGGCGGTGACGCCTACGCCAAGTCCACGAAGTGCGTCGCCTTCGAGGGCCGGATCGTCGTCGTGGGCTTCGCGGGCGGGGACGTCCCGACCCCCGCCCTCAACCACGCGCTGGTGAAGAACTACTCGATCCTCGGCCTGCACTGGGGCCTCTACGCCACCAAGGACCCGGCCGCGGTCCTGCGCTGTCACGAGGAGCTGACCGCGCTCGCCGCGCGGGGCGCGATCAAGCCGCTCATCAGCGAGCGGGTACCGATGAAGGACGCGGCGGACGCCGTCCAGCGGGTCGCCGACGGCGTCACCACCGGACGGATCGTCGTGATCCCGGAGACGGTCCCGGGGGAAACACCGGAAACGGCTGCGGAAACACCGGAAACGGCGGCGGAAGCCGTCCCGGAAGGCGGCACCCGATGACCGACGCCGCCGGACTCCTCTCCCGTACCCGCGAGTTGCTCGCCGCGCATCCCCCGGCCACCACGGACAGGACCGACTTCCTCAGGGCCCGCTTCGACGCGGGACTCGCCTGGGTGCACTATCCGGCCGGACTCGGCGGCGTCGGCGCGCCCCGCTCCCTCCAGGCCGTCGTGGACGCCGAGCTGGCCGCCGCAGGAGCACCCGGCAACGACCCCAGGCGCATCGGCATCGGCCTCGGCATGGCCGCGCCGACGATCCTGCGGTACGGCACCGACGAGCAGAAGCGGCGCTTCCTGCGGCCCCTGTGGGTCGGCGAGGAGGTGTGGTGCCAGCTGTTCAGCGAACCGGGCGCGGGCTCGGACCTCGCGGCGCTCGCCACCCGTGCGGTCCGCGCGGACGACGGCGACTGGATCGTCGACGGCCAGAAGGTGTGGACCTCCAGCGCCCACCTCGCCCGCTGGGCCATCCTCATCGCCCGCACCGATCCTGACCTGCCCAAGCACCTGGGCATCACCTACTTCCTCTGCGACATGACCGATCCCGGTGTCGAGGTACGGCCGCTGCGCCAGATCACCGGCGAGGCCGAGTTCAACGAGGTCTTCCTCACGGGCGTACGGATCCCCGACGCGCACCGCCTCGGCGCGATCGGCGAGGGCTGGAAGGTCGCCAGGACGACCCTGATGAACGAGCGGGTCTCCATCGGCGGCGCCCGGCTGCCCCGCGAGGGCGGCATGATCGGCCCGGCCGCCCGGACGTGGCGCGAGCGGCCGGAACTGCGCACCCACGACCTGCACCAGCGCCTCCTGACCCTCTGGGTGGAGGCCGAGGTCGCCCGGCTGACCGGCGAGCGGCTGCGCCAGCGACTCGTCGCGGGCGAACCGGGACCCGAGGGCGCCGGCATGAAGCTCGCCTTCGCCCGGCTCAACCAGGAGATCAGCGGCCTGGAGGTCGAACTCCTCGGCGACGAGGGCCTGTTGTACTCCGACTGGACCCTGCGCAGGCCCGAGCTGGTCGACTTCACCGGACGCGACGCCGGATTCCGCTACCTGCGTTCGAAGGGCAACTCCATCGAGGGCGGCACGAGCGAGGTACTGCTCAACATCGTCGCCGAGCGTGTCCTCGGCCTGCCCGTCGAGCCGCGGAACGACAAGGACGTCGCCTGGAAGGACCTCTCCCGATGAATTCGACGACTTCGACCGTCTCGCCGACCGAGACGCCCGGCACCGCACCCGACCTGCTCTACTCGGAGGCCGAGGACGATCTGCGCGCCGCCGTACGGTCCCTGCTCACGGACCGTGCCGACGTACCGGCGGCGCTCGTCCGCGCCGAGGCGGGCGACCCGTACGACAGCGGGCTGTGGACGGCGCTCGCCGGCGGGATCGGGGCCGCGGGCCTGCTGATCCCCGAGAAGCTCGGCGGGCAGGGGGCGAGCCACCGGGAGGCCGCCGTCGTCCTGGAGGAGCTGGGCCGGTACGTCACCCCCGCGCCCTTCCTGACCGGTGCGGTGGCGGCCACGGAGACCCTGCTCGCCTGTGACACGGACAGCGCGGCGGTGGCCGACCTGCTGGAGTCCCTCGCCACCGGCGGCCGGGTCGCCGTGCTCGCCGTACCCCTCGCCACCGCGCCGGACGAGTCCCTCCCCACCGGTACCGGACCGGTCGCCGGTGTCGCGGAGGCCGCACGCGCCGACATCCTGCTCGTCCTGCGGGACGACGGCCTGTACGCGGTCGGTACGGAGGAGCCGGGCGTCGCGGTCGAACCCCTCACGCCCCTCGACCTGACCCGCCCGCTCGCCACCGTCACCGTGGACCCCGGGGCGGGGACCCGGATCGCCGGCCCGGCGACCGCCGGGGCCGCGGTGCGCCGGGGGCTGCTGGCCGGGGCCGGACTGCTCGCGTCCGAACAGCTCGGGGTCGCCGAGTGGTGCCTGGAGGAAACCGTCAGGCACACCAGGGAGCGCCACCAGTTCAACCGCCCCATCGGCTCGTTCCAGGCGCTCAAGCACCGGATGGCGCAGCTGTGGCTCCAGGTCGTCTCGGCCCGCGCCGCCGCCCGCAACGCGGCCGACGCCCTCGCCACCGGCAGCCCCGACGCACCGCTCGCCGTGGCGGTCGCACAGGCGTACGCCGGGCGGGTCGCGGTCCACGCGGCCGAGGAGTGTGTGCAGTTGCACGGCGGTACGGGCATGACGTGGGAGCACCCCGCCCACCTCTACCTCAAGCGGGCGAAGGCCGACGAGATCGCCCTGGGCACCCCGGGCCACCACAAGCAGACCCTGGCGCGGCTGACGAACCTCCCGGCACCTCGCTGACCCGCCGGCCCGGAGCGCGGGAACGGCACCTCCGGCCCCCGCGCTCCGGCGGCGCGCGTCCCTCCACCGCCCCCCACCCAACGGGCAGTTGTCGAGCGGCCGAACACTTCACGCTCCGTGTTTTCCGCCCCGCCGCCGGAGCCGATACTCACCGGGACCGCCCCACCGCGTCCCCATGGAGCCCCCATGCCCCTCACCACGCGCCGCAGAGCCGTCAGCACGTTCGCCGCCGCACTCACGGCGGTGGTCGCGGCCCCCGCGTACGCCCACGCCGCACCCGCCGCCACGGCGGAGGACACCCCCCGGACCGGCCCCGGGCCACGGCCGTTGACCCACGCCCACGCCCACAACGACTACCTCCACCCGCGCCCCCTCCACGACGCGCTGGACCACGGCTTCACCAGCGTCGAGGCCGACATCTTCCTCGTCGACGGCGACCTGCTCGTCGCCCACGAGGCCACGGACCTCGACCCGGCCCGTACGCTGCGCTCGCTCTACCTCGACCCGCTGCGCTCACGCGTCCGGGCCCACCACGGCTCCGTGTACCGGGGGCACCACCGGCCCGTACAACTCCTCGTCGACATCAAGAACGACGGCGCCGCCGCCTATGCCGAACTGCACCGTCAACTCACCGAGTACCGCTCGCTGTTGACCACCTACGCGTACGGCGTGGTGCGGCCCGGAGCGGTCACCCCCGTCATCTCCGGCGACCGGGCCGCACGGGTACCGATGGAGGCGCAGCGCGTGCGCCACGCCTTCTACGACGGCCGCCTGGACGACCTCGGGACGGCCGCCGGCGCCGACTTCGTCCCGCTCATCAGCGCCAACTGGACCCAGACGTTCAGCTGGACCGGTGTGGGCCCGATCCCCACCGCCGAACGCGCCACGCTCCGCACCCTCGTGGACACCGCGCACCGGCGC
The DNA here is from genome assembly GCF_035961655.1 of Streptomyces sp. NBC_01317. Lineage (NCBI taxonomy): Bacteria > Bacillati > Actinomycetota > Actinomycetes > Kitasatosporales > Streptomycetaceae > Streptomyces > Streptomyces sp. NBC_01317. The sequence continues at coordinate 426,698 of NZ_CP108393.1, read as the reverse complement.
GGTCAGCGGGTCCGCTTCTGGAGCACGCCCGACCTGCCGGGGCCCGCCCGGGACGCCGTATGGACCGAACTGCTGTCCGCCGGCGTCGACCACCTCAACACGGACGACCTGGCGGGCCTCGAACAGTTCCTCAGGAACCACCGCAGGTAATCACGGTCACCCCAGGTCAATCACCCGTTCGGCGGGCACGCCGGTCGGCCGTCAGGACCGTCTCCTCCGCCACACTGGCGGCCGAATGCCGCAATCGCGCTGCGGCGGAGGAGGTTGGCCATGGCTATTTCGATCTCACTGGTGCTGCTGCTGGTGGTCCTCGCGGTGATCTTTGTCCGCACCGGCGGACTGAAGATGTCACACGCCGTGACCTGTGTCCTGCTCGGATTCTTCCTGGCGGGCACGAGCATGGCGCCGAGCATCACGGAGGGGATCTCCGCCACGGCGAACGTGGTGGGCGACCTGAGGCCCTGACCGGGGCACGGCGCGGCCCGCGGCCGGGGCACACCCGCATCCGCCCCGGCCGGCGCGCGCCGCCGGGCCCGGCTTCTTCCCGCGCTGCCCGGTGGTCACTCGAACCAACCGAGCGGCCGGGGGTCGAGGTTGCGCCAGACGTGCTTCACCTGCTGGTACTCCGCCAGCCCCGAAGGACCCAACTCCCGCCCGAAGCCGGACTGTTTCATCCCGCCCCACTCCGCCTGCGGCACGTACGGCCGGAAGTCGTTGATCCATACGGTTCCGGCGCGCAGCCGCGACGCCACCCGGTGGGCGCGGCCGACGTCCTGCGACCACACCGCCCCGGCCAGTCCGTACACGGTGTCGTTGGCGAGAGCCAGCGCCTCCTGCTCGTCGCGGAACCGCTCCACCGTCAGCACGGGACCGAACGACTCGTCCCGTACCACCGACATGCCGGGCGTGCACTCGTCCAGCACGGTCGGCAGGTAGTAGAAGCCCGCGCTCAGCTCCGGGTCGTCGGGCCGCTCGCCGCCGCAGCGCAGCACCGCGCCCTCGGCGATGCCGGCCGCCACGTACGCCTCGACCTTCTCCCGGTGCGCGGCGGAGATCAGCGGGCCCGTACGGGCGTGGTCGTCGAAGGGGCCGCCCAGCGGGATCGCGCGCGCCCTGGCCACCACGTCCTCCACGAAGCTGTCGTGCAGCTCCTCCTGGACCAGCAGCCGCGCCCCGGCCGAGCACACCTGCCCCGAGTGGAGGAACACCGCCGTCAGCGCGTAGTCCACCGCCGTGTCGTAGTCCGCGTCGGCGAAGACGATGTTGGGGTTCTTGCCGCCCAGCTCCAGGGCGAGCTTCTTCACCGTCGGGGCGGCGGCGGCCATGACGCGCCGTCCGGTGACCAGACCACCGGTGAACGACACCAGGTCCACACGCGGGTCCTCGCTCAGCGGCGCCCCGGCGGTGGCTCCCGCGCCGAGCAGGAGATTGGCCGTGCCGCCGGGCAGTCCCGCCTCGGCCAGCAGCCGCATCAGCAGGATCGCGGTGTGTGGGGTCAGCTCGCTGGGCTTGAGAACGAAGGTGTTGCCCGCGCCGAGGGCGGGGGCGACCTTCCAGGCGGTCTGGAGCAGCGGATAGTTCCACGGGGTGATCAGCGCGCACACCCCGACCGGCTCGTGCACCACCCGGCTGTCCACCTCCGGGTTGCCGGTGTCCACGATCCGGTCCCGGCCGCCGGCCGCCACGAGGTTGCCGAAGTAGCGGAAGCAGTTCGCCACGTCGTCCAGGTCGAACTCGCTCTCCACGAGCCGCTTCCCGGTGTCCAGGGACTCGGCGCGGGCGAGTACGTGCTTGTCGCGCTCCAGCAGATCGGCGACCCGCAGCAGCAGCCGCCCCCGCTCGGCGGCGGGGGTGCCGGGCCAGGGCCCGCGGTCGTACGCCTCCCGGGCCGCGGCGATCGCCGCGGCGGCGTCCTCAGGACCGCCCTCGTCGACGGTCGCGACCAGGGAACCGTCCGCGGGACAGCGGATCTCGCGTGTCCGCCCGTCGAGGGCGGCGGTCCACCTGCCGCCGATGAACAGCTCCGGCATGGTGACTCCTCCGGTTTCGGGTGGCACGCTGGGTGGCGCCCCAAGGACCGACAGTAAGGAGATCCGGGCGTGACCGCAGCCCGGAGAGGGCGACCGGGGACCGGAGGAACCGTCAGGAATCGCCCGAAAGGCGGCGTTGACGCCGTCACGCGGTGGGCAGGATCGCCGCCGTCTCGCGCAGGTGGCGGTGCAGGCCACGGTGCGGCTCACCCGCGGGCAGCCACTCCTTGCGGATCTTCGCCACGCACGTGTAGTTCGTGTCGCACACGTTGGCCAGCGGCGCCTCACCGGCCTGTGTGACCAACTGGTACGCGTCGAGCTCGGAGAGACCGTAGTCGCGGGCCAGCCAACGCACCAGATCCAGCTGGGAGATGCGGAACGCGTCCTCCAGCGGGCGCGCCGAACCCGTCGAGATGATGTGGGTGTCGGACTCGATGCGCGGCCAGGGCGTCGACACGCCCTTGAGCAGCTCCACGATCACCACGGTGTTCATGGCGCACTCGACGGCCACCCCGCACGTCTCGCCCTCCCCCTGCCGGGCGTGCCCGTCGCCGAGGCTCAGCAGCGCGCCCTCCACGTTCACCCCGAGGTAGCAGGTGACACCGGCGCGCATCTCGGGTGTGTCCATGTTGCCGCCGTGCGCGTCGGGGACCAGCGCGGACCGTACCTCCAGGTTGGCCGGCGCCACCCCGACCGTGCCGTGCATCGGGTCCATCGGCAGCTCGATCCGGATGTCGCTGTCGCGCGCGCTGAACAGACAGGTGCCGCGCTCCCGGTCGAGCTGCCACATCCACACGACCTCCGGCAGCGGCGGCTGGAGGGTCGCCGTCGTGGTGGTGGAGGTCAGTGCGCCGAAGAGCGGCACGGTGGAGGAGGCCGCCCAGTCCCGCGCGGGCCGGATCGACACGAAGTGCACCGCCAGCGTGTCGCCCGGCTCCGCGCCCTCGACGTGGAAGGGGCCCGTCTGCGGATTGAGGAACGGGAACTCGCACACCTGGGAGACCAGATCGTTCACGGACCGGACGCGCCCCGCGAAGCAGTCCTCGGTGAACAGGTCCAGGACCGTGCCCGGGGTGATGCGCGCGACGGGCGCGACGCCGCCGAACGTCCAGGCGTACTCGCCGGTCTCCGGGCGTACGGTCAGGATCCTCGGGTCACTCATGGGGCGCGCCTCTTCCTCTGTCGGACGTGCGGATGTGCGGACATACGTCTGTACGGGTGTGCGGATGCGGCTCCACGGTCCCACCGGCGATCACCGTACGGCGCGGCCCCGGCCGGGCGGAAGACGCGCCCGGGTCACACGTCGCCGAGCGCAGATGCATAAAGAATTAATATAAAACTGCTATACTTCAGGCGTGAGTCGCCGAGACGCCGCCCACGGCGCTTCCGATGCCATCGGGTCAGCCCTCTACGGTCTGGCCACCAGGGCCGTGAGACGCCTTCCCCGCGACATGAGCCTGACGTCCGCCGCCACCTTGGCCACCCTGGACAGGACCGGCCCGCGACGGATCACCGATCTGGCGGTGGCCGAGGGCGTCACCCAGCCCGCGATGACCGTCCTGGTCCGGGTGATGGAGGAATCCGGGCTGGTCGAGCGGAAGGGCGATCCGTCCGACAAGCGGGTCACGCTGGTGTGCCTGACCGAGGCCGGCGCGTCGTACGTCCGGACGCGACGCCAGGCGGGCGCCGACGCGTACGCGCGGTTGATCGACGAACTCACCGGTGACGAGGCCGACGCCTTGGCGGCAGCCCTTCCGGCGCTGCTGCGTCTGGCGGATCTCGAAAGCCGCGCCCGAGAGGAGCCGCACCGGTGAGCGCGGCCCAGGCTCATGACCGGCCCACGAGCACTGCCCTGACACGTTCAGAGGCACGTCTGCTGGTCCCCGCCCTGGTGTTCATCGCCCTGGTCGTGGCGGCGGTCGCCAGCCTCGGGACGCCGCTCATCACCAGCGTGGCGACCACGTTCCACGTCTCCCTCGACAGCGCGCAGTGGACGCTGACCATCGCCCTGCTCAGCGGGGCCGTCGCCACACCCGTCCTCGGCCGGCTCGGCGCCGGTCCGCACCGGCGGGCCACGATTCTCGCCACGCTGGCGATCGTCGTCGCCGGCAGCGCGCTCACCGTGCTGCCCCTGCCGTTCGCCTGGCTGCTCGTGGGCAGAGCGGCCCAAGGCGCCGGACTCGGTCTCACGGCGCTGATGATGGGCGTGGCCCGCGACCATCTTCCCGAGGAGCGCGGCGCGGCCACGATCGCCCTGATCTCCGTGGTCTCCGTCATCGGAGCCGGCGTCGGCTACCCGCTGGCCGCGCTGCTCGCCGAGTTCGGCGGACTGCGGGCCGCCTACGGCCTCGGCCTGCTCGTCACGGCCATCGCCTTCGTGACCGCGTGGCGCTCCGTGCCCGCGGCTCCCGAAGGCCGCTCCGCTCACGTGAACGTGGCCGGTGCGCTCGTCCTGGCGGGTGGACTGCTCCTCGTCCTGTTCCTGGCCGGCGAGAGGAGCCTGTGGAGCCGACACCTCGCCGTGGCGGTGACCCTTGCGGCCGCCGCCGTACTCCTGCTCTGCGTCTGGACCGTTTCCGAACTGCGGACCAAGACACCCCTGGTCGACGTCCGGGCGGTACGGCACCCGGCGGTCGCCGGGGCGAACATCGCCATGTTCGTCGGTGGGAGCGGCATGTACCTCCTGCTCACGCTCATCACCCGCTACGCGCAGACGCCGCACAGCGCCGGCTACGGCTTCGGACTGACCACCTTCGTGGCGGGGCTGGTCCTCATCCCGTTCTCCGTGCTGGGGTTCGTCGCCGCCAAGCTCACGCCGCGGGTCCGCGAACGGATCGACGGCCCCCTGCTCCTGGCCGGCAGCGCAGCCGTCGTCGGCGCCGGGTTCGTCCTGTTCGCCACCGCCCGGTCCAACCTGGCCGAACTGCTCGCGGCCATGGGCGTGCTGGGCTTCGGCGTCGGCAGCTTCTCGGCCGCCATGCCCGGGGTCATCCTGGCCGTCACCCCCCGGAGCGAGACGTCGAGCGCCATGAGCTTCAACTACGTCGTCCGCAGCGTCGGGTACTCCCTGGGCAGCGCCATCGGCGGTCTGGTCCTGGCCGCCGGCACCGCCACGGGCCGCCTCTTCCCGAACGACGACGCCTACACGACCGCGGCGCTGGTCGGCGTCGCCGCGATGGCGGTCACGACGGTGGCCGGCCTCATCCTCGCCCGCCGGCGGTCACCCGAGACCGATCCGATCACAGCCCCGGTCGGTGTGCCGGGCCCGGGCCGGTCGAGCCGAACGGGAAGCTGAGTATCAATTCCGAACACAGGAGGTACCGTGGCCAGGGGCTATTGGGTCAGCGCCTACCGCACCATCGCGGATCCCGAGAAGCTGGCTGCCTACAACAAGCTGGCTGGTACGGCCGTCAAGGCCGCGGGCGGGCGGCTGCTCGCCCGCGGCAGCCGGGTCGTCGCGCACGACGCCGGAATCGCCGAGCGCACCGTCCTGATCGAGTTCGACAGCTTCGAACAGGCAGTCGCCGCGCATGCGAGTGCGGCCTACCAGGAGGCGCTGGCCACACTCGCTGACGGCGTCGAGCGCGACTTCCGCATCATCGAAGGCCTCGACTGACGTTCGAGGCCGTGAGGGCGCCGGGGTCGACGTCGTTGAGGACCAGGCGGTGGTGGCCCCAGGTGCCGGGCGCGCCTCCGGGCCGACCGCGCAGGCTGTACTCGATGACCTCGAAGGCGCCGGCCCGGCCGCGCGGGGGCCGACTGTCCGATCCGCCGTGATCGCCTGATGCGGCGGTCCCGGCGGCGCGGGTAAGTCCGACGGTTCGGTCGTCTCGACGTCGATGTCGTCATCGCGGATCCCCTCGCTGCTCCGCTCTCAGGCGGGCTTGACGGTAATGGTGCAGAGGCGCTTGGTGGCCCGGGTCAGGGCTACGTACAAATCCCTTTCCCCACCGGGGCGGGCCGCGATGATTTCCTCGGGGTCCATGACGACGACCCCGTCGAATTCCAGGCCGCGTGCTTCGGACGCCGGCACGATGCGTGCGTGGTGAGCGACGCCCCGGGCCGTCAGCTCGCTCACCCTGGTGTCCGCGCAGATCACTCCCAGAAGTTCGCCCGGGTGGGCGGTGCTCTGGGCGCGGAGTTCCTGGACGACGGCGCTGACCAACCCGTCCGGAGGTGTGGTCACGGTGCGAGGGCTCTCACCGCTTCGCAGCGACCGTGTGGGCTTCTGGTCCGGAGCGATCCGCGTGAGCAGGTTCCGGACGCTCTCCAGGATCTCCTGCGTGGTGCGGTAGCTGACGGTCAGGTGGTGCAGTTTGAACCGCGGTCCGACGCCGGGGATCAGCGCTTCCTTCCAGTCGCGTGCTGTCGCGACCGGGCCTGCCTGGGCGAAGTCACCCACCAGCGTCATCGCCCTCGCCGGGCAGCGGCGGACGATCATCCGCCACTGCATGGCGGTCAGTTCCTGCGCCTCGTCGACGACGACGTGCCCGTACGTCCGCTGGGGTGGGCCGTCGACCAGGTTCACCGCCTCGTCCAGCAACGGCACATCGGCATCGGTCCACGGGTCGTCCTGACCGCGCAGCAGAAGGGACCGCTCCTGCGCGGTCAGGCGGGGCAGGTGCTCGGCGAGAGCGCCGGCGTTCGTCAGGAGCGCCTTCACGAGGTCACCGGGTGCCAGCCGCGGCCACAACACCTCGACCGCTCGGTCGACGCCGGCGTCGTCGAGGAGATCGGCTCGGATGGCGTCCAGGTCCAGCTCGTGGACCGGCCCCGGGTCGGCCGCGCCTTCGGCACGGTGCTGGTCGGCTCCCGTGAACCGGTCGAGGTTCAGGCCCGTCATCCTTTCGGCATCGGCGTCGATCTGCTCCAGAAGGTCCCCCATGTCTCGCTGCATCCCGTCGGTGACGGCGTCGACCATGAGCTCTTTGAACACCCGGCGCGCGGGGTTGTGCCCCGATGCCGCCGCCAAGGCGGCATCGCGTGCCGTGGCGACTTCCCCGCCGGAAAGGTGAAGCAGTTCCTGTCCGATCCGCACGGTGAAGTCACCGGCGGGGGCTTGGTGGACGCGCAGCAGGCCGGCCAGGGCGTCGGCGAGGTCGGAGCTGCCCTTGAGACGCGCCGTGTCGAACGGGTCCACCGCGTCCGGGGACACTCCGGCCAGTTCCCGGCAGGTCGCCAGAACGACGTCGTTCTCTCCGAGCGAGGGAAGGACCTGGGAAATGTAGTCGAGGAACCGGGCGTTCGGGCCCACCACCAGGACACCCTCCTCCGCGGCGCGCGGGAACGCGTACAGGACGTAGGCCGCCCGGTGCAGGGCGACCACCGTCTTGCCGGTGCCGGGCCCGCCCTGCACCACGGTCACCCCGCGGTGGGCGGAGCGGACGATCTCGTCCTGCTCGGCCTGCAGCGTCGCGACGGCCGCGTGCATCCTGCCCGTACGCCGTGCCGACAGAGCCTCGGCCAACGGGCCGTCCCCCACCACGTCCTCGTCGGTCGGGGCGGTCCCGTCCAGCAGTTCGTCGCTCACCGAGACGACCGTGCGCTCATCGAGGCGCAGGTGCCGGCGCCGTCGCAGGTCCATCGGGTGGACCGGCGTCGCCTCGTAGAAGGGCCGTGCCGCGTTCGCGCGCCAGTCCACGAGCAGAGGCAGGTCGTCCTCGTCCGTATGCAGTCCGATCCGTCCGACGCGCAGGGCCGTGCCGTCCGTCCGGTCGATGCGCCCGAAGACCAGCCCCTTTTCGGCGCCCTCCAGCCGGCCGATCTCCCTGGCCAGACGCGCGGCGGCGATTTCTCTCTCGTACGCCTCACCGGCGCTGTCCGCCGGAGCCTTCAGCACACTCGCTCGGTTTACTCGCGCCTCGGAGAGGCGCTCGGTGAGCAATTCATACAAGGAGGAGACATAACCCTGCTCCGATTCAACCGCACGCACAGCGGAATCATTCATTTTCGACAACAAGGGGCTCCTTCGATTCGAGCTGTACCATACGGTCAAAGTTTCCCGGCGCCTGCCTGGCACATGGGCGGGCCTGCGAGCCTGCTCTTGAATGCCGCGATATTTTTCCGCAGCCGGGAAACATTCGGGAAAAGGGGGCAGCGAATCTCCCGGAAAGTTTTGTCGTCCGAGTCGGAGCATGCGTTGTGCCGCCTGCCTGTGGGGCGAGACGCGATCTCGCGAGGGTGGCCGCGCCACAGGTCGGGGACGGCACTGGCCCGTACGGTCACGGGAGCTACGTGCTCGTCATCGGGACGCGGACGGCTGTGCTGCCTTCCGTGCCACCTGTTGCCCGGACCTCAACGACTCAACATGCTGACTCGACAGGGAGGACCGGTGTGATGGTCCTGGCTCTCCCGGGCGCGCCGTGCCTCGGCGGGGTCGATGAGCGCCCTCCGGTGGCGCGGCCGGCCCACCGGGCGTCCCGCCTCGGCGAGTTGGCCGAGTCCGGCGCGGGTGAGCGGCTGATCGCCCAGCGCGGAGCGTCAGTGGCAGGCGAGGAGCGCGGGCCGCCCGGCGCGGAGCGAGCAGGGCGTCCATCCGCGCACGTGGTCCTAAGGCCGCCGCCGAGCCGCCTCCCGCGTCATGGCCCGCGGCCACCTCTCCGGCCCAGCCCCGGAGTTCGGGGAAGCGCCGGGCGGGCAGGGCGGCGAAGGCGTCACCACCGGCGGCGAGCGGCGCGGCGGGGGTACGCGGCAGGGTGTCGGCCACCGCGTCGAGGAAGTCTCTCAACAGCCCTTCAGGCTCGGGCAGAAGAACAGTTCCGGCCAAACCACCTCCGCCGAGCGGAACGCCATGCGCGGTGGGAGGCGTGGAGGCGGCGAGCGTACGGACCCGCTCCAGGTCCTCGGCCGTCAGTGGTCCGGCCCGCCACGCGTCGTGCCCGGTGCCGGTGGGACCCGGCAACATCCGTCCACGGGACGCCAGTTGCCGGGCGAGCAGCGCCGCCGCGCCCCGGAAGGCGCCGGACGGTGACACATTCTCCGCCACACGGGCCCTGGTCAGCGACGGAAGAGCGTCCCGCAGGGGCACCAGCAACGCCCTGACCATGAGAGGGTGGGCCTCGGTGTCGACGACGGCCAGCTCCTCCACGGAGCCCGGCGCGGACGGCGGTTCCGCGCCGTCGGGATGCCAGTAGGCGATCCGGCCGGCGCGAGCCGGGTCCCCCGGGAGAAAGACCGTGGAACGGCGGGCGAGTTCGGAGACCCGGGAGAGCGTTGCCGCGGGGAGCGTGTGCACAGCGAAGACGCATTCCTCAACTTTGACTACTGCGGGTGAGCCGCCGATGGTACCCGACCGCGAAGCCACGCGGTCCCGGAGCTGCCGTTACTCGACTCATGCCGAAGCGGCGGGGTGTAGCCAGCACCATTGCCGACCCCCGGGAAGCCTCCCCCATTTCCGGGGGGTGGCGCCATGGTCGCCACCTTCGCCGGGCCCGTACGTTTTTCTGCAGGTCAGCGCAGACAGCGCGACCCTTCTTCCCGCACATCGGCCGACAGACCGGAGACCGACATGCCCCAGGCCACCACCGCACCCCCCGCTGTGGAGTCCATACCCGAACCGGCCACCCCCCGCGGCACCGGCAGCGACTTCGCGCCCTTGCTGCGGACGGTCAAGGAACAGGGACTCCTCGAGCGCCGGGTCGCCTGGTACGCCCGGGGCATCACGGTCAACCTGGTCCTCGTCGCCGCCGTCATCACCGGCATGGCGCTCATCGGCCCCTCCTGGTGGACGATGCTCCTCGCGCCCCCGCTGGCGGTCCTGTCGGCCCGGATCGCGTTCATCGGCCACGACGCGGGACACTCCCAGATCACCGGCGACCGCGGCAAGGGCCGTGTCATCCAGCTCGTCCACGCCAACCTGCTGCTCGGGATGAGCCAGGAGTGGTGGAACGACAAGCACAACCGGCACCACGCCAACCCCAATCACATCGACAAGGACCCGGACGTCGCCGCCGACATCTTCGTCTTCACCCAGGGGCAGACGGCGGGCCGTACGGGACTGCGCGGCTGGCTCACCCGCCACCAGGCCTGGATGTTCTTCCCGCTGACGACCCTGGAGGGCATCGCCCTCAAGGTGTACGGCTTCCAGGCCGTCTTCTCGCGCCAGAAGGACACCCGCATGCCCGGCCGCCGCCGCGCGGTGGAGGGACTGCTCCTGGGCGCACACGTCGCCGCGTACGTCACCCTGCTGCTCACCACACTGACCCTCGGCCAGGCCGTCGTCTTCGCGGTGATCCACCAGATGCTCCTCGGCCTGCACCTGGGCATGGCCTTCGCGCCGAACCACAAGGGCATGGAGATGCCCGACTCCGAGAACGGCGCGGGCTGGGGGCACCTGCGCCGCCAGGTCCTGACCTCACGCAACATTCGCGGCGGTGTGCTCACCGACTGGTTCCTCGGCGGGCTGAACTACCAGATCGAGCACCACCTCTTCCCCAGCATGCCCCGCCCCCACCTGCGGCTCGCCCAGCCCCTGGTACGCGCGCACTGCCAGGCGCTGGGCGTCTCGTACGCCGAGACCGGACTGATCGACTCGTACCGCCAGGCCCTCGGTCACCTCCACGACGTCGGCGAACCGCTCCGTACAGGCGCATAGTGGAACTGGCGGACGCTCCTACGCGTTCACCGAGCAGTGAGCGGCCCTTGGCCGCGAAGGAGGCGTCGGGATGTCGACACAAGCAAAGATCGCTGTCGGAGGAGTGGCCGTCGGCCTGATCCTCTGGGCGTTCGTACCGTTCTGGGTGGCCCTGCTGATCGTGGTGGGTGTGCCGGCGGCCACCTACCTGATGCTGGACCCGTCGCAGCGCCGCAGGCTGCGCCGGATCAACCGCAAGCAGATCGGCCGCTGACCCGGCCGGACAGCTGGCCGGAGGGACCGCCGGGTCCCCCCGGTCAGCTCTGCTGTGCGTGGGGGTGCGGCGCTGTCACGTGCAGGTCCGCGGTGTGACGGCTCACGCGGGGCGTACGGCCATGGCGTCGAGGGCCGCGAGAAGCGCCGGGAGTTCCGGGCCACGGGCGATCGGAAGCACCTCGTTGGGCTCGTCGTCCATCAGGACGAAGGCCATGTCGTCGGTCCTGGCGACGAAGGACCAGCCGGGGCCGTCCGCGCGCAGGGTCCGGGCGTCGCCGGGGGCGAAGCTGGAGCGGACCCTGCCCAGGGGCGGAGCCGTCTCCACATAGCCGCGCAGCTCGGCGAGGACGCGCAGCAGCTCTGGAGGGGGCGGCTCGGTCCCGGCGGGGCTCCCGGAGACCTCCGCCGTACCACCGCTCTCCGCGCCCGTCCCACCGGGCGGCTCCTCCGTCGGAGGCGAGCCCTTCACCGCGGCGTCGTACTGCTCCCGCCATGCCGCCCAGTGCGCGGCGACCTCGTCCGCGCCCAGGCGCCGCTGCGCCGGGCCCCAGACCGCGGTGTCGGGCGGGGCGAGCGGCGTCCGCGCGATTCCCCCGGGCTCCCCGTCCTCCGGTACGAGGTCCGGATCCGGGTCGTGAGGGGCGGGCACACCGGGCGCCGACACGGCCAGGTCGAGCGGCCAGCCGGGCAGCGCGCGGACGACGGTCCGCTCCTCCGGCGAGAGGTCGTACTCCATGCCGCAGTCCCAGGAGGCGATCGCGACGGCGACCAGCGACACGTCGTCCACCGCCACGGTCCAGCGCGCACCGTCGCCGTCCTGGCCCAAGACCAGCCCGTAGCCCCGGGTCCACGGTTCGAGCCCGAGGGCGGCGCACGCCTCCGGGTAGTCGTCCCCGAGGACGCCGGGGAACCGCGCCGGGGTCAGCAGAGCGGCAGTGAGCACATACAGGGTGTCATCATCGATGGAATCGTCCGCTACGGACACGACACCTCCCGATTCGAGCGGTTGTCGGCGCACCCTAGCCAGTGGACCACCCGGACGTCGAGAGTCCGCTACGGCCCGGTATCCGCGCGGGCGGTACCGGAACCAGGCCCGACCTGCGGTGTTCTCACGCGGCGGGCAGCCCGAGGAGGCTGCGGGCCACCGTCTGCGGTGACTCGTCGCGCTCCCGTGCCAGGGCGATCACGGCGCGGCACGCCAGCTCGCTGACGCCGAACGAGAGCGCCTCCGGCGAGACCCATCCGGCGGCCTCGTCGCCGCGCTGCTGATCGTCCTCCGCGCACGCCGCCACGTAGGTGGCCGCGGCTTCGAAGAGGTTGTGCTGTCGTGCCCGGGGCTGTGATCCGGACGGTGCGGCGGGGCGGTCCGAGACAAGGATCCTGCGCAGTCGGTCGAACACCGGGTCCACCTTCCCCTGCTGACGGGCGCTGCCTGGCCCTCCAACGTACGGTCCGGGGCCCCCGGGCAGAAGAGGACGTCCGCGCCCGGGCGGCCGGTTGCTCAGTCCTGACGGACCGCCAGCGCGAGAAAACGGGTCTCCTCGTCCACGTACGACTCCAGCCGCCACCCCGAACCGGCCAGCAGCGGACGGAGGTTGGGCTCGGCGCGCAGGTCGTCCTCCGTGATCACCCGGCTCTGCCGGGCGGCCAGGGCCGCGCGGCCGATGGGATGGAACAGCGCCAACTGCCCGCCGGGCCGTACGACGCGCGCCAACTCGGCGAGCCCCTGGGCCGGTTGCGGCAGGTGGGCGATCAGTCCGGCGGCGAACACCGCGTCCAGCGCCCCGTCCCCGACCGGCAGCGCGGCCACGTCGGCGCGTACCAGCCGGCCGCTGCGGTGGCGGCCCGCCCGAACGGCGGCGTCGAGCATCGCGGCCGTCAGGTCGACGCCCAGCACCGTACCCGCCGGTCCCACCGCGTCCCGCAGCGCGGGCAGGGCGCGGCCCGTTCCGCACCCGGCGTCCAGCACCGCGTCCCCGGGCCGCGGCCCGAGGTCCGCGACGGCCGCCGCGTAGGCGGGGCCGTCGTCGGGGAAGCGGCTGTCCCACTGCGCCGCCCTCGCGCCGAAGAACCGCTGCACATGCGTGTGGTCGTGGGCCATGCCCCCATGATCCCCCAAGCAGCGCTCCGAGGCGCCGCAGGTGCACGGGACCCCGGTGCGGGGCCGGACGTGGGGCCGGACGTGGGGCCGGACGCGGCGCCGGGTGTACGGCCGATGCGGCTACGCTGGTGATTCCACCGATCTGCACATCCTGGGAGACCGCCCTGTCCGAGATCCAGCGCCGCGAAGCCCCACCCGCCGGGCCGCCCGGCGCGCCGCGCCCGGGAGTGGTGGACCTCTGGCTGCTGGACATCTCGCGGCAGGCCGAGGAGACCCTCGACCTCTCCGTACTGAACGCCGAGGAACGCCGGCGGGCCGGGGCCTTCGTGCACGGCCGTGACCGGATCCGGTACGGCGTCGCGCACACCGCGCTCCGGCGCGTGCTCGGGGCGTGTGTGGGGCTCGCGCCGGAGGCGATCGTGCTGGGCAGGGACACCTGCCCGTGCTGCGGAGGCCCGCACGGCAGGCCCGTACTGACGGATCCGCCGTTCCCGGTGCACTTCTCGCTCTCCCACGGCGGCGACGTGGTCATGATCGGTGTCGCGTCCGAGGCCATCGGCGTCGATGTCGAGCCGGTGGCCCTGCGGCGCGCGGTCGGCGATCTCGCCGCCGCGCTGCACCCGGCCGAACAGGCCGAGTTGGCGGCGCTTCCCGCCGAGGAGCGGCCGGCCGGGTTCACCCGCGTGTGGACCCGCAAGGAGGCCTACCTCAAGGGCATCGGTACGGGCCTGGGGCGCGACCTGGCCGCCGACTACCTCGGGACGACGGAGCGGGCGGCGCCGCCCGCCGGCTGGACCGTGGTGGATGTGCCCACGCTTCCGGGCCACGCGGCGGCCTGTGCCGTACAGGGCCCCGCGTTCACCGTACGGATGCGGCAGTTGCCGACGACACTCCAGGCGGCCGGGAGTGTGCCCTCGCTCCGTCGGGGACAGAACGAGGACACCGCCGGTCCGCTCGCGTGAGTGACCTTCAGGTCAGCTCGCGATGTCGGCCACGTTCACGACCTTGTCGACCCGTACCCGTACCAACACTTCCCCGGGCCCGGAGTTGCGCTCACCGACCGCCTGCGCCTGCTCCTCGCCCATGTACCGCGCGCCGAGCCGGACCGCCCACTCCCGCACCTCCTCGGGGTCCTCGCTGAGTTCGGCGCGACCCTCGATCAGGACGAAGGAGAACGGCGGCCGCTCGTCGTCCACGCACAGCGCGACCCGGTTGTCGCGCCGCAGGTTGCGGCCCTTCACCGTCTCCTTGCCGGTGTTGAAGATCAGGTCGTCGCCGTCCAGGAGGAACCAGACGGGCGCGATGTGCGGGCTGCCGTCGGCCCGAACGGTGGACAGCTTGGCGGTCCGGGTGCCCTCGCCGACAAACGCGTGCCATTGGCCCTTGCTCATGTGTGATGCCATGACGGCATTTTCGGCCTCCGGGGCGGCGGGAGCGCGGCGACGCCCCGGAGGTGTGCCGATCGCTTGCCCACGTGCGGTGGGTGAGGAAGGCTACGGGCTCAGAGCAGGGCATCGGGGATCACAGGAACGCGGAGGACCGGCAATGCCGCTGGACGAGGGACTCGACGGACTGCTGAGCGATCTGGCCGAGCGGGTGGACCACATACGGCATGCGCTGGTGCTGTCCAACGACGGTCTGGTGACGGGTGCCAGTTCAGGTCTGGCGCGTGAGGACGCGGAGCATCTGGCCGCGGTCTCCTCGGGGTTGCAGAGCCTGGCGAGGGGATCGGGGCGTCATTTCGGCGCGGGCGGGGCCCGGCAGACGATGGTCGAGTTCGACGAGGCGCTGATGGTGGTCACGGCGGCCGGCGAGGGCAGCTGTCTGTGCGTCCTGGCCACGGCCGAAGCCGATGTCGGCCAGGTCGCGTACGAGATGACGCTGCTCGTCAACCGGGTCGGGGAACGCCTCGGGGTGGCCGCCCGGCAGCCGGGCACCGCCACGCTGAGCGGTCTCTGACCTCTCACCGAGAGTTATCCACAGGCTGAGCGGGAGGGGCGCGGGTCGCGCTACGGTCGTCACCGAGAGTAAGCGAAGCTCACGGGGGAGGACCGTCATGGACATCAGGATGTTCGCGAAGCACGAAGCGGCCGCGGAGACGGCTGCGACGGGTGCGACAGGTGCAACAGCTGCGACGGCAGCGGTGGCAGAAGAGGGGGAGCGGGGGAGCACGCCGGACACGGCGTCGGACAGCTCGCAGGACGGGGCGTCGGAGACCGTGGCGGTCGGGCGGGCCGCGCGGGAGCTGGAGTTGAAGCGGGGCGAGTTCGAGCTGGCCGCCCAGCTGGGACACGTCCGCACCACGGTCGTGGTGGGCGCGGGGCGGCGGGCGGTCGGCCGGCGGGAGGTCGAGTGGCGGGAGATCGAGCGGCTGCGGGCCGCCGAAAGGTTCCCGGACGCGTTGCGTGAGCGGGTACGGACAGTGGGCACGGCCGAGGGGGCGGAGCTGATGGCCATCAGCCCCGGCCGCTTCACCCGGCTGGCCAAGGCCGGATACCTCACGCCCGTGAAGTTTTATCTGAACCGCTACCGCGCGGTGGTGTGGCTGTATCTGGCCGACGAGCTGACGGCGTTCGCCGCCAGGGAGGGGACCCTCCTGGTCGGCCGGTTCCCCAGGACGCTCACCGCGGGACGGGACCCGGACGACGACGTACGGCCGCGCAACTGGCGCGGCCGGCGGATCGGCCACCTCCTGCACCTGAGCGAGGACCCCTGGGAGCGGGCGGCGATCACCGGATCGGTGCTCGACCCGGTGCAGCGGGCCGAGCTGGTGGTCGATCCGTACGAGCGGGCGTATCTGAGCAGACTTCAGCCCGACCTCGCCCACGGCCGCTCCGAGTCGGAGGCGGCGCTGGCGGCGGTGCGTCCGTTGCTGCTGGCCGACCATCCGGACGAGATCCGCTGGCACCGCGCCAGTCTCACCGCGCTGCTGGACGAGGCCAGACGCACCCGTCCGGCCCCTCGTCCTGACCCGCAGGGTGACGTCTCACCCCGCCACCGCCCTGAGCCCGCGCCCGGTCCAGGTTCCGGCCCGGTGGCCCCGGGGAGTGACGGCGACAGGGTGCCCTGGCCGACGGCCGCCGACGAGCCGCTGCGGCGGGGCTCCGGGAAACGGCTGCTGACACGGCTGCGCCTCAGGAAGGAGAAGGAGAGAGACCCAGGACGGCCGGTCGGCAGTGAGCGGCGGTGAGCCGCGGTGAACGGCACCGGGACGGCCGGCGGTTGGCGGCCGGCGGCCGGCGGCGGGGCGGCCGTCTCAGGACGTGACGCGCAGGACCAGCTTCCCGCGGGTTTCCCCGGCCTCGCCCCGGCGGTGCGCCTCGGCCGCCTGTTCCAGGGGGAGGATGTCGTCGAGTCCCACGGTGACCGCTCCGCTGTCGATCAGCGCGGCGATCCGGGCCAGGGCATGGCCGTCCGGCTCGACCAGGAAGTCGCTGACGCGGAGGCCTTGCTCGTGTGCCGCCTCGGCGAGGTCGGAGGAGACGCCCGACGGGACGACGACGAGGTGACCGCCGGGGCGCAGGGTCCGGAGCGAGCGGCTGCTGGTGGAGTCGTGTCCGTCCCCGACGAGGTCGATCACGGCGTCCACGTCGTGGACGACGTCCTCGAACCTGACCGTGCGGTAGTCGACGACCTCGTCGGCGCCGAGCGTGCGCAGCCAGTCGTGCTTGGCCGCGCTCGCGGTGCCGATGACATACGCGCCGAGGTGCTTGGCGATCTGCACGGCGAAATGGCCCACACCCCCGGCGGCGGCATGGATGAGGACCCGCTGCCCCGCCTGGACCTTCGCCGTGTCCACGAGCGACTGCCAGGCGGTGAGACCGGCCAGCGGGACCCCGGCGGCCCGGTCGTGGCCGATCGTCGCGGGCTTGCGGGCGAACTGCCGGGAGGGGGCGGTCACATACTCGGCGTAGGCCCCGGCCCGGCGCGGGAACCACGGCATGCCGTACACCGCGTCGCCCACCTGGACGGTGGTGACACCGCCCCCGACCTCCGACACCACCCCGGAGACGTCCCAGCCCAGAACGAAGGGAGGTTCCCCCAGCACGTTCCGCATCCCGCCGCCCGCGCGGGTCTTCCAGTCGACGGGGTTCACCCCGGCGGCGTGGACACGGACCTGGATCTCGGTCGGCAGCGGCCGGGGCGTGGCCACCTCGCCGAGCCGGAGAACCTCGGGGCCGCCGAGGGTGTCCTGGGTGATCGCGCGCATCGTGTTGTCGCTGCTCATGGCTGGTCGCTCCTGTTGGTGCGGGCCGGGTCCGGGACGCCGCCCCGGCCGGTGGCTGATCGACACCGGAAAGCTATCTCCGAGGGCGGCAGCCCCAAGGTGCTGACGCACACCCTGCGGCGCCTGGAGTACCACGGCTCTGTCGACAGGACCGTCTGTCCGGCCGTCCCGTGACCGGGGTCAGGAGGCGTCGCCGGTGACGACGGGGCGCTCCTCGGAGAACCGGCCCCACTTGCCGTCGGGCAGTTTGGCGCGGAGCTTCACCCGGTAGGCGTCGCCCGCACGCTTGCCCACGTACACGCTGTACGTGGCCCGGCCCTTCGGGGTTTCGCCGCCCCAGATGAGGGTGGTGGCGAACTTCCCGTCGAGATAGATCTCGTACGTGGTGACCTCGGCCCCCGTCTCCGGCGCCACCCACGACAGGTCGACGTAGTAGGCGCCGTCGGCGGCGTGGGTCGCGGCGCGGAACGCTGTGGGGGCGGTGTCGGGGTCGTCGCCGGGACCCTTCGGGGTGGTGATCTCGACGGTGCGGCTGACGGGCGAGGTGTTGTCCGCCGCGTCGCGGGCGGCGAGCGTGAAGGAGTAGTGGGTTCCCGGCCGCAGCCAGGTGATCCGCGCGGAGGTCGCGCCCCCGGCGACACTGTGGATCTTCGAGCCGCCCTGGTAGATGTCGTAGGACGTGATGCCCTCGTCCTTGGCGGACCTGGTCCAGTTCAGCTGGGCGCCGCGCGGGCCGGCGCTCTTGCCGGTCAGCCCGGCCGGGCGGGAGGGTGCCTTCTTGTCCTCCGCGACGGCGGCGGGCGTGGTGGCGGACTTCTTGGCACTGTAGGGCGAGTAGGTGCCGTCGCCGTCCTTGGCCCGGACGGTGAAGGTGTACGGGGTGGAGGGGGTGAGGCCGGTGATGTCGACCATGCTCTGGTTCGCCGGGACGTCCTTGACCTTGGTACCGCCCCGGTAGACCTCGTACCCGGTGATGCCGGAACTCTCCGGCGCCTGCCGCCACATGACATGGACGGAGGTGGCGGTACCGGCCTGGACGGTCACCCCGGCCGGGGCGGCGGGCGGGGCCTCGTCGGAGCCGCACGCGGCGAGCCCGAGGGCGGCCACGGACGCGAGCGCGGCAAGGGGGAAGATCCTTCTCAAGGCCGTGTCCTGCATGCCGTGTCCTCCATCCGGGGGGCAATGGTCTAGACATATATGACACAGGTGTCGGGTTCACATCAAGAGGCAGACGCATACCGGTGGCGGGCTGCCCGGTTCCTCCCCCTCGCCGGTCACGACACACCGCCGGAATCCTCCCGGCGGGCGGGGGTAGGCGCCTGACGCACAATGACGTGCTCACAGCGGGCGCGAGGAAGGGCGTGGAGCGTGCGGATCGACCTGGCAGGAAAGACAGCTCTGGTGACGGGGTCCACCCAGGGGATCGGCGCGGCCATCGCGGCCGGGCTCGCCGGCTCCGGGGCGCGGGTCGCGGTCAACGGGCGGAGTGCGGAGTCCGTGGACAAGGCGCTGGAACGACTGCGCGCGGAGGTGCCCGGCGCGGAGTTCGTCGCCGCGCCCGGCGACCTCGCCACCGAGGACGGCGCGGCGCGGGTGCTCGGCGTCCTGCCCGCGGCGGACATCCTCGTCAACAACCTGGGCATCTTCGGGTCCCGGCCCGCACTGGAGATCAGCGACGACGAATGGCGGAGGTACTTCGAGGTCAACGTCCTGGCCGCGATCCGCCTGACCCGCGCGTATCTGGGCGGCATGATGGAGCGGTCCTGGGGGCGCATCCAGTACATCGCCAGCGACTCCGCGATCGTCATCCCCGCCGAGATGATCCACTACGGAGTCTCGAAGACCTCGCTGCTCGGGGTCTCCCGCGGCTTTGCCAAGGCGGCGGCCGGCAGCGGGGTGACCGTCAACTCCGTGCTGGCGGGGCCGACCCATACGGGTGGCGTCGAAGACTTCGTCTACGAGCTGGTCGATTCCTCGCTGCCCTGGGACGAGGCCCAGCGGGTCTTCATGCGGGAACACCGCCCGCAGTCCCTGCTCCAGCGCCTGATCGAGCCCGAGGAGATCGCGCACATGGTCGTCTACCTCAGCTCGCCGTTCGCGTCGGCGACCACCGGCGCGGCGGTCCGGGTCGACGGCGGGTACATCGACTCGATCGTCCCCTGATCCCGGGCCCCGGGACGGCGCCCGGCCACGGCTGCGACGCCGTGGCCGGATGCGGACGTGGGGTCAGATCTGGTGGACGAGCTGGGTGTTGAGTTCGTAGCGGGCGCCGACGACGGCGAGCGAGCCGTCGGCTATCTTCGCGGCCAGGTCGGGATCGGCGGCGAGGCGCCCGCGGATGAGCGAGACGTTCGCGTTGATGGTGGAGTCCTTGCGCGCGGCGCCCGTCTTGGTGCGGTCGATCGCGGGCTTGATCTCGTCCGCGAGGTACTGGATGTGGGCGGGCAGCAGCTCTCCGGACTCGTCCGCGTCGACGGCCGCGGAGACGGCGCCGCAGGACTGGTGCCCGAGCACGACGACGAGCGGTATGCCCAGCTCCAGCACGCCGTACGCGATGCTGCCGCGGACGGCTTCGTCCAGGACCTCGCCGGCGGTCCGTACGGTCATCAGGTCGCCGAGGCCCTGGTCGAAGACGAGTTCCGGCGCGACCCGTGAGTCGATGCACCCGAGGACGATGGCGAAGGGGTGCTGGCCGTCGACGAGCGTGCGGCGCACGACCTCCGTCTCGTGCGGGTGCTGCTCCCGGAAGGTGCGCCAGCGCCGGTTGCCCGCGTTGAGCGCGAGAAGGGCCTGGGCGGGAGTGGACGGACGGGGCTCCTCCGGACGGGGCCGCGCGGCCGGAGCGGCGCCCGCGCCCGGAGCGGCCAGGGCCACCGCGGTGGTGGCCGCGGTGCCGGCGACGGCCGCGCGCAGGACGGAGCGGCGTGTGGTGGCGCTGTGAAGGACAGGGGGCGTTTTTGCAAGTCTGGTGAACATCACGGCCGGAGACTATCCGTGACATCGTTGGCCATTGGTTGGCCTTGGTGTTTTGTTGACCTGCTCTTTAATCAGCCATGCATTTTCAGCCTCGCGGACGGCCGCCAACTCCCCGCCTTGGTCTAGACCTTGACAGGGTGCACGCCCTTCCGCTTTGGTTCCCTCACCCCCCATGACGGCCGGACGGCTCGCGCCGCCCGGCCGTGGACAGGAGTGAGTCCCTTGAAGCAACGCGTCTTGGCACTGCTCACGGCGATGGTCTCGGCCCTCGCCCTCGCGATATTCCTCCCCGCCACCTCCGCGTCCGCCGCGGCCTGCGCCGCCGGGTGGAACGCCTCCACCGTCTACGTCGGCGGCAACGCCGCCTCGTACAACGGCCACAACTGGTCGGCGAAGTGGTGGACCCAGGGTGAGATCCCCGGCACCACCGATGTCTGGGCCGACCAGGGCACCTGTGGTGGCAACACGACTCCGCCGCCGACCAACCCGTCGGGATTCGTGGTCTCCGAGGCCCAGTTCAACCAGATGTTCCCGAGCCGGAACTCCTTCTACACCTACAGCGGCCTGACCGCCGCGCTGAGCGCCTACCCGGGCTTCGCGAAGACCGGCTCCGACACGGTCAAGCGCCAGGAAGCGGCCGCCTTCCTCGCCAACGTCAGCCACGAGACCGGCGGTCTCGTGTACATCGTGGAGCAGAACACCGCGAACTACCCGCACTACTGCGACACCAGCCAGTCCTACGGCTGCCCCGCGGGCACGGCCGCGTACTACGGCCGCGGTCCGATCCAGCTGAGCTGGAACTTCAACTACAAGGCCGCGGGCGACGCCCTCGGCATCGACCTGCTCCGTAACCCCAACCTGGTGCAGACCGACGCGGCCGTGGCCTGGAAGACCGGTCTCTGGTACTGGAACACCCAGAACGGCCCCGGCACGATGACCCCCCACAACGCGATGGTCAACAGCCGAGGCTTCGGCGAGACCATCCGCAGCATCAACGGCAGCATCGAGTGCAACGGCGGCAACCCCGCCCAGGTGCAGAGCCGGATCAACCTCTACCAGCGCTTCGTCGGCATCCTCGGGACCACCGCGGGATCCAACCTGAGCTGCTGAACCCCCGACAGTGCGGGCCGGGTGTCCGCACCCGGTGACCCGGGCCGGTCCGACGACGAGGTCGTCGGGCCGGCCTTCGCACGTGGCCCCGCGCTGCCCCGGGCCAGCTCCGCGTTGAACTGCGCGCCCGCCAGGAGCGAGAGATTCGTGACCCACAGCCAGACGAGGAACACGATGACTCCGGCGAGCGAGCCGTAGAGCCGGTTGTACGTCCCGGCGTGGGCCGTGTAGAGCGCGAAACCCGCCGACGTCAGCAGCCAGAGCACCACCGCCAGGATCCCGCCGGGCAGCGCGCGCCGCAGCCGGCGGGTGCCGGGCGGGCCGGTACGGAACACCAGCAGCACCAGTACGGCGGCCAGCGCCAGCAGCAGCGGCCACTTCAGCCCGCCCCACACCGCGTCCACCGCGCCCTTCATGCCCAGTATCCGGCCCAGCGCCGCCGCGGCCTCCCCGGTCAGCACCAGACTGAAGGCACTGGTCACGAGCAGCGCCAGCAGGGCGCAGGCGGTGAGGGCGATCCGGGGCGCGGTCCGCCACGGCGGCCGGTGGTCCACCGCCCCGTGCATGGCGTGCAGGGCCCGCCGGAACACCCCCAGATAGCTGGACGCCGACCACAGCGCGCCGACCGTCCCGAAGGACGCGAGCAGCCAGGCCGCGGAGCGCTGCCCGGCCATCTCCCGCAGCGCGTCGCTCACCAGGACACGCGACTGCGCGGGTACGAGCGCGGTCACCTGGGCGGCGAGCGTGCCCCCGGCGTCCGGCCCCGCGAGGCCGATGGAACAGACCGTCACGAGCAGCGCCGGGAAGATGGCCAGCACCGCGTAGTAGGTGAGGGCGGCGGCCACGTCGGTCGCGTCGTCGTGCCACATCGCGAGCGGCGTCCGCCGCAGGGCGCGGCCGAACCGGCGCGCCGTCGGTGCGGATTCCTCGGCGGACACGCTGCCTCCTGCGTTCGTACGGTACGACCGTCGTGTGCCGGCCCCCGGCCCATCCTGCCCTGTCAGCGGGCCCGGCCCCGGCGGTCACGACGGTGCGTCGCCGGACCCGGCTCCGCTCCCTCCCGTGTACCCCGTTCCGGCGCGCGCAGGGCCCAGAGGGTGAGACACCTGCCGGGGTGACCGCGAGGGGGCCGAACGGCCGTACCGGCGCGGCGCGAACTCCGTTGCGGGGCGGGGGAGTTCGCCGGGAACGGACAACGCCGGATAACTGTTTTGTCCCCGTCTCGTTGTCCGGGCGGGGCCGTGGCCCGTCTTCTGCCGCGCCCTCACCGACGAGCGGAGGTCCTTCATGCCACGTGGAACCCAGGCCGAACGCAGCCCCTTACGGCAGGCGGCGCCCCCGGACGGGGCCGGCCCGCGCGGCCGCACCCGCCGGAACTTCCTGCGGTCGCTCTTCACGCTGGGCGTGGTCGGCGGCACGGCCACGGTCCTGGCCCCCGTCGTCCGGGCCGGCCGCCGCGCGGACGGCCCGGCGGCCCCCGGGGCCGGGGCGGCCCGCGCCGTGCGGGACGCGGCGGGCCGGGCGTTCGAGGAGATGTACCAGGGACGCCGGATCGAACTCGGCACGGGTACGGGCGCGATGGGCGCGGGCCCGATGGGGGCCGGCGCCGTCACCGCGGCCGCCCCCGGTCTGTCCGCCTTCGACATCCGGATCGACGGCCGTCCCCTGCACGTCATGCGGCGCGCCGACGGCAGCTATCTGAGCGCGGTCAACCACTACGAGTCGTTCCCGACCCTGCTCGACGCCGCCCGCGCGGCCGTAGAGGACCTGCGGGGTGCCCAGTTGTCGCTCTCCGGCCCGGTCCACCACGTCTGACGGCCCGGTCCACCACGTCCGACACCACCAGCGACCTCGGGAGGGCCCCCACCGGTGTACACCAGAAAGAACCAGCGGAATCTCAGCGGCACCGAGAAGAGGAGATTTGTCGGCGCCGTCCTGGAGCTCAAACGCCGCGGCACGTACGAGGAGTTCGTACGGCTGCACACCCGGTACTACGTCTCCGACGCCGAGGGCGGGGTGCGCGCCGGGCACATGGCTCCCTCGTTCCTGCCCTGGCACCGGCGCTACCTGCTCGACTTCGAGCGCGCGCTCCGCACGATCGACGCCACCGTGACGATCCCGTACTGGGACTGGACGACCGACAACACCCCCGCCGCCGCCCTGTGGCGCGAGGACTTCCTCGGCGGCACAGGACGGGAGAGGGACCAGCAGGTCATGACGGGCCCCTTCGCCTACAGCGCGGGCAACTGGAGCATCAAGGGCGGGGTGACCGACGACCGGTTCCTCACCCGGGACCTGGGCCGTCCCTCCTCCCCGATCGCCCTGCCCAGCAAGGCGGAACTGGCCGCGGCGATGAACGAGAAGGTCTACGACGCGGCCCCCTGGGACTCGACCGCCACCTCCGGTTTCCGCAACCGCCTCGAAGGCTGGACGTCCGGCGGCAGAGAGCGCTGGCGCAACCACAACCGGGTGCACCGCTGGATCGGGGGAGCCATGCTGGGCGCGGCCTCCCCGAACGACCCGGCGTTCTGGCTGCACCACGCCTTTGTCGACCTGCTGTGGGACCGCTGGCAGCAGAAGCACCCGAAGGCGACCTATCTGCCGAAGAAGAAGCTGCCCGCCAGGGATCCCCAGCACGGCCGGGCGATCAGCCTGGAGGAGCCGCTGCCGCCCTGGAACGTCAAGCCGTCCACGCTGCTCGACCACCGCAAGATCTACCGCTACGAGACCTGAGGCAGCGGCCAACGGGGCGTCGGCCTGAGCCGGACGGCGACCACTCGCGGCCCGACGGACGACGGCCCCCCGCGCCGCGGCGCGGGAGGCCGTCATTCAACGGGAACGTGTGGCCCGGGGGCCGGACACGTCAGTCCGTGTTCAGCCGCCGTAGCCGCCGGTCTGGGGTGCCGAGACGTTGGCGCACGTGTTGCCGAACGCCGGGTTGAGCAGGCCGATCACGTCGACGGTGTTGCCGCAGAGGTTGACCGGGACGTGCACGGGCACCTGGAGCAGGTTGCCGGACAGGACACCGGGCGAGCCGACGGCCGCAGCCTCGGCACCGGCGTCGGCAGCGGCCATTCCGGCGCCACCGGCCAGCACGGCGCCCGTGCCGGCGAGAACAGCAGCTGCCTTCGCGATACGCGACATCAAGTTTCTCCTTGAACGTTTCGAGCACAGCCGCACGTTGTGCGGCCTTCACGCACGTTCAACGCCGCGACTCACACCGGGTAACGGATATCGGCCCAATGGATGCGGAATCCACCGGATCAACCCCCGGTCAGCGCAGTAGAGCGAGCCCGCCGACCAGTTTGTCCACCCGGTTGCGGGGCCCGACGAGGCTGACGCCGCAGTAACCGAGGGTGTCCTGCCCGGTCGCGGCGAGCACTCCGAGGTAGTCGTCGTACACCCGTGCGGTCTGCGCCGGTTCGGGCATGTCCACGATCAGGATGTCCTCTCTCGTGGCGGCCTTGGCCCGCAGCGCGCGCAGCGCGTCCGCGTCCGTGGCCAGGACGGTGCAGCCCGCCCACGGCAGGCCCGCGTGGGGGACACCCGACGCGTCCTCGCCGCCGGGGCCGAGGAGATCGGGCAGGGCCTTGCCGACGGCGGCGGCCATGCAGGCGGCGGCGTTGGCCGCCCGGCCCGCCGGGAGGCTCTCGTCCACGACGACGACCCACTTGAGCCTGGCCTGCCGCGTCGGCCGGTGGGTGGTCACGTCGTCGCCGGTCAGCTGGGGGAGGGACATGGTGCTCCTGCTACTCGTTCGTGTACGGACACCCCGATACGCTAGGCACACGTCCCGGGTCTGTCGCCAGGTGCCGTACGTCATGCGGTCTGAGAGGTGTTCCATGAAATTTGATGCGGTCGATCTCGCCCTGCTGCGGGAGTTGCAGAACGACGCACGGCAGACCAACCGCGATCTCGCGGCCAAGACCGGCGTCTCGCCGTCCACCTCGCTGGAGCGCGTGAAGCTGCTCCGCGAGCACGGAGTGGTCACCGGCTACCACGCGGCCGTCGACCTCGACGCGATCGGCCGACCCGTCCAGGCACTGATCTCGGTCCGCATCCGCCCGCCGGCCCGGCCGGTCATCGAGGGGTTCCGGGAGTGGGCGGCGCGGCTGCCGGAGGTCATCGGCCTGTTCGTGACCTCCGGCGCCCACGACTTCCTGCTGCACATCGCCGTCCCGGACGTGAACGGCGTCTACGCCTTTGTCATCGACCGGCTCACCGAGCGCCGCGAGGTCGCCGACGTCCAGACGACGATGGCGTACGAACATGTCAGGCCGCGCCGGATCGACCCGGCCCCCGGTGACGAGGGTCAGGGGCGCTCCACGGCCTCGTCCCCGGTCCGGCGGCCGCGCTGACCGGGCCGCCGTGTTAGCGTGAAGTGAGAGATGGTCTATCGCTTATCGCTTATCGCTTATCGCTTATCGCTTATCGCTTATCGCTCATCGAGGAGCCGACATGTCACAGACCTGGCTCATCACCGGAAGCTCCCGCGGATTCGGGCGGGAGCTGGCCCTGGCCGCCCTGGAGTCCGGGGACCACGTCGTCGCGACGGCGCGTCGCCCCGAGCAACTCGACGACCTCGTCCGGAAGTACGGGGACCGGGTGCGGGCGACCGCGCTCGACGTCACCGACCCGGCGGCGGCCCGTGCGGCCGTACAACTCGCGCTCGACGCCTTCGGCCGGCTCGACGTGGTCGTGAACAACGCCGGGTACGCCAATTCCGCGCCGATCGAGGAGACGCCGGAGTCCGAGTTCCGCGCCCAGATCGAGACGAACCTGTTCGGCGTCATCAACGTGACCAAGGCGGCGCTGCCGGTGCTGCGGCGGCAGCGGTCCGGCCGCTTCGTCCAGTTCTCGTCCGTCGGCGGACGGGTCGGCGGTTCCCCCGGGCTGGGCCCGTACCAGACCGCCAAATTCGGCGTCGAAGGCTTCTCCGAGGTGCTCAACAACGAGGTGAGGCCCTTCGGCGTGCGGGTGATCATCGTCGAGCCCGGCGCCTTCCGCACCGACTGGCAGAGCACGACCATGCACCGCGCCGAGGTGGGCCCGGACTACGAGGCCAGCGTGGGCGCGATCCACCGCTACCGCGACGGCACCGACGGGGTGCAGGAGGGCGACCCGGCGCGCGGCGCGCGGGTGATCCTGGACGCCGTACGGCGGGACGAGCCGCCGCTCCGGCTGCTGCTCGGGGCGGACGCGGTGGAGGCCGTGGAGAAGTCGACCGAGGCGCGGATCCGCGAGACGCGGGAGTGGGCCGAGGTCAGCCGGTCGACGGCCTTCCCGGCGGAGTCAGGGCAGCCGGAATGACGGGCGACCTGGGGACGGCCGGGAGACACGACGACACCGGCGACCCCACCGCACCGTCCAAGACGCGCCGGCCGGCGCTGCGCCGCGACGCCGCCGAGAACCGTGCCCGCATGATCGACGCGGCCGGCCGGGCCTTCGCCGCGCAGGGACCCACCGCCGGCATGGAGGACATCGCCCGCCTCGCCGGAGTGGGCCCCGCGACGCTCTACCGCCGCTTTCCCACCAAGGAGGCCCTGGTCGCGGAGCTGGTCGAGGTCTTCTACGACAAGCTGGTCACCCTCGCCGAGGAGGCCGCGCGGCAGCCGCCCGGCGAGGGCCTCGACCGGTTCCTCCGTACCGTCGGCCGGCTCATCGCCGGCAGCCGGGGCCACCTCCCTGGCGCGTGGGGCGAACTGGCCCGCCCCGCGCAGGTGGCGCACCTGCGCGGGATCACCGACCGCCTGCTGTCCGGGGCACGGCGGGCCGGCGTGGTCAACGACCAGGTCACCGTCACGGACATCGCGATGGTCGTGTGGGGGATACGCGGGGTCGTGGAGACGTCGGGCGCCGCCGCGCCCGACGCCTGGCAGCGCCACCTCGACCTGGTCATGGCCGGGCTGCGCACCCCGCACATCGCCTTCACCCAGCCGCCCCTGGACACCGGCCAGGTGGACCGGATGACGTCGGAGCCGCACGACTCCCTCTGAACGGCGTCACCCAGGACCGCACGACTCCCCTGAACGATCACCCCGACCTCCGGGGCTGGAGCGTCGTCGCGTACGACCCGCCCCGCGCCAGCAGCTCCTGATGGCTGCCCGTCTCCACGATCCGGCCGTGCTCCATCACCACGATCCGGTCCGCGTTCTGGATCGTGGACAGCCGGTGCGCCACGACGAACACCGTCCTGCCCGCCACCAGCCGCGCCAGCGCGTCCTGGATCAGCGCCTCCGACCGGTTGTCCAGCGCGGACGTCGCCTCGTCCAGCACCAGGATCCGCGGATCCCTGATCAGCGCCCTGGCGATCGCGAGCCGCTGCTTCTGGCCGCCCGACAGCCGGGCGCCGCGCTGCCCCACCACCGTGTCCAGGCCGTCCGGCAGCCGGTCCACGAACTCCGTCGCGTTCGCCGCGTCCAGCGCGTGCCGCAGCGCGGTCTCGTCCTCGCCGCCCGCCAGGCCGTACGTCACGTTCTCCCGGATCGTCCCCTCGAAGAGGATCGACTCCTGCGGCACGACCGACAGGAAACGCCGGTACGTCCGCAGATCGAGCGACGCCATGTCCGCGCCGTCCAGCAGGATGCGCCCCTCGGTCGGCCGGATGAAACCGATCAGCAGGTTCAGCAGGGTCGACTTGCCCGCACCCGACGCGCCGACCAGGGCTATCGTCTCGCCGGGCCGCACCGTCAGGTCGAAGCCGCGCACCGAGGGCTCCGCCGCCTCCGGGTAGCGGTATCCCGTCCCCTCGAAGTCGATCCGCCCCTCGACACGGTCGACGGACGTCTTGCCCTCGTTGCTCTCCAGGTCCGGCGCCTGGAGCACCTCGCCGACCGAGCGCACCGACTCCAGTCCCTTCGAGATGATCGGCGTCAGGTTCATCAGGGTCATCAGGGAAGCGGTCAGCGCGGTGAAGAACGTGCTGATCATGACGACGTCACCGGCCGATATGCCCATCCAGCCGTAGTACGCGACCACCGCCGAGCCCGTCAGACAGCCGACCGCCAGCGTGTTCAGCAGGATCCAGGACAGCGAGCCGAAGCGCCCGTTGAGCACGTCCAGCCGGAATCCGGCGGTGAGCACCCGCTCCAGCGTGTTGTCGACGCGGTGCAGCGCCGTGCGCTCCAGGCCGTGGGCGCGGGTGATGGGGATCAGTGTGGTCATCTCGCCGACGCGCGAGGACAGCCGCTCGATCTCCAGCCGGAACTCCTCGTTGTTCGTACGGATCCGCGAGCGCAGCCGCCGTACCAGCAGCGCGGCCAGCGGCACGACCACGAGGAACACCGGCAGCACCACCGGCGTACGGAACCCGATCACCACCAGGCCGCCCAGCAGCGTCATGATGGCGCCCAGCCCCAGGTCGCCGCTCTGCTGGGTCATCTGCTCGACGGCCTCGACGTCCCGTACCACCTTGGTCTGGAGGACACCCGCGCTGACCCGCGCGTGGTAGCCGAGGGACAGGTACTGCATCCGGCGGCAGAGCGCGGACCGCAGCTCACGCCCCATCCGGCGGATGCTGGCACTCATCAGGCGCGCGTAGAGCAGCGCCATCGGAAAATTGAGGGCGAGGACGAAGACGAGGGCCCCGGCGTTGTACCAGAGCTCGGAGACGGGCCGGTGCTCCACGACCACGTCGATGATGTTGGCCGTGATCAGGGGGAGCAGCCAGACCGGGATGTGCTTGACGGTGAACACCGCGACGACGAGGAGGAGCCTGCGGCGGTCGGGACGAAAGAGGTAGGCGAGGGTACGGAGCGGATGCTCCCCCGAGTAGTGGTGGTCCAGCGGACCGGGACGGTGAGCGGTTTCGGGTTTCTGCATGGAGAGCGGAGTCCTTTTCGGCAGCGGTCGCACGCGCTCGACGTGCGGCCGCAGTCTCCTCCGGCCGGCCCCCGGACCGGAAGCGCTTTCCGGACCGTGGACGCGGGGGCGGGCGCTGGGCCGGGCGTGGACCGTGGACACGGGTCCTCACCGGCCGCTCGGCGCGTGCGAAACGGCGATCGGTGAGAGGGTGGCTGCATGGCTGATCAGGGCGCTCGGCCGGGCGCCGGGTCGCTGCCGGACGACTGGCCCGCCGATCCGGGACTGGGACTCGCCCTCAACCGCATGGGCGGTTTCGACTGGAACCTCGTCAGCGGAGCACTCCATCTGGACGGCCCCGCCCTCGAGGTGTTCGACCTGCGCGAGGACGAGTACGACGGCAGGGGCGAGTCGCTGCTGTCCCGCATCCCGGCCGACGAGGCGGCGCGGGTGAACGCCGTCGTGGGACAGGCCGTGGAGCGGGGCACGGACCGCTACGCCACGTACTTCCAGATCCGCTGCCGCGACGGGGCGATGCGGTGGACCCACACCCAGGCGCGGATCCTCCGCGACGAGCGGACGAACGCCGTCCGGGTCATCGGCATCGTCCGGATCGCCCACCACGACCTCGCCGACGCGGCCGCCAGGAACGAGCTGGACGCGGGCCGGCGGCGGCTGACGGAGATGGTGGAGCGCACCACCACCCTGCTGTCCCACGCCGAGACCGTGCACGACGTCATCAAGGTCCTGGAGGACGAGGAGGCGCTCGGTCACCTCAGGGCGGAGAGCGTCTCGCTCGGGGTGGTCGAGGGGACACGGATCAGGCTGGTCGCGCAGGGGCGTAACGGCCCCTTCGCGACGGAGCTCCAGTACACCCGGATCGACGAGCCGTACCCGATGAGCGAGGCGGTACGGAACGAGCGGCCCCGCTTCGTCACCTCGCGGGAGGAGTTCCGCAACGCCTACCCGCTGCTCTGGCCGCACATCGAGCCGCTGGTCGTCTCCTCGGGGGCGTATCTCCCGCTGATCGCCCAGGCCAGGCCCATCGGCGTGCTCGCGATGCTCTACCCCCGGCACGGCGACTTCAGCGACTCGGAGCGCGCGCTGCTGGTCGCGCTCGGCAGCAGCATCGCGCAGAGCCTCCAGCGGGCCATGCTCTACGACCAGGAGCACGACCTCGCCGAGGGCCTCCAGCAGGCGATGCTCCCGCGCCACATCCCCGACATCCCTGGGGCGCTGACGGCCGTCCGCTACCGCCCCGCGCGGATCGGGCGGAGCGTCGGCGGGGACTGGTACGACGTGCTCCAGCTGCCCGGCGGGCGGGTGGGCCTGACCATCGGCGACGTCCAGGGCCACGACACGGACGCCGCCGTGGTCATGGGCCAGCTCCGGATGGTGCTCTGGGCGTACGCCGCCGAGGGCCACCCGCCCGCCACCGCCATGGCCCGCGCCGCCGCCTTCCTGCACGAGCTGGACACCGACCGCTTCGCCACCTGCACGTATGTGGAGGTCGACCTGTCGACGGGAGGCTTGCAGATCGTACGGGCGGGGCATCTGGACCCGATGGTGCGGGTCGCCGGCGGAGCCTGCGGCTGGATCACGACGACCGGCGGGCTGCCGCTCGGCCTCGCCGCCGAGTTCGCCGGGGACGGCGGGATCGACTACCCGGTCACCACCGGGACGCTGGGCCCCGGCGACACACTGCTGCTCTGCACGGACGGCCTGGTGGAGGAGCCCGGCACGGACCTGGGGGACCGGATGAAGGTGCTGGCGGAGGCGGTCAGGACGGGCCCGGAGGAGCTGCCGGACCTGGCCGACATGCTGTTCGACCGGCTGGGCACCCAGGGCGGCGGTGACGACATGGCGCTGCTGCTCCTGCGGAGGGAGGCCAGGCCCGGGTCGTCGCCCCGTTCCCGTACGCGGATCGACCCCACCCCGTAGGAGCGGCGGGGCAGGGGCGATCCGCGTACGGGACGGTGGGCGGCCGTGTCAGCCCTCGACGATCTCGCGGACCTCCGCGGTGAC
Source organism: Streptomyces sp. NBC_01317 (assembly GCF_035961655.1). Classification (NCBI taxonomy): domain Bacteria; kingdom Bacillati; phylum Actinomycetota; class Actinomycetes; order Kitasatosporales; family Streptomycetaceae; genus Streptomyces; species Streptomyces sp. NBC_01317. The sequence continues at coordinate 395,580 of NZ_CP108393.1, read as the reverse complement.
GGTCCAGTGGGCCGGGTGGATCTCCAGGAAGCGCCTGGCCCACTCCAGGGCCTCCGCCTTGTCCCTGGCCTGGATCAGCGAGTAGCCGCCGATGACCTCCTTGGTCTCGGTGAAGGGCCCGTCCGTGTAGCGCACCTTGCCGTCGGCCCAGGTGACCCGGGTGCCGTCGGAGGTCGGCGCCAGGCCGGCCGTGTCCAGCATGACCCCCGCCTTGGTGATCTCCTCCAGCAGCGCGCCCATGCGCTCGTCGAACTCGGGGCCGGGAGCCTCGGTCGGCGTGTTCTGCTCATCGATGCGGATCATGGTCAGGAAACGCGGCATGGTGACTCCGTCATGTGGTGGCCGGCCCTGGCGGGCCGGAGCGGGGCTTTCCCCGCCTCTCACTTGTACGTCGAACGGGAGAGGCCCGGATCGACACCTCCCCCTGAAATTTTCCAAGAGATGTCAGTGCGCCGCCTGGGGGCCATGACCGGCTGGTCCAGCGGGTGGCGTCCGGCGCTGTCACCGCGTGTTCTTCCCGGCGTTTCCCCGAACTCCTGGTTCATTGGTGTGTGCACGGCAAAGCTGGCGGCAGACAGTGCTCACCCGAACGAATTCACCGTCTCCCAGGAGAAGTTGTGGGCCCAGGCAACGCCTGGCGGTCCGTCGTGCTGTTCACGGCGGCGACCGCCCTGACGGCGGGGGCGGTCTCCCCGTCCTTCGCCGACTCCACGCCCGACCCCCGGCCGCTGACCGCCGCCGGGATCCTGCGGCCGGTCGCGCCCCCGCCGGCGAGCGCGGGGGGCGGGGCCCCGGCGACGGTCACGGCCGGTGGGGACGGAGAAGGACTGGAGACGTCGCGCTCCTCCCGGCCCGTCGCCCCCGGTGTCACCCTCACCTCGTACGACCGGCTCGAAGCCGCCGCGTGGCTGCGGGTCGACACACTCTCCGTGGACCTCGACGGTGGCGCCCGGGCCGACTACCTGTCCTCCGGCCAGGTCTCCGACCGGCGTACGGTCTCCGAACTCGCCGCGCTCCACGACCCGGGCGCCGGGCGCCGTACCGTCGCCGCGATCAACGCGGACTTCTTCGACATCAACGAGACGGGCGCGCCGCAGGGACCCGGCATCAGGGACGGCCAGGTCGACCACTCCCCGGCGGCCGGCGCCGAACGGGCCGTCGGGATCGGCCCCGGGAACGCGGGGCGGATCCTCCGGCTCTACTTCGAGGGGACGGTGACCCTGCCCTCGGGACCGCACCCCCTGGCCGCGTACAACGCCGCGAACGTGCCCGCCGGTTCCCTCGGCGTCTACACGGCGGGCTGGGGCCGCGCCGACCGCGCCCTGACCGTGGACCGGGCGGCCCCCGTCGCGGAAGCGGTCGTCCGGGACGGCGAGGTCGTCTCCGTGACGGACCGCCCCGGCACCGGGCCCATCGCGCCGGGCACCACCGTCCTGGTCGGGCGGGAGGCGGGGGCCGAGGCCCTCGGGGCGCTGCGCCCCGGTGAGCCGGTGACGGTCGCGTACCGCCCGCGCACGGACAGCGGGCCGGTGCCCCCTACCGCCGTCGGGGGGCGGGAACTGCTCGTCGTGGACGGGGTCGCGCAGAACCACGACGGCGAGGGCAACAACACCGCGGCCCCGCGTACCGCCGTCGGGTTCTCGCGGGACGGCTCCACGATGCGGATCCTCACCGTCGACGGGCGGCAGGCCGACAGCGGCGGGGTGACCCTCACCGAACTCGGCCTGATGATGCGGCGCGCCGGGTCGTACAGCGCCCTCAACCTCGACGGCGGCGGCTCCTCGACGCTGGTCGCCCGCGTCCCGGGCAGCGACACGCCGAAGGTGGAGAACAGCCCTTCCGACGGCAGCGAACGCGCCGTCCCCAACGGCCTCGCCCTCACCGCCCCCGACGGCAGCGGACGGCTCGACGGGTTCTGGGTCTCGACCCGTACGCCCCCGGCCGGCGCACCGACCGTCGACCCGATCAGGGGCGGCCACCCGGAGCGCGTCTTCCCCGGTCTGACCCGGCAGTTGACCGCCGCCGGCTACGACGAGACGTACGGGCCAGCCGCCGGTGCGCCCCACTGGCGGGCGGTACGGTCCTCCGTCGGCCGGGTCGACGCGCGCGGCCTGTTCACCGCCCGCGCGAGCGGCACCACCGAGGTGAGAGCCGAGCGCGGACCCGCCGGGGGCGGGACGGAGCTGACGGTCCTCGACCGGCTCGACCGGATCCGCCCCACGACCCAGCGGGTCGGACTCGCGGACGCGGCGGCCTCCGGCACCTTCGGTATCGTCGGGCTCGACGCCCATGGCACCAGCGCGCCGGTCGAACCCCGTGATGTCACCCTGGACTTCGACCGCTCCCTCTTCTCCGTCACCGACGACGGCGCCGAGAACTTCACCGTCCGCTCCCTCACGGGCGCGGGAGCCGGCCGGATCACGGCCACCGCCGGTGGGGTCACCACCGCGCTCGCCGTCACCGTCGGACTGGAGGAGCGGCCGGTCACCGGCTTCGACGACGCCGCGTCCTGGACCTTCTCCCAGGCGCGGGCGAGCGGCTCGGTCGGCGCCGTGCCGGACGGCCGTACCGGCACCGGACTGCGCCTCGGCTACGACTTCACGCAGTCGACGGCGACCCGCGCCGCCTACGCGCTGCCGCCCGTACCGCTTCAAGTCCCCGGCCGCCCGCAGTCGTTCGCACTCTGGATCAAGGGGGACGGCCGGGGCGCCTGGCCCACGCTGCATCTCAAGGACGCGGCCGGCTCGGACCAGTTGCTGCGCGGTCCGTACGTCACCTGGACCGGCTGGCGGCAGGTGACCTTCACCGTGCCCGAGGGCGCCGCGACCCCGCTGAGTGTGTACCGCTTCTACCTCGCCGAGACCGCGGCCACGAAGCAGTACACCGGGGAGGTCGTGCTCGACGACCTGACGGCGCAGTTGCCGCCCACCGTGGACCTGCCCGAACAGCGGCGTCCCGCCGACCCGTTGATCGCCACCGCGGCCCGCACCGAGGGCCGGGACTGGCGGTTCGCGGTGATGTCCGACGCCCAGTTCGTCGCCCGCGACCCGGACAGTCCGATCGTGGACCAAGCCCGCCGTACCCTGCGCGAGATCAGGGCGGCGAAGCCCGACTTCCTTGTGGTCAACGGGGACTTGGTGGACGAGGGGGCGCCCGAGGACCTGGCGTTCGCGCGCCGGGTGCTGACCGAGGAGCTGGGGGACACGCTGCCCTGGTACTACGTGCCGGGCAACCACGAGGTGATGGGTGGGACGATCGACAACTTCACCGCCCAATTCGGCCCCGCCCACCGGGTGTTCGACCACCGGGGGACCCGGTTCCTCACCCTCGACACGTCGAGTCTGTCGCTGCGTGGCGGCGGTCTCGCCCAGATCGAGGAGGCGCGTGCGCAGTTGGACGTGGCGGCGGAGGACGACGGGGTGGGCTCGCTCGTGGTGATCGAGCACGTACCACCGCGCGACCCGACCGTCCAGAAGGCGAGCCAGCTGGGCGACCGGAAGGAGGCGGCGCTGCTCGAAGGGTGGCTCGCCGACTTCCGCCGTACGACCGGCAAGGGCGCGGCGCTGATCGGCGGCCACGTCGGGGTCTTCGACGCCTCGCGCGTGGACGGTGTGCCGTATCTCGTCAACGGCAACGCGGGGAAGGCCCCTTCGGCCCCGCCGGGCGAGGGCGGCTTCACCGGGTGGTCGCTGGTCGGTGTGGACCGGGTGTCCCCGGGCGAGTGGACCGCCGCCCGGGGGGCGCCGTGGACGGGCGGCCCCGACTGGATCTCGGTCCAGACCCGCGCGCACACCGACGCGCTGACGCTGGACACCCCGGCGGTGCTGACCCCGGGACACGACGCGAAGGTCGCGGCGTACGTCACCCAGGGGAGCAGGCAGGTGCCGGTGGCCTTCCCGCTGAGCGCGGACTGGACGGGCTCGCCGAACGTGCTGATCGGGGACGGGCGGCAGGGGGTGCGGGACCTGCGGGACCGGCCGGGGGTACGGGACCGGCAGGGTGTACGGGACCGGCAGCGGCTACGGGACCGGCACGCGGCCCTCTTCGACCCGGCCACGGGCACGCTCACCGCCCTGCGGCCGGGGACCGTGACCCTCGCGGTGACGGTCAACGGCGTGACCCGCTCGGCCCGGACGGTCATCGAGGCCTCGGCGGCCTCGGCGGCCGTCCGTACGGGCACGGGGTGACGCGGGCGAGACTTCGGTAGGCCGGCCGGCGGCCCGCCCGCGACTTTGGTCAGGGTGGCCGCTCCCGATGACCGATGGTCCCGCGCCGCCGCTCTCCCTACCCTCGGAGAGGTGAAGACCTTCTTCGGTTTCCTCTGCTTCGTCCTGCTGGCCCAGGGCGTCGGCGGCCTCCTGTACGAGCTGACCGGCGGGTGGTTCAGACTCTGGTCCCTGGTGGCCAGGTTCGACGTCTTCGACGGCTACGAGATCTATGTGTCGGTCGTGCTGATCGTCGCGGGTGTCGCCATGGGCGCGGCGGCGGAGGCGGTCGGGCGGCGCGTGGTGCCCTCGTCAGGGGACGAGGTGAGGAAAGGCGGTTGAGGTGAACCGCTCCGACGCCTCCCACAACTTCCGGGCGAGGACGGGGTCCTGGGCCACCGCGCTCCGCCCGACGAGCGTGGGGTGGCCGCGCTGCTCCCCCCGTCCGTCGGGGCCGACGTAACTCCCCCCGGCCAGCGGCTGGGTGGCCGCGAAGAGCGTGGGCAGGGCCCCCGCCGAACCGCTCTGCTGGACGATCCGCCCGACGGTGGCGGCCACGAACGTCATGGCGGGACCGAGGTGACGGTTGAGCCCGGTGGTGGCCGCGCCCGGATGCGCGGCCACCGCGAGGACGGCCGATCCGGCCTCCGTCAGCCGCCGTTGCAGCTCCAGCGTGAAGAGCAGGTTGGCGAGCTTGGACTGCCCGTAGGCGGCCGGGGCCCGGTACGGGCGGCGCCGCCAGTTCAGGTCGGTGAGGTCGAGCGCGGCCCCCTTGTGCGCGTTGGACGCGACGGTGACCACACGCCTGGTGATCCGGGGCAGGAGGAGGTTGGTCAGCGCGAAGTGACCGAGGTGGTTGGTGCCCAGGTGCGTTTCAAAGCCGTCGGCGGTCCGCCGCAGTGGCACGTTGGCCACCCCCGCGTTGTTGACCAGGACGTCGAGGGGCCGGTCCCAGGCCGCGGCGAACCGCCGTACCGAGGAGAGATCGGCCAGGTCCAGGGGAAGCACCCCGGGGCGGCCGGGCAGGTCCGAGGCCGCCGCGCGCGCCGCGTCGACGCTGCGGACGGCCAGGGTGACCCGGGCTCCGGCGGAGGCGAACGCCCGCGCCGTCTCCAGCCCGATGCCGCTGCCCGCGCCCGTGATCAGGACCGTACGGCCGGTCTGGGCGGGTAGGCCGGAGAGGGACCACCGTGGGGCGCGCGAGGAAGGGCTCATACGTCCAATGTAGACAATGGATACAATGTAGTCAACGACAACATTAGGATAGGGTGAGCCGATGAGCACCCCCCGGCCCTACCACCACGGCGACCTGCGGACGGCCCTGCTCCGGCAGGCGGAGCGGACGCTGGCCGCCCACGGCGCCGACGGCCTCTCGCTGCGGGAGCTGGCGCGGGAGGTCGGGGTCAGCCATGGCGCCCCGAGACGCCACTTCGCCGACAAGCAGGCCCTGATGGACGCCCTGGCCGAGGACGGGTACGAACGGCTGGGCCGCCGCCTGGACGCGGCGCTGGGCGGATCCCCCGACGTGTACGAGGACGGCGATTTCACGGCGCGGCTCGTGACCTTCGCGCAGGCGTACGTCGCGTTCGCGGTCGAGCACCGCGCCCTCCTCGGCCTGATGCACACATCGAAGGACGCGACCCGCGCCGCACGGCTCCGGGAGGCCAATGACCGCGCTTTCGCCGCCCCTGTCGCCCTGCTCGCCCAGGCACGGGCCCGGGGCGACATCGACGCCGACACCACCGGCCGCGTGGACCTGACCGTCCTCGCCGTCCTCCAGGGCCTCGCGGTCCTCGCCACCACGGGCGTGAACGGTGACCGGCCGCTGGAGGAACTGGTGTCCCGGACGGTCGGCACGCTGGTGGAGGGCCTGCGCCCGCGCGAGGGCGGTTCGTCCTGAGCCTGCCGCACCCGGGGGCCGGGCGTCCGCTCAGGCCTGCGGGCGGTCGTCCCGGCCGGGACGACCGCCCGCAGGGTCCCCCGTACCGGCAGGGAGGGCTGGAGCGTGAGCCCGGTCTTCGGCGGATTCTCGCCCGGCTCCACGTCGACATGGAAGCGCTGCGCGAGCGTCGCCAGGACGAGCACCGCCTCGACCATCGCGAACCGCGCGCCGAGGCACGCCCGCGCGCCGCCCCCGAACGGGAACCACGCGTGGTCCGGCACGGCGGGTGACGCGTCCGCGTCCCACCGCTCCGGGCGGAAGGCCTCCGGGTCGGGGAACCAGCGGGCGTCACGGTGGGCGCTCCACTGGCTCGACCACAGGACCGTGCCCTCCGCCACCGGCCGTCCCCCCAGCGTCGAATCCTGCTTGGCGATCGCCGTCATCAGCCAGACCGGCGGATAGAGGCGCAGGGTCTCCTTCACGATCTGCTCGGTCCAGGGAAGATCCTTGACATCGTCGTGCCCCGGCGTCCGGCCGGCGAGAACGTCCGCCAGCTCCCGGTCCAGGCGCGCCCGCGCCACAGGATCGCGGGCGAGGAGGTACCACGCCCAGGTCAGCGTCGTGCCGGTCGTCTCGTGGCCGCCGATGTAGAGCGTCACCGCCTCGTCGCGGATCTCCTTGTCGCTGAGCGGCCTGTCCTCCTCGTCCCGCGCGGCGAGCAGCCGGCTGAGCAGGTCGTCCCTGGTCTCCCCGTCCCCGGCGCGCCTGCGGTGGTCGGTGACCCGCGCGACCTCGCGGTCGATGACGGCCACGGCCCTCCTGAGCTGGCGGCGGCCCGGAGTGGGCACCCAGGGCGGCAGGAAGAGGGTGAGCCCCCGGAACTCACTGCCGATCTCCCGCTGCGCGATGTCCATCGCCGGACCGATCGCGCCCTCGCGCCCCGCCGTGTCGGCCCCGAACAGGGTGCGTACCGCGATGCGCTGGGTGAGGCCGAGCATCTCCTGCCGGACGTCGACACGCTGACCGGGCCGCCAGGAGACGGCCAGGGTGGCCGCGCAGTCCGCCATCGTGCCCGCGTGGCCCCGGACCTGACGGGGACGTACGGCCGGCTGGACCAGCGCGCGCTTGCGGCGCCAGGCCGGCCCCTCCGAGGTGACCACCCCCTCGCCGAGCACCAGCTTGAACGCCCAGCCGAGTTCGGGGTGGCGGTACCGCGTCTCCACGCCGGTGAGCAACTCCCCGATGTGCTCGGGCCGGGAGAGGAACAGGGCGCGCTGCGGCCCGAGTTTCCACTCGACGAGGTCGCCGAGCCCCCGTAACCGGGTGAAGAAGCCGAGCGGGTCACGGGCGAACGCGGGCAGGTTCCCGAGGAGGGGCACCTGGCGAGGGCCGCGTACGGGCACAGGTGCGGGGACGGTGGCGGCGGGAGTGGCGGCGGGAGCGGGAGTGGCCACGGGGTCGACAGGATCGGTCGGGTGCGTCATGGCGGGTCCTCGGCGGTGGGAGCGACGGGGGGCCCATCCAGCAAAGCGTCCGGCCGAGGCTTGTGCCAGAGGGCCTGCGGCAGCCCCGTGGCCACCGCCCGCGGCCCCCCGTCACCTCACGTGAGCGCGTCGAGACTCAGCGCGGTGAACCGGGCCGTGAAGCCCTTCCCGTCGGGCGACGCGCACATCGGCCCGGCCTGGGCGGGTACCTCCGGCGGGAAATAGGCGAGCCGCAGCATCGTCTCGGGTGCGCCGCCGAGGCCGTACAGGATCGTGACCGTGTCGCCCTCGCGCCGCAGCTCGACGGTCACCGGCCCCGGGGCGTCGGTGAGATACGCGAGCGGCACGACGTTCCAGTCGGACACCTCGCGGGTCACCACCGCGCTCAACTGCTGCCTGCCGTCGACGTACTCGATCCCGGTCTTGATCCAGTTCTTCCCGTCGATCCGCAGCAACAGCCCGGCCTGATCGTACTGTTCGTGGTACTCGCCACTGAACGTCGCCCGCAGCCGGAACTCCGCCGGCACCGGGCGCAGCAGCGCGTGCCCCGTGTCCCGTACGAAGCCGTAGTGCGTGGTCACCCAGAAGTCGGTGTCCGGGTCCGTCGTGACGTCGAGCGCGTCGTCGTACGGGGCCCAGCGGGCGGGCGGGTTCAGCCACGTCCAGTCGTCGAAGCCCAGACACGCTTCCGTGCCGGTGGTGTCGGTGGTGCTCTCGCCCATGGTGCCTCCTCGCGTCCGCGGTCGGCACACACCCTGCCACGTACCGTCCCGGCGTGCACGAGAGGTGCGGCTTGCCCCGGAGCGCGCTCCAGGGTGGAAGCTGGACACATCGGTCACTACCGACCGGACCCGTCGCTCGCCACCGAAAGGGCGCCACCTCTCCATGAAGAACGTGAAACTCGGATCCCAGGGCCTGACCGTCTCCGCCGAAGGTCTCGGCGCGATGGGGATGAGCGTCTGGTACGGCCCCCGTGACGAGCAGGAGGCCATCGCCACGCTCAACCGGGCGGTAGACCTCGGCGTCACACTCATCGACACCGCGGAGGCCTACGGCCCGTTCACGAACGAGAAGCTGATCGGGCGGGCCCTCGGCGCCCGCCGCGACGAGATCACCCTCGCGACGAAGTTCGCCACCGAGTTCGACGACGACGGAACGGCCCACGGGCCGAACGGCAGCCCCGCGTACGCCCACCGGTCGGTGGACCGCTCCCTGAAGCACCTCGGCACGGACGTCATCGACCTCTACTACCTGCACCGGGTGGACCCCGGCGTGCCCGTCGAGGAGACGGTCGGAGCGATGAGCGAGATGGTGCGGGCCGGGAAGGTCCGCTATCTCGGCCTGTCCGAGGCGACCCCCGACCAGCTGCGCCGGGCCCACGCGGTCCATCCGCTGACCGCGCTCCAGTCGGAGTACTCCCTGTTCAGCCGCGATGTGGAGCAGAACGGCGTGCTGGACACCGTACGGGAGCTGGGCATCGGATTCGTCGCGTTCTCACCGCTCGGCCGGGGCTTCCTGGGCGGTACGATCACCCGCCGCGAGGACCTGGCCCCGGACGACGCCCGGCGCGGCCTGAAGCGCTTCTCGGAGGAGAACATCACCGCGAACGCCGCACTGGCCGACCACGTCGGCGCCCTGGCCAGGGCCAAGGGCGTCACCTCCACCCAGCTGGCACTGGCCTGGCTGATGGCCCACGACGCCGTCCCGATCCCGGGCACCAAGCGCCGCACGTACCTGGAACAGAACGCCGGCGCGGCGGACATCGACCTGACGGCCGACGACCTGGCGTCGATCGAGGTCTTGGGCCCCCCACGGCAGCGCGGCGGGCGACCGCCACTAGGGCGTGTTTCTCGATCGGATGTCTCCGTCCGGTCAGTGATCACTGATGCGATGTGGCACCGGATCGGTGGGAGCGAGCACGGTGAACTGCGGTTTGATACCTTCTGGCAGTGCGCCCGTGAAGGGACGAACCCGCGGGTTCGCCGGGCCGACGGGTACAGGGAGGACCGAGGTGGCAAGGCGCACGAGCACGCCGTCAGCGGCGCAGATCCGCTGGATGAACGCCGCCGCGGTCTACGACGCCATGCGGGACGGCGAGTCCAGCACGGCGACGGACCTGATGACGCTGACCAGACTGTCGCGCCCGACCGTGCACACCACCTGTGACTGGCTCATAGCCCAGGGCCTGGTGGTCGAGGTGTCCGGCGACCCGGCGCAGGAAGCGCAGCCCGGCCGCCCGGCGCGCCGCTACCGCACCGATCCGCGGGCCGGCTTTGTGGTCTCGCTGGAAATCCGTGAGCGCCGGGTGACCGCCGCCGTCGCCGATCTGACCGGGCGGGTGTGCGGGGAGCTGTCCCACGAGGTCGACACCGACACCAGCCTGCGCTCGCAGGTCACCAGGCACGGCCCGGCCATCGCGCACGAGGTGATCGCACTGGCCGGACTCGTGCCTGAGGCGGTGTGGCAGGTGTGCGTGAGCATCCCGGCGCCGGTGCAGTCGCACGCCTACGACACGGCGACCGCGGCGGAGTACCGCGAGGGCAGCCGCGATGTGATCACCGAACTCGAACACACCCTGCCCTGGCCGGTGGTCGCGGAGAACGACGCCAACCTCGCGATGATCGGCGAGCATTGGCAGGGCGCGGCCCGCGGCCTTCAGAACGCGGTACTGCTCGACGTGTGCGAGAACGGCTTCGGCGCCGGGCTGATCGTCAACGGCCGCCTGGTGCGCGGCAGCAACGGTGTGGCCGGCGAGATGACCGCGGTGAATCTGCTGGCCGGCATGGGGCCGCCCGGCGGAGTGATGCGCAAGGCCGCGCAGTTGGGCGCGGAGGCGGTCCGCGAGGCGGTCGGCGGGGCGACGGCGACAGCGGATGCGAGTGCGGATACCTCCGCGGTGCCGGGTCCCGGGCGGCTGGTGGAACTCGCCGCGGGCGAAGCCGAGCAGGTGACCGCCGACATGGTCTTCGCGGCCTACGACGCCGGCGACCCGGTCGCCCGGCGGATCGTGGACCGGCTCGGCTCGATCGTGGCGCGCCCGGTCGCGATGCTGGCGACCATCCTCGACCCCGAACTCGTGGTGATATGCGGCCTGCCGGCCGCCACCGCCGCACGGCTGATGCCGGTCCTCGACGAGCGCACGCTCGACCTCTGCGAGCGGCAACTGGGCGCGCCCGCACCGCGGTTGTCGCCCGCCGCGCTGGGCGGGCGGGCGACCGTGCTCGGCGGGGTGCGCCGGGCGCTCGACGAGGTCGAAGGCCGGCTCTTCGGCGCCTCGCACAGCGACCGGTGGTCCACCTCCGCGGCGCCCTCGGCACGTACCGCCGACACCCGCTGACCGAAACTCGCCACACCCTCCTTCGCCACACCCTCCTTCGCCAGGCTGGAATCCGCCTCGTCGGCCGCGTCGCGATCCGCCGCGTCGACTGACCTCTGTGGGGCGCGCCGCTCGTATACGGCCCGTCACCGGTCCCTTCTGTCGCGCCGGCATCACCCACCCCCTGCCTCACGCCGCCCGCGCGCCGGGAACCGCAACTCCCGCGCATATCGCGGCGCGCGAACCGTTGACGGGCGATAGCGCCGTGGCTACGGTTGCGAAAACTCTTTAATAAATGCCCTTTCGAAACATCGGGGCATCGACAGAAGGACCCTCGTGAGACATCCCAAGGTGAAGATTGCCCTCGCCCTGCTGTCTGTCACGCTGTTGACCGCCGCCTGCGGGCGATCGTCGGACAGCGGCAGCGGAGCGGATTCCGGCCAGTCGGCGGGGCAGAACGCCGCCGCGCCGAAGACCGCCGAACTGACCATGTGGGCGATGGGCAGCGATGGCGACAACCTCCCTAAGCTGCTCAAGCAGTTCGAGACCGAGAACCCCGGCTACAAGGTCAAGGTCACCTCGATACCGTGGCAGGACGCGGCGGCCAAGTTCCGTACCGCGGAAGCCGGCGGGGTCACCCCCGACATCGCCCAGGTCGGCACCACGCTGATGGGCGGCCTCACCGACGGGTTCCAAACGGTGCCCGCGGGCACGGACACCAGCGTCTACTTCCAGGGGCCGCTCAAGTCGGCGCAGGTGGGGAGCCAGACGGTCGGCGTGCCGTGGGCGGTGGACACGCGGGTGCTGTTCTACCGGACCGACCTGGCGAAGGCGGCGGGCTTCGACGGGCCGCCGAAGACCTGGGACGACCTCAAGAAGCTGGCCAAGGGCATGCAGACCAAGGGCCACGCGGAGTACGGCATCAGGATGTCGACGACGCCCGACCAGGATCTGCAGAACTCCTTCGCCTTCCCGTGGTCCAACGGCGCCCAGATCATCAGCCAGGACGGCGGAAAGTGGACCTTCGACACCCCGGAGACGGTCGAGGCGTACCGCTACTTCCAGAGCTTCTACACCGACAAGATCGCCGACCCGAACCCCTCGGCGGGCGCGGGCGCCGCGGAATCGGCCTTCGTCAGCGGCAAGCTGGGCATCCTGGTGGCCGGCGCGGGTGAGCAGAACGCGCTGGACGAGGCGGGCGGTGCGGACTTCAAGAAGAAGTACGCGCTGGCCACCTTCCCCAAGCAGAAGTCGGCGACGTCCTTCGCGGGCGGCTCCGACCTGGTGGTCTTCAAGAAGTCCAAGAACAGCGCGGCGGCCTGGAAGCTGATCCAGTGGCTGTCCAAGCCCGACGTACAGGCCAAGTGGTACCAGATCGACGGCGCGCTGCCGGCCGTGCAGAGCGCCTGGCAGCAGCCGGAACTGGCCGCCGACCCGCGGCTCCTGGTCTTCGGCGACCAGCTCAAGGACACCAACGCGCCGCCGCCCAACGCCACCTGGCTGGAGGTCGCCGACGCGGTGGGCCAGCAGCTGGAGCAGATCGTCAAGAACGGCAAGGACCCGGCCGCGGCGATGAAGGCCGCGCAGTCCGCCGCCGACGGCATCGGCACCGGCGGCAGATGATGGCTGTCCTCACCGGAGGAGCGGAGAAGGGTGCCGCCACCCGGCCTGCGGGCCGCGGTGGCGGCGCGGGCCGGGCTTCCGGCGCACCGCGCGGCCTGCGGCGCCGGCAGAGCCTGATCGCCTGGGGTTTCTCGCTGCCCTTCGTCCTGCTCTTCGCCTCGTTCACGCTGATCCCGCTGCTGTCGTCCTTCCTGATGTCCTTCACCGACTTCAAGAGCGCTGACGTCGACAGCCCGTTGGCGGTGAACTTCGTCGGCATCGACCAGTACCACACGCTCTTCGGGAGCGCGCAGTTCCTCAAGTCGCTGCGTAACACCGCCTACTTCGTGGTGGTCGGCATCCCGCTCACCATGGGTATCGCGCTGGTCCTGGCGGTGGCGCTGAACAGCGGCATCAGCCGCTTCCGCACCGCCTTCCGGGTCGGCTTCTACACCCCGGTGGTCACCAGCATCGTGGCGGTGGCCGTGGTGTGGCGCTTCATCCTGCAAAGGGACGGCCCGCTGAACGCGGTTCTCGGCTGGGTCGGGATCAGCGGTCCCGACTGGCTGGCCAGCACCACCTGGGCGATGCCGGCGATGATCGGCCTCGGTGTGTGGCGCAACATGGGCACGCTGATGGTGATCTTCCTGGCCGGGCTCCAGACGATCCCGGCCGAGGTCACCGAGGCGGCCATGATCGACGGCGCCGGGCCGGTCAAGCGCTTCCTGCGGATCACCGTTCCGCTGATGCGGCCGACGCTGCTGTTCGGCGCGGTGCTGCTGTCGGTGTGGTATCTGCAGTTCTTCGAGGAGCCGTTCGTCATGACCCAGGGCGGCCCGCTGGACGCGACGCTGTCGGTCAGCTACTTCGCGTTCAAGCAGTTCGGGTTCGGCAACTACGCCTACGCGTCCGCCGCGAGTTATGTGCTCTTCATCGCCATCGCGCTGCTCAGCATGGTGATGTTCCGCGCCCTGAGATCCAAGGAGGACTGATGCGGGCGACCTTCGACCGCCTGTGGGCGCGGCGGCGGCTGCTGACGTATCTCGGCCTGGTGGTCGCGGTGGTGATCACGCTGCTGCCGTTCCTGTGGATGCTGCTCGGGTCGTTCAAGACCCAGGGCGAGATCCTGCGCGACCCGTCCGGCTTCCTGCCGCAGCACCCGACGTCGGGCAACTACAGCACCTGGTTCGACCGGCTGCATCTGGGCCGGTTCTTCCTCAACAGCCTGATCGTGGCGCTGGTGACGGTGGCCGGCAATCTGCTGTTCTGCTCGATGGTCGGCTACGCGCTGGCCAAGTTCCACTTCGCGGGCAAGCGGCTGGTGTTCACGCTGGTGATGATCACCTTGATGGTGCCGGGCGTGGTCACCTTCGTCCCGCTGTTCGTACTGGTCACCAAGCTCGGCCTGACCAACACCTACACGGCGCTGATCCTGCCGTTCCTGACCTCGCCCATGGGGGTGTTCATGATGCGGCAGTTCATCTCCGGCATCCCCGACACCCTGCTGGAGGCGGCCAGGATCGACGGCGCGGGCGAGCTGCGGATCTGGGCGCGGATCGTGATGCCGCTGTGCGGGCCGCCGCTGGCGACGCTGGGCATCCTGACCTTCCTCGGCTCCTGGAACAACTTCCTGTGGCCGCTGGTCGCCGCGCAGAGCCAGGACATGTACACCCTGCCGGTCGCGCTGTCGCTGTACTCGACCGGCCAGATCGCCACCCAGTACGGCCTGCTGCTGGCCGGCTCCGTCCTGGTCATCGCGCCCATCGTGCTCGTGTTCGTCTTCGTCCAGCGGTATTTCACCCAGAGCATCGCGACCATCGGCGTCCGCTAGGGCGTGTCCGCCTCCCCCTCCCACCCGAAAGGAAGCACCCCCCAGTGCAGCCAAGCAGCACCTTCACCGCCGCCGCGGCCCGGTACGACGAGATGGCGTACCGCAGGCTCGGCGCGAGCGGACTGCTGATACCCGAGATCTCGCTCGGGCTGTGGCAGAACTTCGGCGACGACGTCGGCGCGGACCGGCACCGCGCGATCATCACCCACGCCTTCGACCGCGGTGTCACCCATTTCGACCTCGCCAACAACTACGGCGAGCCGGCCGGCTCCGCGGAGGCCAACTTCGGCGAGGTGCTGCGCCGCGACCTGGGCCGCTACCGCAACGAACTGGTCGTCACCTCGAAGGCCGGCTACCGCATGTGGCCCGGCCCGTACGGTGAATGGGGCTCGCGCAAGTACCTGACGGCGAGCCTGGACGAGTCGCTGGCCCGGCTCGGCCTGGACTACGTCGACATCTTCTACTCGCACCGCTTCGACCCGCACACCCCGCTGGAGGAGACCGTCGGCGCGCTGGCCGATCTGGTGCGGCAGGGCAAGGCGCTCTACGTCGGGGTGTCCAACTACGACGCCGAGCAGACCGCGCGGGCCATCGCGCTGCTCGACGAGCTGGGGGTGCCGCTGGCGGCGCACCAGCCGCGGTACTCGATGCTGGACCGCACGCTGGAGGACGGGCTGCTCAAGGTGCTCGACGACGGCGGGGTGGGCTGCGTCTGCTATTCGCCGCTCGCCCAGGGCCTGCTGACCAGCCGTTACCTGGCCGGCACCCCGGCGGAGTCCCGGATGGCGCGCGGCGGGACCCTGAGCCGCTCCAGCCTGAGCCCGGAGCTGGTGGCCGCGCTGCGCGGTCTGGACGCGGTGGCGCGGGAGCGCGGGCAGAGCCTGGCGCAGACGGCGCTGTCCTGGGCGCTGCGCGACCGGCGGGTGACGTCACTGATCATCGGGGCGAGCAGCGTCGGGCAGTTCGACGAGAGCCTGGACGCGCTGCGCGGCCCGGCCTTCACCGACGCGGAACTGGCCGAGGTCGACCGGCTGCTGGCCGGCACCGAGGGAACGGAGATCTAGCCGTGCCGCTGCTGCCTCCTCCCCGTGCCTACCAGGGCCGTCCGTTCGGTGGTGACGTCGGCCCCGCAGGGGCGCAGCTGATCCCGGGACGCCTGATGTGCGCGTACTACGACATCGGCGGCGAGGGCGTCGCCTTCCATGACGCGGCCCACCGCAACCAGGGCAGCGGGCTGCTCAACCCGCCGGACGGCAGCTACCTCAACGGCTTCCGGGCGGACGAGGCCGTCGGCATCAGCTACACCAAGGGCAACGGCATCGACGACCACCCGTTCAACGCCGCGCAGCCCGCCCTGGGGCTGCTCTACGTCGGGTGGACCTCGCCGGGCAACTGGCTGCGCTACACCTTGGACGTCACCGCCCCGGGGCCGTACACCGCGACGCTGCTGTACACCGCGCCGCAGGGCGGGGCGATCGCGCTGACCCTGGACGACGACCCGGTCACGGAGGTCGTGGAGGTGCCCTCGACGGCGGACGACGCCGACGAGGTGCCGTGGCGGCAGGCGCACCACTGGGCGGAGCTGACGTTCCCGCTGCCGGCGACGGAGCCCGGCCGGCACGTCCTGACCCTGCACACCGTGCGGACCGGGCTGATGAATTACGCCTGGCTCGACGTCCGGGGGCACGAGCGGGCGGTCTGAACGGGCGGCCCGTTCCCGGACGGACCCGCGCTCAGGGAGCGGGTCCACCCGGGGACACGCGGCCGGGCGGCTGCCGGAACGATCCTGCTGGTCAGGATCCTTCCGGCAGCCGTGCGCCGATCGCGTCGTCCCTCACCGAGGAGTCCGTCGGCGTCGTGACGTCGCCGAGTCCGCGCTTCTCCGCCGCGGGACTTTCCCGCCGTACGATCCTGGAGCTGCTGCCCTGCGTGGAAGGTTGTCGCACAACGTCTGGGATGGGGGATTCCTCTTGTAGGGGTGGGGTGTTCCGGGCTGAGGCACTGTGGGTGGAGGCGTTCACGGGTTGGGGGGGATGGGCCGGTTCGAAGGGTTGGTGGGGGTGGTGCGGGGGCGGGGCGACGGGTCGGGCCGTGGTGTCTGTCGTTGCCGGACCGGCTTCTGGTGGTGGCGGCGGTGTACTACCGGACGAATCTCACGATGCGGCAGTTGGCTCCGCTCTTCGGGATCTCCCCGGCCAGGGTGCCGGATCATCCAGCGGTTGGGTCCGCTCCTCGCGCTGGATGATCCGGGACCGCGGCCGGTGGCCGATGTGGAGCGGTTGTGGATCGTGGACGGCACGCTGATCCCGGTCCGCGACCGCACCGTCGCAGCATCCGGCCGGAACTACTGGTTCTCGACGAACGTCCGGCCCTCTCCTGCGTGCCCAGGAGGAGGACAACGCCGAGCACCGACGCGTCAAAGCCCGCGTCGAGCACACCTTCGCCCGCATGAAGAACTGGAAAGAGACGGCCTCCACCACGCCGTCCAAGCCATCGCCACCATGCACAACCTCACCCACCCTCACCGGCTGAAGCGGCACACCAGAAACCACATCACCCTGCCCTCACCGAACCTTCTGCAACAACCTTTGGCGGGGTTCCACATCCTCCGTGCGAGGCCGACGCCCTCATGGGCAAAAGCGGAAGGGTGACTTCCGATTTTGCCGGTCGTTGTCCGGGCATGAAGAAACTCACGCTGCTGGTCGCAGCATTCGCCACCATCCTGACCGTCGCACCCGCCGCCGCCCACGCCTCGGAGGCCCAGCTCAGGGGAACCGCGCCGGCCTGCGTCAAGCGAGACGTCATCAAGCACCGGAAGTACGTGAAGGTCACCAACTCGTGCACTGAGACGATGCACCTCAAGGTCGTCATCGACCTGGGTTCCGACTCGCCGTGTCTCACGTACCAGCCGGGCGAACAGTGGGAGTGGACCTGGGGCCGCGGCTCGTACGGCAAGGTCGTCACCTGCTGATCCTGTCTCCTCCCCGCTGACGGCGCGGGGTTCCAACCTCCGCCGGAACCCCGCACGGTCGACACCCCGCATGCGCGGGGAGCAGGTTAAGACCGGGATGGCCGGAATCCCGACCGGGGGACCATCCCCGCATGCGCGGGGAGCAGATCTGGGTCGTCGGCGACCAGCTGTCCGACGCGGGACCATCCCCGCATGCGCGGGGAGCAGACGGGCATCAGTTCGGCCGCCGTGTGCGCGCCGGGACCATCCCCGCATGCGCGGGGAGCAGCCAGCAGCAGCGAGCGGCGGGTCGTGAGTCGCGGGACCATCCCCGCATGCGCGGGGAGCAGACTGCCTGACCTGCGGTGTTAGTGCAGGAGGTTGCCGGTCTCGTGCAACTTCACCGGATCCGGCAAGAGGTGCATTCGTTCCCTTTTGGTCTGGAGTAGTCGTGAAGCGTGTTTGATCGTTCCGTCTACTCACCCGATCGTAGCCCGCCCGCAGGTGTTGGCCAGCTGGACGGTGCCGCTCCTGATGCGGCCGTGCATGATCGTGGCGAAGAGTCTGGGTTCGTTGCGCGTGCTTGGTCGTCGTGATTGGCTCGCCCGATGGAGCTTCTGTTGACGGCGAGTGGTCTGCGTAACGAGACACTGCGGGACGCGCTGCGGGACATGCTGGGAAAGCCGTTCGGGTCGGCGAACCTCGTGTACGTTCCCACGGCGTCGGTCGCCGAGCCCGGGGATCACGGGTGGCTCGTCGCGGACATGCATCGGCTCCTCGGGCTCGGCTGGCGTGAGTTCGACGTTCTGGAGCTGAACGGCCTGCCCCAGCAGATGGTGCTCGACCGGCTGTTCCGCGCCGACGTCATCTATGTGGGCGGCGGCAATCACTACCACCTCGCGCGCAGCATCACGGGCAACGGCCTGGTCGACGGCTTCCTGGAGGCGCTGGAGAGCCGGGTCTACGTGGGATTGAGCGCGGGATCGATGATCTTCAGCCGGAATCTCACCGGGCACTCCGCCGACGTCATCGGGGACGTCGCGGACATCCACGTGCTCGGCGCGACGACCGTGGAGCCGCCGTTCGGCCTCTTCGACTGGTACCTCAAGCCCCACCTGTACTCGCCGGACTTCCCCGAGCGGGACGACGCCTGGGCCGATCGCATCGCTGCGCGCGCGGACTTCCCCATCTACTTCATCGACGACGAGACGGCCGTCCGCGTCCGGAACGGCGAGGTAGATGTGGTGTCCGAAGGCCGGTGGCGGTTCCATCCGTGACTCAACGCGTGGTGGGGTCGCGGGGCAGGGCGTACAGCGCGGCCCCTTGGGCCTTTTCCGGGACGGATGCCCCGCCCCAAGGCTTTCGGAGACGGCACCGAGTACACCGCGTCCGACCCGCGACAACGCGCTCCACACCTGGGCCTGTTAGCGGCACCGTCCCGCAATGCGGGTGCGATCGGGCGGCCCGCGCCCACGGCTCCTGAACTCCCACGGCCTACGTTGTGCGCATGAACGAAGGTTCCAGTGACATGCCGAGCGAGCTCCATCCGGAGTTGACGGTGCCTGGCGGCCTGGCGGAGGCGTCGGCTCGCGAGGCGGCTCGTCGCGGGTTTGGTGGCGAGCCGGTGGATCCTGTTGGCGGGTTCGATCCAACCCTCGCCGCCTGTTACGCGCGTGGGGAGGCACGGTGCAGCACCGATGACCTCGCGGTGGTCGCCGACATCCTGCATGCCTGGCGCGATGGCGCGTCCATCGCCCCATTGCGAACCGAGTGGACGTGGCTCGCGGCGACCCCGCTGGACGCGGCACCGCCTGGAAGGGCGGTGTCGACCGCCTGGCGGCTGACTCTGGAACGCTCGCCGGAGATCAGGCTGGGTGACGCCCGAACTCGCCGAGGCCCTGTACGCACGCGCAGCCGACCCTGTGCGTCTTCTTCCCGTGGCCGTCGCACGGCCGGTTCAGCCTGCTCAGCGGCAGTACGACCTGACCCGTGCTCGCACGAACCGGCCTATCGGTCGCCACCTCGGCAGCCGTCAACGGAGCTGTGAGCGATGGGGTTTCCTGGGGCATTGACGAAGCCGACTGCCAACTCACCAGCCCTTGCGCCCTGGTGGTCGGCGTCGCTGGCCGGGCGGGCTCCGGTCTCCTCGGCTCGGTTTCAGCTGGCTGATAGGCAAACTGACCCCGGCACTGCTCTGTCCTCCCCGCGACGTTTCGGCCCGAGAGCAGCAGAGGTTGCTGTCCGTACGGACCGGCTCTGCCCGGACGCTTTGCCGAGGAGCCGTCGGGTCCCGCTGCCGCCGCCGTTGTTCCAGCGGCCCGCCCGCTCCGCGCAACACCCGGAAGCCCCCGACCGGGTTGCCTGTGAGGTCCACCGTCACGGCGACCGCGTGGTCGCCCACGTACGGCCGCTCACCGCTCGGCTCGTCACGGAAAGAGCACCACCCCCTGAGGGGTCAGACGTTCGCAGCCACGTGCCGACCGCCTCCCGGACCGTCCGGCCGAACTCCTCCTCCTCCTCCTCCGCGTACGGACGGGTCATCCACGCGCTCCCCGCGGCCGGGTCGATCACACCGTGCCGCATGCGGTACGTCGCCGTGCAGTACGGGCGCCTCGACAGCGCCGCCAGCAGCGCGGGGTCGGTCAGACGCGTCATCGTGGGGGGATTCGCCCCCACCGGTGGGGCGTTCCGCAGTGACGGCCGGGTCGACCAGGTGCACCGACAGCAGCTGTTCGGCCACGGGCGCGCCGTTCTCCTCCGGGACCGGGGACCACTCCCGGACCCCCGTACCGACCTCCGCGAGCACCCGCGTGATCGTGGCGTCGGTGGGCGCCGCCGCGATCCAGGGCGTGGTCCGGCCCGGACTCACCGCGAGGATCCCGTATCCACGTCTCTCGAACGCCGAGATCACCCGGCGCAGTTCCCGCGCCCCGGCCCTGCCTCGCGCGACGGCCTCGTCCAGCGCGTCTCCGCAGGACCGGCCCTCGCAGGACCGCCCCTCCAGGTACCCGCCTTGCCGTCGATACGGAGCCGGACCACGGCGCCCGGGTCGTCGGCCGGCGCGAAGCTCACCTCGGAGCCACTGGTCTGCGGGAACAGGGGCACGCCGCCACCACGTCGAGCAGCCCCGGATACCGCCGCTCGGCCGGCTCCGCCGCGCGCCCGCGGTCCCTCCTCGTGCTGAGAACACCGCGAGGCGCACGGGTTCGCGAACCTCGGTGGCGCCGCCGACATCCGGACGTTGGCGGTTGGCTTCCGGACAGGCCGGAGTCTTTGGGGCTGCTGGTCTTCGCACGTCACTACAACGGAAGTCCCACGACCAGGAGGGCTTCTCATGAATCTCGGGGCTACGGGCGTCCGGAGCTTGGCGTTCACCCACGGAGACCGCGCTGAGGCGCGGGATGCCGCGGCTGAGCTGGAAGAGCTCGGCTATGGAGCCATCTGGCTCGGCGGGAGCCCGGGGGGCAATCCTCGCGGAGACCTCGTCACGGCGGCCGAGGTCCTGGCCGCGACCGACCACGTCGCTGTCGCGACCGGGTGCGTGTCCATCTGGGACAGGACGCCGGACGAGCTGGCCGCCGCCTACCACGCGCTGCCGCAGGGTCAACGGAAACGGCTCTTGGTCGGACTTGGCGTCAGCCAAGCCGATTTCGTCGACCGGTACAGCAAGCCGTACCAGGCGTTGCGCTCGTACCTGGACGCGTTGGACGCGGTGACTCCTTCCTTGCCGTCGACCGCGCGCATCATCGGTGCGCACGGTCCGGAGATGACCCGGCTGGCCGCGGCACGATCCCTGGGTGTGCACCCGTATCTGGTCAGTCGGGCTCATACCGGCTGGCACTGGAGCAGACCGTCCTCCTGGACGCCGACGCCGACGCCGATACCGCCCGTTCCAGGGCCAGGACCATGCTCGCTTCCCACCTGAACCTGGCCAACTATCGGGCGGCCTGGCTACGGGCCGGCTTCACCGCCGAGGACCTGGTCGGTGGTGGCAGCGACCGGCTGATCAACGCGCTTTTCGCCTGGGGACGGCCGGAGGAGATTGCTGTCCGCTTCGCCGAGCACCGCCGGGCCGGCGCCGACCACGTTGCCGTGCGGGTGGTCGCCGACCAGTCGGCCGTCTTCACCCGTCGGGCCTGGCGGGAGCTCGCACCAGCGCTGTTATGACTACCAGAACGTGCCTCCGTCGGAGCGCGTCTGCGAGTGCACTCGGGCTGTGAGCGGAACGTTCTCTCGCATGTCCGTTCCGGGACGGGCTGCGGCGATGTACCGCGTCGCGGTGCCGTCGCTCACTCCGAAGAGCCGCATCAGCGGGAGCGGGTCCTCGCGCTCGCGGGCTTCGTAGAGGATCCGGTCCTGGCGTACCTGCTGCATGGTCAAGTCGGCCCGTCTGAAGACCTTCCCGAGCATTGTGGCGCTGATGGCGGGGTTGTTGATGTCGAACGCGGACTACGGGCTGATCAGGAGGCGGGTGTTGGTGGCCGCTGGCCACCGGCGGTACCGCTCGGCAAGCCACTCGGATGCGAAGCGGTGGGAGAGTTCGTCCAGGTGGACGGTGTGCTTCAGCAGTCCCTGGCCGGCCGTGAGGCGCCCGGAGGACAGGTCCGGGCCGGTCAGCGGCAGCTTGTCCGGATGGCGGCCTTGATGTCCTCGGTGGTGGTGGCCGGCGTCCAGCGCCGACGCGGGGATCGGATGGGTACGGCTACTCAACCGTGGTCGAGCGGCCGAGATACGTGAGGGGACCCGGATCCGGCACCTCGATCGGCCGGAAGCCGAGCCGGTCGTAGAAGGCGCGGGCGGCCGTGTTCGCCGTGACCATCGAGAGATGGGCCGCGCCGACCCCCCTGTCCCGCAGCGCCCCGAGGAACCGGAACATGAGGGCCCGGCCGTGGCCCTTCCGCTGCCAGTCGGGGAGCAGGTCGATGTGGAGATGGGCGGGGTACGCGGCCAGCTCGGGCAGGACCAGCCGTTCCGGATCGTGCATGAGGGCGATCATCTCCTCGCTCGGTGTCCGGGGCGGGCCGGCCGGCGCCGGATAGCGGCCGGTCAGCGTCGGCAGCCAGACCGAGCGGAACGCCCGCGCGAAGGCCGCGGTGTCGGCCGTGCCGAGGACGTATCCGACGGCCTGACCGTGCCCGTCGTCCAGGACGAAGGTCAGCTCCGGCTCCAGTACGGCGTAGGGAGCGGCGAAGATGCTCGGCATCAGGTCCGGGTCCGGGTAGAGGTGTCGTGAGTCCTGGCCCTCGTACGCGGTCCGTACGCAGATGTCGAACAGCGCGGGCAGATCCTCGCGGCGATAGGCGCGGACAGCGGGGCGCGGGGCGGAAGGGGCGGAAGGGGCGGAAGCGGAAGGCACGTTCATACGGAGCATGCTGACGCCCTGGGAGCGCTCTCACAAGACTCCGGGATGAGGCACGTTCCTACGGCTCCCGCCCGTCCTGGACCTCCCGCCCCCCGCCCCGGTCACGCGCCGGCCGGCACCCGGTCCAGGAAGCCGTACACCCGGTCGATCCTGCCATCCCCGGCCAGCGTGAGGACGTCGGAGCCGGTGACGGGGACGGAGCTGTCCGCGTCGGAGACCAGCTCCCAGCCGAAGCGTGCGACGCCGTGGTGGCCGTCGACCGCCCCGGCGAGCCGGAACGTGAATCCGGGGAACTGCTCCCTGGCCCCCGCCACGACGGCCGCGATCGCCTCCTGCCCGCTGACGTCCACCAGCGGATCGGTGTACCCGCCGTCCTCGCTCCAGGCCGCCGCGACCGCCTTTGTGCGCGCCTCGGCGGACGGGGCGTTCCAGGCCTCGAAGTAACGGGTGACGGCGGTCTCGTAAGGGGTCACGGACATGGGAAATCAGCCTCCATCGAGGTTCGGTCGGTCGGGGACCCGGGCCCCGGGCGGAGTGCGCCGCCCGGGACCCGGTGAACCCAAGCCTGCCTCGCGTCCCGGACAGCGTCGATTACGCCGGAGGTAATGGGTGGGCGGAACGCTCAGGAGACAGGGTCAGGACCGTCCGCGTAGATCTCCACCGCCAGGTCGGCGAATTCCAGGGTCAGCGGACCCGTGTTCCGGGCGCTCCAGGCCAGGCAGACCTGGCCGGGCTCGATGTCGGTCAGGGTGACCTGGCAGAGGTCCGGGCGCGTGTAGTAGAGGGCGGTGGAGCGCGGCAGCACGACCACCCCCTGGAGTGCGGCCACGTATTCCAGTTTCTCCTCGACCGTACGGACGACAGGGACCGGCCGCGGGTCCTCGTCCGGCGGCCGATGGGGCAGATCCCGCCACTCGGGAACGGCGTCGGGGTCCTGGAGCAGCCGCTCGCCTGCCAGGTCGGCGATGCCGGCGGCCTGCTTCCCCGCGAGCCGGTGCCCGCGCGGCAGGACCGCGACCCGTGGCTCGTGGAACAGCGGGCGCAGGCACAGGTCCTCACGGTCGGCCGGCATCCGTACGAAGCTGAGGTCGACCCGCCCGTCGCGCACCGCCCGGGTCTGGTCGTCCCACGACGTCCGCAGGACGTCGACCGTCAGCCCCGGGTGGCGCGCGGTGAGCGCCTGGACGGCGGCGGTGACCGTGATGCCGGGCATGAACCCGACCGTCAGCCGGTCCGTGCCGCCCGCGACCCGCAGCGCCCGGCGCCGCAGACCCTCGGCGGAGGCCAGCAGCGACACGGCGTCCTTCCGCACCTGCTCCCCGGCCGGGGTGAGCGCGGTCGAGCGCCGGTCCCGGGTGAGGAGCTGGACGCGCAGCTCCTGCTCCAGCGCGCGGATCTGGCGGGAGAGGACCGGCTGGGCGATGTGGAGCCGCTCGGCGGCCCGCCCGAAGTGCAGTTCCTCGGCCACCGCGACGAAGTAGCGGAGCTTCCTCAGATCGACGTCCACGGCTCTCCCAGGTCGGACAGGTCGGGCAGGTCGGACGGGCCTGACAAGTCGCACGGTCCGGACAGGTCGAATCGTCCTGATGCCCCCAGGGTATGACGACCCCGGGGCACCTGGCTTACGAGACCGACGTCCCCTCCCGTGATCACGATCGCGATCAGCCGGCCCCGCCCGGCCGCCCGGCGACACCGCGTGGCGGCGGACGCCCCAGGCCCGCGCGGCGAGTGAGGTCGTACAGGTCAGGACCATGACCACCGCCATGGCGATCAGGGCGTCGGTGAGGGCGCCGGCGGTTACCTGGTCGTCCGCCATCCACGACCCCAGCGGCCCGCCGATCCAGTGGACCGACCCGCGCCGATCCCGACGAGTTCGCGGGTGAGTCCGGCGCCGCGCGTGGCCACGTACTTCAGGTAGAGGGGGACGATCACGCACCGGTGGGTCGTCAGGGCGAGCGTGCCACGCCCCGGACCGGAGCTCCCGGCGGCCTGACCCGCCGGGACGCCCCATGGCCCTCAGCCCGCGGCGGCGGTGGCCTTCGGCTCCACCCCGGACGTACCGGCGGGGACGGCGACCCGGTCGGTCCTCGGGACGAGGAGCCGCTCGGCGAGGTGGCCGAAGAGCAGCCCGAACGTCGTCCACAGGGTGACCTGGACGGCGAGCGAAGACAGCCGGAACTCCCAGATCAGCGTGGCCGGGAAGTCCTTGGGCACCTCGTTGATCGTCGGCAGGAAGCCGTAGGCCAGTCCGACGGCGACCACGAAGGCGGCCCCCGCCGCCACCGTCGCGTTCCAGTTGCCCAGGCGCGGCGCGAGCCGCCGGCCGAGCAGGAGCGCGCCGGCCGCGAGCAGGAGACTCAGCACGATCATCAGGAAGTAGAGCGTCGTCCGCTTCCCGATGGTGTCGCCGTTGCCGACGGCGGGCGGGTTGGCCGGGTACTTGAGGAACGGTACGACGTACACCGTCAGCAGCGCGCCGACGGCCAGCAGGACAGCGGTCGCCCGCGGTCCGAACCGGCCGACGCGGCCCAGGGCGTAACAGAACACCAGGGCGGCGATGCCCCCGACCGCGATGCCGAAGATGAGCACACCGGTGGCGAGGCCCGCGGTGGACTGGAGGGAACGGCTGACGAGTTCCTCGCCGCCGTGCTCGTGGCTGTGCGCCTCCTCGAACGCGATGGCCGCGTCCACGGAGGGCTCACCGAGCAGATAGGCGACCACGAGGGCGAGCACACCGGCGGCGAGGCCGGCGAGCATGCCGCGCACGAGCAGGGCGCGGACAGATACGGAGTTCATGAGAAAGGGTCTCCCGGCCGGTCAGTGGCAGGGGAAACCGAGCAGATGGCGTCCGTCGTGGACCCATTCGTGCACGCTCTCACCTGAGATGACGGACAGGGCACCCTGTTCCGCGCCGACGAAGTAGAGCAGGACGAGCATCAGCACGCCGAAGAAGAGCGCCCACGGGGCTATCTCCTTGAGCGAGAGGGGAGTGAGAGCCGGTGTTGCGGCTGTCGTGGGGGCAGCGGAGTGTGCCATGGCCGAACCTCCTGGGGAACACGCGTCCCGATCGTGGTGCTTGAGACGAAGGTGCCGGGTCTGACTTCCCGCAGAGGTACGGGTACACAGTGGCGCGACCGTGCCGGATTCTCACCGGACTTCCGTCACACCGTCGTCATGTCCACGCGACCGTACCGTCTGCGGACCTGGACCGCCACAACGCCTGACGGCGGCCCGAGCGGAACAGTTGGCCGGATGTCAGGAAACATCCGGTCTGTCCGCCCCGGCCGCCGCCGGGTCGTTCCGGTTCCGGGGCCGGCCGGCCCCGGCTCGGGTCAGGAAGTGCGGGTGGGCAGGGTGCCCCGGACCTCACGGGCGGCCTCGACCAGGTTCTCCAGCGAGGCGCGCACCTCGGTCCAGCCGCGGGTCTTCAGCCCGCAGTCCGGGTTGACCCACAGCCGCTCGGCCGGCACCGCCTCAAGTCCCTTGCGCAGCAGGGCCGCCGCCTCCTGGGCGGAGGGCACGCGGGGGGAGTGGATGTCGTAGACCCCGGGGCCCACCTCGCGCGGATAGCCCGCCGCCGCCAGTTCGCCGGCGACCTGCATGTGCGACCGCGCCGCCTCCAGGCTGATCACGTCCGCGTCCAGATCCTTGATGGCCTGGACGATGTCCCCGAACTCCGCGTAGCACATGTGTGTGTGGATCTGGGTGGCCGGGAGGACCCCGCCGGTGGTGATACGGAAGGCCTCGGTCGCCCAGTCGAGATACTCCTGGCGGTCGTCGGCACGCAGCGGCAGCGTCTCGCGCAGCGCGGGCTCGTCCACCTGGATGACCGAAGTCCCGGCTGCCTCCAAGTCGTTCACCTCGTCGCGCAGCGCGAGCGCGACCTGGAGGGCGGTGTCGCCGAGCGGCTGGTCGTCACGGACGAAGGACCAGGCCAGCATGGTGACAGGGCCGGTGAGCATGCCCTTGACCGGCCGGTCGGTGACCGACTGCGCGTACGTGGTCCAGCGCACGGTCATCGGCTCGGGGCGCGAGATGTCCCCGGCCAGGATCGGCGGGCGCACGTAACGGGTGCCGTACGACTGCACCCACCCCTGCCGGGTCGCGAGGTAGCCGGTCAGCTGCTCGGCGAAGTACTGGACCATGTCGTTGCGTTCGGGCTCGCCGTGCACCAGCACGTCGATGCCGGCCTTCTCCTGGAAGGCGAGGACCTCACGGATCTCGGCCTCGATGCGCTCGTCGTACCCCGCCGTGTCGATACGTCCCGCGCGCAGGTCGGCGCGTGCGGTGCGCAGTTCGTTCGTCTGCGGGAACGAGCCGATGGTGGTGGTCGGCAGCAACGGCAGCCCGAGGTGGGCACGCTGGGCCGTCGCCCGCTCCGGGTACGGTGCGGCGCGGTGCCCGTCGGCGTCGGTGACCGCCGTGGCGCGGGCCCGTACCGCCGGGTCGTTGGTGAGCGCGGAACCGGCGCGCGAGACCAGGTCGGCGCGGTTCGCGGTGAGTTCGGCGGCGATCGTGTCGGTGCCCTGCGCGAGACCGCGCGCCAGCGTGACGACCTCCTCCGTCTTCTGGCGCGCGAAGGCGAGCCAGCGGAGGATCTGCGGATCGATGTCCCGCTCCGCCGTGACGTCGAGCGGGACGTGCAGGAGCGAGCAGGAGGAGGACACGTCGACGCGGTCGGCGAGCCCGAGGAGCGTACCGAGGACCGACAACGACTTCTCGAAGTCGTTGATCCAGATGTTGCGGCCGTTGACGACGCCCGCGACCAGGCGCTTGCCCGGCAGGCCGCCCACGGCGCCCAGGGCGTCGAGGTTCGCGGCGGCCGGTCCCGTGAAGTCGAGGGCAAGCCCTTCGACGGGTGCCTTGGCGAGGACGGGCAGGGCCTTGCCGAGCCGGTCGAAGTACGACGCGACCAGCAGCTTCGGCCGGTCGGTCAGCGCGCCGAGGTCCCGGTAGGCGCGGGCCGTGGCGTTCAGCTCCGCCGGGGTCCTGTCCTCGACGAGCGCGGGCTCGTCGAGCTGCGCCCACTCGGCGCCGGCGGCGCGCAGGTCGGCCAGGACTTCCGCGTACACCGGGAGCAGCCGGTCGAGCAGCGTCAGCGGCTCGAAGTCCGGGGCGACACCGGGGGCGGGCTTGGCCAGCAGCAGATAGGTGACCGGGCCCACGAGCACGGGCCGCGCCGCGAGGCCCAGCGCGAGGGCTTCCCTCAGCTCGGCGACCGGCTTGGTGGAATCGGCGGTGAACACGGTGTCCGGGCCCAGCTCGGGGACGAGGTAGTGGTAGTTCGTGTCGAACCACTTGGTCATCTCCAGCGGCGCGACGTCCTGCGTGCCGCGCGCCATCGCGAAATACCCGTCGAGGGCGTCCGCCGCGACGGCGGCGCGGTGGCGTGCGGGGATCGCGCCGACCAAGACGCTGGTGTCGAGGACGTGGTCGTACAACGAGAAGTCGCCGGTGGGAACCTCGTGGATGCCGGCGTCGGCGAGGCGGCGCCAGTTCGTACGGCGCAGTCCGGCGGCCGTGTCGCGCAACGCGTCGGCGCCGACGGTGCCTTTCCAGTAGCCCTCGACGGCCTTCTTCAGTTCACGGTTCTGGCCCTGGCGGGGGTAGCCGTGCACGGTCGCCCGTGCTGCCGCGGCTGCGGACTTGTCTGTCACAGAACTCTCCTTCGCGAGCGGTTCTCTGCCGTCCCGGGGACGGTCGAGGGCACGAGAGGAGCCACAGACCGGACGGATCACGTCCCGGGTGTCCGGGTGCGCGTGACCGCCTGATATGTACGCCGACCCGCCCACGAGGTCACCGGGATCTCCGCGCACGGTGTTCGCGCGCGGGCAGTGGCAGGTCTTCGGACTCGTGGGCGCGTCTCTACGGACGAGACACCTACTGGCCGTCGCTTCCCAGACCCGATCCGGGCCCAGTGCTGATGACGGCGGTCGTTCCCACTCACCGCTGCGGGGCAGTCCCGGATTCCCACCGGGTTCCCTCTTACGACGCCGCTGTCTGGCTGACAGGGCGAACCAACTGCACTCGTCACCCTATGCCCTCAGCTGAAGCGCCGGGAGCCCCTTTCCTTATTCCGGAAGGGGGAGGGGTTCCGGACGGGGGAGGGCCCGCTCACCAGGTGGGAAGGCCCGCTCACCGGATCAGGCCGCCATGATCGCCTCGGTGACCCGTACCCCGCGGTCGGGCGCGGTGTCGATGCTCGGCATCAGGCCCGGGACCGCGATGCTGGGCAGGATGTGTCCCCACAGTATCGATATCCGCCGCCCGAGATCCTCGCGATTCGTCAGGGCGCGGGACATCAGCTGGATGCCGGCGAAGGCACCGACCAGCAGTTCGACGGTGTCCTGCGGGCGCACGCTGGGGAGCAACTCACCCTGCGCGCGTGCCTCTTCCATCAGCGACACCAGATGGACGGGCCACTGGCGGAAGGGGCCGCTGTGGTCGACGCCGGGGGGAGCACCCTGGTCCACGGTGAGCCGGACGCTTCCCCTGAGCAGTGCGTTGTCCAGGAGCCGGTGGGCCACCGCGAAGGTGATGTCGATGACTTCCTGGAGCTTGGAGGCCTGTGGGGGTACGGTGCCGAGCTGTACCTGCTCGTCCAGGACCGCCTGCGCCAGAGCTTCCTTCGACTGGAAGTGGAAATACAGGGCACCCTTGGTGACCTCAGCGCGTTCCAGAACCATGGTGAGGGTCGTGGAGGAGTAGCCGAACTCGTCGAAGACCGCGCCGGCCGCCTCCAGAATCGCCATGCGCGTCCGGATGGCGCGCTCCTGTGTTGCCATGAATGACCCTTCCGCGCAGCCGGGTTGACCAGCACAAAACAAACCGCCCAGCCCGTACTATAGGGCTCAACGACTCCCCGAATGTCTCTCCCGCGCCAAAACGTTGGGACGCGAAGGGGTCTCCGGGACCTACGAGTCCCGTGGTGACACCGGTACAGGATGGCCGGTTTTCGGCTTCCGACCCGTTCGGTGGACGGGTCGTGACCCACGGTCGCCGGGCCGGTGGGGTCCCGGCCGTCGGAGCGACGCATCGGGGACCGGGCGGCGCGCCCACGAACGGACGATGCGCCCCTTTTGTGCTTACTTTCCGTAGTCATGGGTAAGATCCCTCACGGTCCTTCGGATCCCGCCCCCTCGCTCCCCTGACGCTCCTCCCAGGGGCCAGTTCCCGGCAGTTCCCCAGGTTGCGGGGTGGTGGGCCACCACAGAGTGTGGGCCGCAGTTCACAGCGAACACGAACGAAGGAGAGCGCGTCGTGGCGACTCTGTGTAAGCCCGATGTGTCGGTTCCCGAGCATGTGATCACCATGGAGGACACCCTCGCCCTGGCGCGGTCGCTCCACGCCGGCCACCCGCAACTTCCCCTGGCGCTCCGGTTGATCGAGAACACCGGGGTGGCCAAGCGCCACCTCGTCCAGCCCATCGAGGAGACCCTCAGGCACCCCGGCTTCGAGGACCGCAACCGGCTGTACGAGTCCGAGGCGAAGGCGCGGGTGCCCGCCGTGGTGAACCGCGCCCTGGACCACGCCGAGCTGCGTGCCTCCGACATCGACCTGATCATCTATGTCTCGTGCACGGGCTTCATGATGCCGTCGCTGACCGCCTGGCTGATCAACACCATGGACTTCCCCAGTCACACCCGGCAGTTGCCGATCGCCCAGCTCGGCTGCGCGGCGGGCGGCGCCGCCGTCAACCGGGCGCACGACTTCTGCCAGGCGTACCCGGACGCGAACGTGCTCATCGTCGCGTGCGAATTCTGTTCGCTCTGCTACCAGCCGACCGACCTGGGGGTCGGCTCGCTGCTCTCCAACGGCCTGTTCGGTGACGCGGTGGCCGCCGCCGTCGTCCGGGGCAAGGGCGGCACCGGCATCGCGCTGGAGCGCAACGGCTCGCACCTCGTGCCCGACACCACCGACTGGATCGCGTACAGCGTCCGCGCGACCGGCTTCCACTTCCTGCTGGACAAGCGGGTGCCCGGCACGATGGAACCCCTCGCCCCCGCGCTCCGCGCGATGGCCGTCCAGCACGGCTGGGACGCGGCGGCCCTCGACTTCTACATCATCCACGCGGGCGGCCCGCGCATCCTGGACGACCTCAGCCACTTCCTGGAGGTCCCGCCCGAGGCGTTCCGGTTCAGCCGCGCCACCCTCACCGAGTACGGGAACATCGCCAGCGCCGTCGTCCTCGACGCGGTGCGCAGGCTGTTCGACGAGGGCCGGGTCGAGGACGGCGCCAGCGGGATCATCGCGGGCTTCGGGCCCGGCATCACCGCCGAGATGGCCCTCGGACGCTGGTCCACCGACTCCCTCGCCGGCCTGGAGCTGTCCGAACGGCACGTCCTGACCACCCCGGTCCACACCGACCGGCCCTCTCCCGCGACGGAACCGGTGAGCTGAGATGACCACCAACACACCGGAGACGGCGGCCCCCGCGCAGGACACCCCCGACACCGGGAGGGACGCGCATCCCGTCCGGTTCTGGGCCGTGCCCCACCTGTCCGGGCTGGACTTCGACCCCTTCCTCGCCGAACGGCTGCGCGAGGACCCGGTCAGCCGGGTCCAGCTCCCCCACGGCGAGGGGTTCGCCTGGCTGATCACCCGGTACGAGGACGTCAAGCTGGTCACCAACGACGCGCGCTTCAGCCGTCAGGCGCTCGTGGGCCGTGCCGTCACCCGGATGACCCCGCACTTCATCCCGCTCGACGCGGCCGTGGGATTCGCCGACCCGCCCGACCACACCCGGCTGCGCCGCTCGGTCGCCAAGGCGTTCACCCCCCGCGCCGTCGCCGGGGTGGAGGAGCGTGCCCGGCGGATCATGGACGACCTCATCGACGGCATGCTGCGCGCGGGCGCGCCCGCCGATCTGATGGCGCGGATCCACGGGCCGTTCCCGCTGGCCGTGATCAGCGAGATCATGGGCGTGCCCGAGCACGACCGGCCGTTGATGCGGAAGTGGACGGAGTCGCTCCTGACCGCCGCGCACAGCCGGGCCCACAGCGAGCGTGCCAAGGCGGAGATCGGTGCCTATTTCACCGACTTCATCGGCCGGCGGCGTACGAACGGCGGCGACGACCTCGCGGCGGTGCTGGCCGAGGCGGTGGAGACGGACGAGCTGAGCCTCGAAGAAGCGGTCGCGATCGCCGTCCTCATCCAGATCAGCGGCGCCCACGCCGTCACCAACAACAGCGCCAACATGCTCTACGCGCTGCTCACCCACCCGGACCACATGGCGCGGCTGCGCGCGGAACCCGAGCTGCTGCCCGCCGCCGTCGAGGAGCTGCTGCGCTTCATCCCGCACCGCAACGGCGTGGGCATCGCACGGATCGCCACCGAGGACGTGACGGTCCGGGGGGTACGGATCCGGGCCGGCGAGGCCGTCTACGCCTCGTACCTCACCGCCAACCGGGACTCGGACGTCTTCGCCGATCCCGGCCGGCTCGACTTCGACCGGGGCCCCACCCCGCATCTGGCCTTCGGACACGGACCGCACTACTGCGTCGGCCCGATGCTCGCCCGGCTGGAGTCCAGGATCATGATCGCGAGCCTGCTGGAGCGGCTGCCGCGCCTGCGGCTCGCCGTGCCGCGGGACGAGGTGCGCTGGCGGCGCGAGGCATTGATCCGCGGCCCCGAGGCGCTGCCCGTCCTCTGGTGAGCGACCCGTCCGTACCCGTCTCCGCCTTCCTCTGCCGCCTTTCCCTTCCGTCTCTTTCCGGAGGACCGCATGACCCTGATGACCCAGCGGGCCGGGCTCGCGCGCACCGAAGGCCTGGTCGTCCCGCCGGGCGGGGGCACGACCGTCCGTACCGCCTCCCAGGAGGTGACCTTCAAGGTCACCGGCGAACACTCCCGGGTCTCCTCCAGCTTCGAGGTCGTCGTCCCGCCGGGCTTCGACGTGGGCGCGCACCGGCACGCGCACAGCGAGGAGCTGTTCTACGTCCTCGACGGCGAGCTGGACGTGCTGGCGTTCGAACCACGGGTGCTCAGCGAGGACTGGCGGCACTGGGAGTCCGCGTCGGGCCGCACGGTCGTACGGGCGACGCCCGGCACGGTCATCGTCGTCCCGCCGGGCTGCCCGCACGCGTTCGCCAACGCCGGCGACGGACCCGCGCGCATGTTCTTCCAGTCGTCCCCGCCCACGGACCACGAGCGGTACTTCGAGGAACTGCTCGACATCCTCAAGCAGGAGGGCGCACCGGACCCCGACGCCGTCAACGAGCTGCGCGTGCGCTACGACATCCAGCAGCTCACGCCCCTGCGGCACGACGCCCGGAAGGAAGCGGTCTAGGGGACGACGGGTACGGGCACAGAGGCATGGCGGACGCACCGGTCACGCGACACCCGCCCGCGCGGCCGTCCCGGCCGACGCGGTGGGCCGTCGCGGGGGTCCTGTGCGTCGTGCTGGCGCTGACCGTCGGCTGGTCGCTGATCGACGGCGCCCTCGACGACGACGAGCCCGTACGGGACAACACGGAGCTGGTGCTGGGGCCGGGCGACGACACGCTCGTCCTGCGGGTGGTGGGCGGGGGCTGGCAGCTGAGCAAGGCGGGGAGCGACTCCGGCAGCGGCCTGTCCCTGTCGCGCGACGGTGTCGACTTCGTCGCGAGTTACGTCGCCGTCCCCGTCACCACCACCGCCGACGCCGGGGAGCTGTGGCCGGGGCTGCGCAGGATCCAGTCGGCGGTGGACAGCGACATCGTGCTGGGCGCGCCGACCCGGGCCACCAGTGCCGGGGGAGCACCGGGCGCGACCGGGACGCTGCGCAGGGGCGGCCGCGCGGGCCGGGCCGCCGTGTGGGTGTCGCCGGGGCAGGACTACGCCGTCGAGATCACCGTACTGGCGGAGCCGGACGCGGACCCCGACGCCCTGGCGGACGGGCTCGCGCAGGCCCGCGAGGTCGCCTTCCCCGGGGGCGTCCTGTGAGCCCGGCCCCGGCGCGGGTCCGCGAAGTGGTGTCCGGCTCGCGACACCGGGCACGCGCGCCCCGCCCTCCGGGCGAACGAGCCCACGGCGCGGACACACCCCGGTGACCACCCTCGGCGCGTCCGCCGGGCGCAGGGTCGTGGGCCTGATGTGGGCCGTCCTCTGCGCGGCCGGCGCGGCGCTGATCCTCTACGACTTCTCGGGCCTCGTCCGGGTCTTCCCCGGCTCCGCCCTGCTGGCCGCGGCGCTGCTGCTGCTCACCGTCCTCGTCGGGGTGGGCATTTTGGAACAGGCGCGCCCCGTCCGGCCGCCGTCCCGCCCCTGGGCCTGGAGCGGCGTCGCCTGGGGCGGCACCGCGGCGACGGGCAGCGCCATCGTGGCCAACACCGGACTCCAGGGGGTCTGGTTCAAGACCGGCGGGATCGACTTCGGCTCGCGCTGGGGCGCGGCCCTCACGGCCCCGCTGAACGAGGAACTCCTCAAGGTGTCCGGTGTGCTGCTGATCGCCCTCGGGTCGCGGCGGCTGGTCCGCGGGCCGCTGGACGGCTTCTTCCTGGGCGCCTTCACCGGACTGGGCTTCCAGGTCGTCGAGAACTGGACCTTCGCGATGAACTCCCTCGTGATCGCCGGGGGGATCGACGAGGGCGCCGCCGTCGGCCAGTCCTTCACCACCCGGGTGGTGCTCACAGGCATCGGCTCGCACTGGGCCATGACGGCGGTGGCGGGCACCGGGGTCGGGATCCTGCTCGCCCACCGCTCCCCGCCGGCGCCGCGGCGCCACCTCGCGGCCCTGCTCTGCCTGCTGACGGCGATGGGCATGCACTGGTTCTTCGACTCGCCGTTCCTCCAGTCCGTCGCGGGCATCGCGGGCAAGGCGGTCCTCAACTTCCTGGTCGCCCTCGGCTTCTACCTCGTCCTGCGGCGCGGGGTACGGGACCGGGCCCGCGCCTTCCTGCTGTCCCCGGAGACCGGCCTGTCCCCGGACCTGCTCACCCGGGGATCGCGGCGGCGCGCGCTGCGCGGGGTGCCTCCCGCGCAGCGCGCGGACGCGGCGGCGCGTGCCGCCCTCTACCTGGACGAGGTGGAGGAACACGCGGCGGTACGCCCCCTGCCCGGCCGGGACGTCAGTCCCTGGACGCGCTCACCACGCAGCTGAAGACCTGCTCACCCTCCTGATGGCCGGTCACCAGGACCGACGCCAGGCCCGCGAAGTCCTCGGGCAGGACCCGGGCCTCGACCCGGCACGGGAGGTCCAGCTCCGCGTAACGGTCGAACGAGCCGGTGAAGCTGGTCAGGACGCGGTCTCCCGCGCCCAGCGTCACCAGAGTGGCCTGCCGGGCCGCTTCGAGCAGCAGCATGCCCGGTATGTGGTCGACCGGGTGGTCGAAGAGCACCGGGTGGGTGGTGTCGGTGCGCAGCTGCCATACGCCGGCGCCGTCGTCGGTCGGGGAGAGCACCACGTCGAACGGCGCGGAGCGGCCGACGTCCGGCGGCGGTACGGGTGTCCCCAGCGGGTGCCGGTGTGCCGAGGACTCCGTACCGGCCCGCCCGCCCCGCAGGCGCCGGTAGACGGCGGGGGAGGCGCACGCGAAGGACGCGCCCCCGGTGGCGACGATCTGGCCGTCCCGGTGGACCACGGCCTCGTAGCGCATCGAGGCCAGTTCGGAGCCGCGTCTGCGTATCTCCGAGCAGCGGACGTCGAGTTCGAGGTCCGCGGGGACCCCGGTCACCGCGAGGTGCCGCGGGTCGACGGTGAACGACAGGTCCCGCATGAGGAACTGATGCCCCAGAGGCACGCCGAACTCGGCGTGGGACAGCAGGGAACCGACCTGACGAATGGTTTCCGCCGTGAGCAGCGGGTCGTGCCGGCCGAGGACGGCGCTGTAGAAGCCGTGCAGCCGGGGCCACTGGGCCGTCACGGCGAAGTGCGTGGCGTCGACGCGGCGCCAGCCGGTGAGCAGGACCTCCGCCACCGCCGCGCGGTGCACGAACTCCTTCGGAACCGTGGTGGTCAGCGGTGGTGCCGGCGGGCCGGACGGGCGGGACGGGCCGTAGAGACCGGCGGAGCCGGACGTGTCGTTCATCCGGAATGTCGTTTCGGACATGGAGCCTCCCCAAGGAGCACGGATCACGGGTGAAGGACGAGAGCGGTACAGCTCCCCCGAAGCGGGAAATATACATACCGACCGGTATAGTCGACAGGCTTCTGGGCGGCTTCCACGTAAATACTGGGTCGCCACGCCGAGTAAGCGTAAGAACACACGTGTCACTGGCGAACTGGCGTCCAGGCATGGTTCATTCGGTCGAGTGGATCTCCAGATGTTCTCCGGCCAATCTTGAGCGGGCCTTGAGCCGGTGGCCGACCAGGAGCGCCTTCAGCTGGCGGAGTTGTGTATTCCATATACAAACCGCCCCGGCGGTTTGTTAATGTCGTGCCGCAACGTGCGCGTCGCTGCCGGTCCTCCCGACACCTTGGAGATGTTGATGGTCAAGCAGGAGCGCGCCGCCCGTACCCGGCGGTCGTTGATCCTCGCCGCCGCGGAGGTCTTCGCGGAGGAAGGATTTGTGTCCGCCTCACTCACGGCGATCAGCCGCCGGGCCGGGGTGAGCAACGGGGCCCTGCATTTCCACTTCGACAGCAAGAGCGCCCTGGCCGGCGGGGTCGAGGAAGAGGCCGTGCGGCGGGTGCGGCGGCTCACCGTCGTGGCGGGTGCCGACGGGCCCGCCGCTCTCCAGCTTCTGGTGGACAGTACCCACGCACTGATGTGCGGACTCGACGACGATGTGGTCGTCCGCGCCGGATTCGAGCTGAGCGGCGACATCTCCCGCGTCGGCGGCGTCGATCTGCGGCGTGAGTGGCGGTCCTGGATCGAGACCGTACTACAGCGGGCGGCGGCTCAGGGCGCTCTGGCCGACGGGGTGTCGCACGACGACGCGGTGGGCGCGATCGTGGCTGCGACGGTCGGTTTCCAGGTACTTGGCTCAAGGGACGACAAGGACTGGATCTCTCAGCGTACGCTGACCGGGTTCTGGGAGCTGATGCTGCCGAGACTGGCGGCGCGGGACGCGCTGGACACAGTGGTGACCTGCGGCTCCCGCTGTGTTGTCGGTGCGCCCGGAATGCCGGTCGAGGAGCCCGTGTGACGGGCGCGCGCTGACCGATTTCCGCCCGTACGGTGACGAAGGGGCGAGGTTGGTGTACACAGCGTTAACAAAAAACAGTCTGGACGGTTTGATATTGACAAACCGTCTGTCCTGTTTTTGAATCCATGCGCAGCAATCGCACCCCGTGAGCGGCCTCGAACGGCACTGACTTCACCTTGCAGGGATAGGGGAGACGCGTGGACATCGACGTACTGGGCGCATTGGCTGTGAGACAGAACGGGAAATCGATCACTCCGACGGCGCCCAAGCCCCGTCAGGTGCTCGCCGTCCTGGCCCTCCACGCGGACCAGGTGGTGCCGGTGGCCGCGCTGATCGAGGAGCTGTGGGCGGGCGAGCCCCCGCGCAGTGCCAGGACGACCCTCCAGACGTACGTCCTCCAGCTGCGGTCCCTGATAGCGACGGCACTCAAGGCCGAGCCGGAGGGCGGGGGCGAGCGTACCGCCAAGGACATCCTGATCACGCTCCCCGGCGGCTACCGGCTCGACACCGGCGGCGGGACGAGCGACGTCAAGGAGTTCGACCGGCTCGCCGGGCTCGGGTACCGGGCGGCCGACGCCGGCGACTACCCGCGCGCCGCCCGGCAGTTGAGGGAAGCGCTCGCCCTGTGGACGGGCCCGCCCTTCGCCGACGTCCAGTGCGGGGCGCAGCTCGACATGGAGATCAAGCGCCTGGAGGAGTCGCGCCTGTGCGCGCTCGACCAGCGCATCGAGGCGGACCTGCGGCTGGGCCGGCACCGCGAGCTGCTCGCCGAACTGACCGTGCTGGTCAGCCGCTACCGCACCCACGAGAACCTGCACGGCCAGTTCATGCTCGCCCTCCACCGTTCCGGCCGCCGGGGCGAGGCGCTGAGCGTCTATCAGCGGCTGCGCTCGACGCTGGTCAAGGAGTTGGGCCTGGAGCCCTCCGCGGGCGTCCGGCGGCTCCAGCGTTCGATCCTGATGGCGGGCCCCGAGGCGGCCCCGGCGGAGACCTCCCGCGAACCGCTCGTCCGGGTGAGCTGAGTACGACCCCGGCGCGCGCCCGCGATAAATGTTTCCGGCGTGTAAGTGAACGGCATATGCCGACAGGGAATTCTGGGTTGTCGGCGCTGTCCGGCGGGTGCGTGGAATGGGTGGGTGCCCTGGTCGAAAGCATGGAGACGTGCTCGACAGGTACTCAAGAATTCAAGGAAAGCGATCCCTGCGCGGATAACGTCTCCGAGTCGAAGAGCGGTTGTCCGACGGAGATTCGACGACGCGGAGGGAAGCCGTGGGAATTCAGGTACGGGGGGCCGGGCACCGGCCGGGAGCGATGGGGGCGCTGGCCGGCCCGGTCGCCCTGATCACCGGTGCGACCCGGGGAATAGGCCTGGCCATAGCGCGGGAACTGGGGCGGCGGGGACATCGTGTCTTTGTCTGCGCGCGCACCGCGCACCACGTCAAGCAGACGGTCGAGGATCTCCGCGCGGAGGGGCTGCGCGCCGAAGGCGCGGCGGCCGACGTACGGGACCGGAGGTCGGTCGCCGCTCTGGTGGCCGCGGTGGTAGGGGAGTTCGGTCCGGTGAACGTCCTGGTGAACAACGCGGGCCGGGGTGGTGGCGGCCCGCTCGCCGAGATGACCGACGAACTCTGGTACGACGTGATCGACACCAATCTCAACGGTGTCTTCCTGCTCACCCGTGAAGTGCTGCGCAGCGGCGGCCTGATGGAGGCCGGCCACGGCCGCATCATCAACATCGCCTCGGTCGCCGGGAAGCAGGGCGTCCTGCTGGGCTCCCCGTACTCCGCGTCCAAGCACGGAGTGGTCGGCTTCACCCGGTCGCTCGGCAAGGAGCTGGCGCCGGCCGGGGTCACCGTGAACGCGGTCTGTCCCGGCTATGTGGAGACCCCGATGGCCGAACAGGTCAGACAGGGGTACGCCGCCGCCTGGGACACCACCGAGGAGTTCGTCCAGGAGCAGTTCGAGGCGAAGATCCCGCTCGGCCGCTACACCACCGCCGAGGAGGTGGCGAGCCTGGTCGGCTTCCTCGCGAGCGAGGGCGCCGCGTCCGTCACCGGCCAGGCGATCAACGTCTGCGGGGGGCTGGGCAGTTCCTGAGCGCGGGATGTTGGACGCACGCGTATGGAACTGAGCTTTGCGGCTATGTACCGTCTCAGCCGGGTGCACTTGACTGGAGCCATGACACAGACCACGCAGGACACCCAGGCAGACAAGAAGACGACACTCGTCATCGGCGGCACCGGCAAGACCGGCCGCAGAGTCGCCGAGCGGCTCGCCGCGCTGGATCTCCCCGTACGCGTCGGTTCGCGCAACGCCGACCGGCCCTTCGTCTGGGAAGAACCCGCCACCTGGGAGGGCGCGCTGGAAGGCGTGGGAGCCGTCTACGTCACGTACTACCCCGACCTCGCCTTCCCCGGCGCGGCCGAGGCCGTCGAGGCCTTCTCCGCGTTCGCCGTCGAGCGGGGCGCCCGTCGGCTGGTGCTGCTCTCCGGGCGCGGCGAGGAGGGCGCGCAGGTCAGCGAGAACAAGCTGAAGGACTCCGGCGCCGACTGGACGATCGTGCGGTCGAGCTGGTTCAACCAGAACTTCAGCGAGAGCTTCTTCCTGGACCCCGTCCTCTCCGGTGAGCTGGCCCTGCCGACCGGTGACGCCGTCGAGCCGTTCACGGACGCCGACGACATCGCGGACGTGGTCACCGCCGCGCTGACCGACCCGAAGCACATCGGCAAGACCTACGAACTCTCCGGGCCCCGGCTGCTGAGCTTCCAGGACGTGGCCCAGGAGCTGTCCAAGGCCACCGGGCGGGAGATCACGTACATCCCGGTCGCCCTTGACGACTACCGCGCCGTCCTGGCGGAGAACGGGCTGCCGGTCGAGTTCGCCGACCTCTTCGGCCTCATCCTCGACGGCCGCAACGCGCACGTCGTGAACGGCGTGGAGGAGGCCCTGGGCCGCAAGGCCCGCGACTTCTCCGACTACGCCAGGGACGCCGCCGCCACCGGCGTGTGGAACGTCTGACCTCGCGTCACACCGTCCTGTGGTCGCGGCCCGCACCGAGCGGGCCGCGACCGCGGGCCGCGCGCACCGGCGCGTGACGACGCCCACGACGAGACGTATCGGACGAGTCGTATCAGCCACGAGGAGGCGGCCATGAGTAGTCCCATGTCGAGCGAGCACGGCCTCGGTTCCCTGCCCGGTCACTTCCACGGGTTCGCGCTGATGCACATCGCGATGCGCCGCGACGCCCGGCGGCTGCTGGCCGCCGCGCCCCTGCTGACCCGCGCCGGGCTCGGGCCGGCCGGCGCCTGGTGGCAGCAGCTGCGCGACATCATCGACTGGCACCACCGCAGCGAGGACGACGTCCTGTGGCCGGGACTGCTCGCCAGGGCCCCGCAGTTCGCCGCCGAGGCGCGGCTGCTCGGCGAGGACCACGCGGTCCTCGACCGGGCCATGGAGGCGGTTTCGGCCGTGCTGCGCCCCGGCGGTGACCCCGCCGCGGTGGAGCAGGCGGCCACCCGCTTCGACTCCGTGCTGAGGGACCACCTCAAGGACGAGGAGGCGGTCTCGTTCCCCGTCTTCGCGCGGCTCTCCCCCGAGGAGTACCTCGCGGTCGAGCGGAAGGTGATCGCCAGCGCCCCGCTCAAGGTCATGACGGCGCTCCAGCCCTGGATGTTCGACGGCGCGGACAAGCGGTCGGTGGCGCAGGTCGCCGCGACCATCCCGCCGCCCGTCCGGGTCATCGGCAACACCGTGCTGCGCCGGCGCTACGAACGGACCCTCACCGGGGTCACCCGCCCGTCCTGAGAGGAAGCCCGATGCACTCCGTTCCCCCCGAGGTCCCCGGCGTACCGGCGGCCGTACGCCCCCGTGACCTGGCGACCCGCCCCGTGCTCGTCGCCGCGACCATCGGCACCGGACTGATGGCGGGTCTCTACCTCGCCTTCGACGTGTCGGTCATGCCGCGCCTCGCCCGGCGGGACGACGAGGCGTACGTGACCGCGATGCGGCGGATCAACGGGGTCCTCGACAACAGCGGGCTCTTCGGGCTCCTGTTCCTCGGGGTGTTCCTCGCCACGGGGCTCGCGGCGGTCCTCCAGCGGCGCCGGGAGCGGCCGGAGGCGGCGCGCTGGACCGGTGCGGCCACCGCGCTCTACGCGCTCTCGGTCGCCGTCACCGTGTGCGTGAACCTGCCGCTCAACAGGCGGCTGGCGCGGGCCGGTTCATCCTCCGGCGCCGACCTCGCGGCCGTACGGAAGGCATTCGACCTGCCGTGGCGGTCCGCCAACGTCGCGCGCACGCTGGCCTGTACGGCGGCCCTGGGCGCCCTCGGGCGCGCGCTGGTCCTGCACGGCAGGGGCCCGGCGCGGAGCGCCTGAGAGCCGTTCTCTCTCTCCCCCCCCGAACTGCGCCCGCCCTCCTTCTCGTTCCCCCGCGAGGAGGGCGGGCGCATACCACCCGGCGCGCCCACCGCGTGCCGAGTTGAGACGGATCATGTGGAACCGGTGTCTTTTCATACGGCGTCGTCTAAGGTGATGACATGGACACTCTGACCGGTCTCCTCGAAGGTCCCAAGGCCCGCGGCGCGTTCCTCCTCAAGTCCGTCTTCAACCCGCCGTGGTCGCTCCGGGTCGAGGACCGGGCCCCGATCTCCGTGGTCACCATGGTGCGCGGCGACGCCTGGGTGATCCCCGACAACGGGGACCCGGTGCTGCTGTGTCCCGGGGACGTCGCCGTGATGCGCGGCCCCGACGCGTACACCATCGCCGACGACCTCGACACGCCCCTCCAGATCGTCGTCGGACCCGAACAGCGCTGCAACACCACCGAGGGCGAGGACGTCACGGAGACGATGGCCCTCGGGGTACGCACCTGGGGCGACGACAGCAGGACCGGCTCCTCGGTCATGCTCAGCGGCACGTATCAGGCGCCCAGCGAGATCGGCCGGCGTCTGCTGGCCGCGCTGCCGGTCCTGCTCGTACGGCCCGCGGAGGCGGGACCCAACCCACTCGTGGCGCTGCTCGCCGACGAGATCGGCAAGGACGAGATCGGCCAGGAGCTGGTCCTGGACCGGCTGTTGGACCTGCTGCTCGTCAGTGTGCTGCGCACCTGGCTGGCGGTCCCCGGGTCCGGCGCGCCCGCGTGGTACCGCGCGCAGAGCGACCCCGTGGTGGGTCCCGCGCTGCGGCTGCTCCACGAACAGCCCGGGAAGGCCTGGACGGTGGCGTCGCTCGCCGACACCGTCGGCGTCTCGCGCGCGGGCCTCGCCCGCCACTTCACCCACCTCGTCGGAGAGCCCCCGATGGCGTACCTGACGGGCTGGCGCCTCACCCTCGCCGCGGACCTGCTGAGGGAACCGGACGCGACGGTGGCCACGGTGGCGCGCCGGGTGGGCTACAGCGGGGCGTTCGCGCTGAGCGCGGCCTTCAAGCGGGTGCGGGGCGTGAGCCCGCAGCAGTTCAGGAAGGGCAGCGGGTCCCCGTCGGCGCACCGGCAGGGCGCTCCGGCCCGTATCGTCGTGCTGGACCGCTGACCGGGGCGAGCGGACCGGCCGGGGGGAGCGGCGAGGGCCGTACGGCCCTCAGGGCCACCGCCGTCAGCAGCAGCTCCCCACGCACCAGCCAGCGCCCCGCGTAATGCGTAGGGGCGTGTACGGGAGGGTCCGCCGGGTGCAGACACGCCAGGAACGTACCGTCGGCGGCCGGCTCGACGCGGGCGTCCGCGAAACCCAGCCACCGGCCCGTCGCCGGGAACCACGCCTTGTACACCGCTTCCTTCGCCGAGAACAGCAGCCGGTCCCACGGCACGCCCGGCTGTGCGGC
The DNA here is from genome assembly GCF_035961655.1 of Streptomyces sp. NBC_01317. Classification (NCBI taxonomy): domain Bacteria; kingdom Bacillati; phylum Actinomycetota; class Actinomycetes; order Kitasatosporales; family Streptomycetaceae; genus Streptomyces; species Streptomyces sp. NBC_01317. Next base: position 353,062 of record NZ_CP108393.1, on the reverse strand, counting down.
GGCCAGTTGCTCCACCACCGCCCTCTCGCCGTCCGACGTCACCAGGCCGAGGACCCCGGGCGGCAACGGCTCGGCGGGCTCCGCGTCGATGCCGAGCGCCGCGATGTCGGTGGTCCTCGCCACCACCGCGGCCCGGTAGCCGTCGCAATGGGTGATGCTCCCCACCACCCCCGCCGGCCACTGCGGCGCACCGCCCGCGCCCGGCAGCAACGGCGCGGGCGCCAGGCCCAGTTGGGACAGCGAGCGGCGCGCACAGGCGCGGGCGGTCGCGAACTGCCGCTGCCGCCGCTCCCACCGGCCGGCCATCAGCGCGGCCTCCTCGGGAAACAGCGGCGCGGGCGCCAGGTCGTCGAACGCTTCGGCCGACCTGACGCCCGGAGGCAGGATCTCGTCGATCACGGTGGTGGACGGCGTCACGGCCGGGGTCGGGCCAGCAGCCCGGCCACGGCCCGTACGACATCTCCGGGACGCTCCAGCGGCAGCATGTGCCCCGCGCCCGGCAACTGTTCGAACCGCGCGTCCGGCAGCGAGGCCGCCACCGCCTTGCCCAGCGCCGGAGCGATGACCCGGTCGTTCTCCCCTGCCAGCACCACGGCGGGCGTGGTGACGGCGGCCAGCTTCGCCCGCAGGTCCATGCCGCGCGACGAGCTGAAGCAGTCCGCGCGCACCTGAGGCGACGCCGCCGCGAACATCTGCCGGTTGACCTCCAGGGCGCACGGGTCGACCTTCTTGCCCATCGTCTGGCCCAGCAGCCGCCGGCCGAGCGCGGGCCGCGCCAGCGCCCGGGAGAACAACGCGCTGCCCATCATGCGTACTTCACTGTCCGGGGTGTCCTGGTCGTGCGCGGCGGTGCCCAGCAGCACCAGCCCGCGCAGCCGCCGCGCGAGGGAGGGCTCGGCGGTGGCGTACTCCATCGCCGCGAAACCGCCACCCGAGTGCCCGACCAGTACCGCGTCCCGCGAGCCCGTCTCGCCCAGCACGGCCGCCAGGTCGGCGCCGAGCCGCCGGATCGAGATGGGCTCGGTGCCGAGGCCGGACGCGCCGTGCCCGCGCTGGTCGTACAGCACCACGCGGTGGCCGTCCCTGATCAGCCGGTCGGCGACCGTGCCCCAGACCCGGCGCCCCGCCGCCCAGCCGTGCGCCAGCACGACCGTGGTCCCGCTGCCGGGCCCGGGGCTCAGGGGGCCGAGGACGGTGACGGCGAGGGCGGCGCCGTCGTCGGTGCGGACCGTCGTCTCCTCGGTGAGCGAGCCCGCGGGAAGCTTCGTGAGGGCGCTCATCGGGACGCGCCGTCCCGGGCCCCGGCCAGCCGCCGGTCCAGCGCCGCGAAGGCCGCGAGGGTCGCCTTGGAGTGCTCGGCGCCGATGTCGGCGAGCTTGGAGATGACCTTCAGCTTGCCGTGCGGCCGGCCCTGGAAGTGCATGCGCACCCGGGTACGGTCCCCGCCGTCGAGCGGCTCCAGGACAAACGTGGCAGGACCGCGGAAGACCCCGTCGACGTATTCGACCGCCAGCCGGCGGCCCGGGTCCACGGACAGGGTGCGCGAGGTGAAGCGGAGCTTGAGCCCGCCCTTGTCGACGCCCTTGGTGTGGACGGTCACCGCGACCTCACCCCCCACGACGTCGGGCGCGCCGGTCACGGTCTCGAAGGTGTTCGCCGGGACCCACCAGGCGGCGGCGCCGCGGAACTCGGCGACGAGCGCGTCCCAGACGGCGTCCGCGGGGGCGCCGACCACCGCCTCGTCGATGATGTCGTATCCGGTCATGGGATCTCCCTGTGCGGTCCTGCGGATGGGGGAGCGGGGCGGGGTCGGTGCGGTGCGGTGCGGTGCGAGGAAAAGAGCGGGAAGAGCGGGCAGGGGCGGAGCCGCGGAGAGACCCCGCCCCCGGTCGGTCAGCCGAAGAAACCCTGGCCGGGGGTGAGGATGCCCGCCGGGTCGTAGCGCCGCTTCGCGGAGCAGAACTCGGCGTAGCGGTTGCCGAAGTGCTTCTTCCAGTCCGCCTCCGTCATCCTCGGGACGGCGCCGACCAGGTACCGCTTGGCGCCGAGCGCCACGGCCTTGTCGTACAGCCGCCGGTTCTGCTCCAGCATCCCCTGGATGTCCGGCTCGCCCGGGTGGGGGAAGCGCAGCAGGTCGAAGAGGTAAGCGACCGGCTCGTTCGGCTGGACGGCCAGCGGGCGCTTGAGCTTCGACGTGCGGTACGGGTACGTCAGCAGGAAGCCGGCGCCCAGGTCGTTCGCCGTCAGCTCGGCCTCGGCGATCTTGAGGAACTGCTTGGCCTTGGACGCGGGCAGGAACATGGACAGCCAGGGCTTCGGCTGGAACCAGTACCCCGTCTCCTTGAGGTACGCCTCCGCCGCGTCGAGACGGAAGTTGTAGTCGCGGTACGCCATGTCCTCGATGACGGCCTCCGCCCGGTTGTCCCGCAGCCCCGCGAGCAGCGCCGCGCGGTTCGGGACGGCGGTGCCGTTGTAGACGGCCCCGACCTCCAGCTTGTAACGCCAGCCCGTGTCGTCCGGGGTGCGCTGCAACTCGCCCGCCTGGACCTCGAACCGGCCGTCGGCCAGGACCTTCTCCGAGTCGGCCATGTAGGTCGCCACGTCGTTGTAGTACAGGCTGAAGATGACCGCCCGCTCCTTGAGCGGGACGACGTCCACCGTGGCGCGCAGGATGATGGCGACCTGACCGCCACCGCCCAGGACGGCGTTGAAGAGGTCGGGGCGGACCGTCGGCGAGGTGGTGACCAGCTGGCCGGCGCCCGTGACGACGTCCAGAGACCGGACCGTGTCGACGAGCAGGCCGTACTTGCCCGCCGTACCGCCGATCCCGCCGACGCTCAGCGTGCCGCCGATGGACAGGTGGAGGTAGTCCGGCACCGCCGGCGGCATCTTGCCCTTCGGCGCCGCCGCGTCCGTCAGCTGGCCCCAGGTGACACCCGCGCCCACCGTCGCCGTGGTCGAACCGATGCTGTAGATCTTCGCGAGACCGCGCGCGTCGACCGAGATACCGCCCCGGACCGAGGCCTGGCCGTAGCTGGAGTGCGACTCGATGTCGTCACCGGTGCCGCTGCGCCCGTTGACGGCGATCTTGAGGTTGTTCGCCCTGGCGTAGTTCACCATCGTGACGACGTCCCGGTCCGATCCGGGCACCAGCACCGCCCACGGCACGGCGTCCGTCACCAGACGGCCGAAGTCCCGCCCGAACGGCGCCAGTTCGGCCCCGGACGTCTTCAGCGTCCCGTCCAGCGGCGGTACGGGGGACACCTGGCCGCCGTGCCCGCCGTGCCCGCCGTGGCCCCGGCCGGACTCCGCCGCGGTCGCCCACGTCTGGGTGGTGGCGTTCCAGCCCACCACGGTGGCCGCGGTGGCGGCGATCCCGCCCAGGACCCTGCGCCGAGAAGGAGTGCTGTTGCTCATCTGGTCCGTTCTCCCGTTCGTCATACGTGCTTCACAGCCGGTCTTCCGGCGCCGACAGTGGTGGCGAGCTGGTACTCGCCCAGATCGAAGTGCTTGGTCTGGCGGCGGAACCGCCAGGTGTACGTCGGCCAGATCGACGGGTTGCGGCCGCTGCTGTCGAGGTACCAGCTCTTGCAGTTCCCGGCGTTCCACACCGTGCCGTCGAGCCGCTCGTCGAGCGCCGTGTTGTACGCCGCCTGCGCCTCCTCGCGGACCTCCACGCTGGACAGGCCGCGCCGGTCCATCTGCTTCAGCGCGCTGAGCACGTAGGCGATCTGGGCCTCGATCATCACGACCTGCGAGGAGTGCCCGAGGGTCGTGTTGGGGCCGAGCAGCATGAAGAGGTTGGGGAAGCCGGCCACGGTGGTGCCGCGGTGCGCGGACATGCCCCCGCTCCAGGCCTCCCGCAGCTGGACGCCGCCCCGGCCCCAGATCCGCCCGGCGACCGGCCGGTCCACGGCCTTGAAGCCCGTACCGAGGATGATGGTGTCGACCTCGCGCTCCTGGCCGTCCTTGCCCACCACCGACTTGGCCCTGATGTGGTCGATCCCGTCGGTGACGAGCTCGACGTTGGGCTGCTGGATCGCCGGGTACCAGGTGTTCGAGAACAGCAGCCGCTTGCACGCCATGACGTAGTCGGGCGTCAGCCGCTCGCGCAGCGCCGGATCGGCGACGCTCTTCTTCAGATGGTCCGACGCCATCTTCTGCATCTTCCCGGCGACCTTGGGACGCGCCATCACGAAGGCCAGGATCTCGCGGCCCCACATGTTGAAGTTGCGCCGGAAGTTCTGGTAACCGGGCAGTCCGCGCAGCAGCTTCGCCTGGAGCGGGCTGGTGGCCTTGTCGTTCTTCGGGCCGACCCACGGGGGAGTGCGCTGGTAGAGGTCCAGGTGCCCCACCTCGGGCTGGATCTTCGGGACGAACTGGATGGCGGAGGCCCCCGTGCCGATGACGGCGACGCGCCGGCCCGCCAGGTCGTGGTCGTGGTCCCAGCGCGAGGAGTGGAAGACCTTCCCCTCGAAGTCCGCGAGACCCGGGATGTCCGGCAGCGCCGGCTCACTGAGATACCCGGTGCCGGTGACCAGGACCTGAGCGGTGTACTCCCCGCCCGAGGTCTCGATGTGCCAGTGGCGGGTCGCGTCGTCCCAGCGGGCGGCGATCAGCTCGTGGCCGAAGCGGATGTGCGGCCGTACCCCGAACCGGTCGGCGCAGTCCCGCAGATACGCGTACAGCTCGTCGCGCTTGCCGAACGTGCTCTTCCAGTGCGGGTTCTGCGCGAACGAGAAGGAGTACAGGTGGGACATCACGTCACAGGCGCACCCCGGGTAGGAGTTGTCGCGCCAGGTGCCGCCCACCTCGTCGGCCCGCTCGAAGACCAGGAAGTCGTCGATGCCCTGCTGGAGCAGCCGGATGGCCGTACCCAGGCCCGAGAAGCCACTGCCGATGACCGCGACCCGCAGATGACGGGTCGGCCCCCGGCCGGCCGCGTCCCGCGCCTCACCGCTCACTCCGCCGCCGTGGGCGGGTTCGAGAATGCTCGTCACGGTGGCCTCCTCAGCCCCTGCGCGCGATGGTGACGCGGAAGTTGTTGAAGAACTTGTCCTCGAGGGTGTACGCGAAGATGTCGAGGTAGCGCTCGAAGCGGGCCACCACGTCCTCGCCCTCAAGGGCGACCGCGGTCTCACGGTCCGCGGCCAGCCGCTCCAGCCAGGCGCGGCACGCCTGGGCGAAGGACTCCCGCTCGTTGACGATCTCCACGACCTCGAAGAGACCCTCCGCGGCGGCGGTCAGCTCGTGCAGATGCGGGATGTGCATCCCCTCGAACTCGCTGCGCTGGAGGAACTTGAGGTCCGCGAGCAGCTCGCGGCTCATCGGCTGCGCCTCGGCGGTCATCGTGTGCAGGACGAACTTCGCCCCCGGATTGAGCGCCTTGGAGACCTGGTTGAAGAAGAAGCGGTAGCGCTTGGTGCGCTCGCGCGGCGGCAGGTTGGAGGAGACGAAGTGCTCCAGCGCGTTGATGCAGAACGCCGCGTCGTACTTTTCTTCGGTCGTGTGGTCCGCCCAGCTCTCCACCCGCGTGGTGATCCGCGGGTTGTCCAGGCCGGTGATGAACGCCTCCTGGGTACGGCTCAGGGTCAGGCCGACGGCCTCGCGCACCCCGTGGACCGTCGTCAGCCGGTTGAGCATGGTGCCCCAGCCGCAGCCGATGTCCAGCACCCGGCCCGCGTCCTTGGCGCCGGCCAGCTCGGCGAACGTGTCGAGCTTGCGGAACTGCGCCTCGTCCAGGGCCCCGACGAGCGTCTCGTCCGGCTCCCAGTAGCCGCCGGAGTACATCATGGACGGGCCCAGCAGGAGAGCGTAGAAATCGTTGCTCACCTCGTAGTGGTGCCTGACCGCGTCGACCTCGGGGTCCACGGATCTGGGGGCGACCGTTGTCATCCTCGACCTCTTTCCTGGTGTTGGTTCCGCGATCCGCTCGTACCGACCACCGGTGCGGCGGCCGGTCCGACCGCCGATCCCGCCGGGCGATCCGGTCCTGCGATCCGGTCACGAGGAAAGCGGTTCGCTCGCAACAGACGCGCAACACGGCCGTACGGCACCGGTGTTGCGCGCCGGTTGCGCGGCCCGCGCTTGCATGCCTCTCGAAACCGGATGCACCGCGAGAGAGGACCGAAGCTCATGACGCTGCCCACCATCGAAGAACTGGCGAGCCAGCTCGAGGCCGTGTCGGGCGCCCAGGAGGTCAGCCCCGATGCACCGCTCCAGCACATCGCGGACGTCGACTCGCTGGACCTGATGGAGTGGCTGTACGGGTTCCAGAACCAGTACCCGCACATCCCCGCCGACGAGTCGCTGTTCGCGGACCTCGATGACACCACGACGCTGCGCCATGTGTACGAGCGGATCCTCGCGCTCGTGCCGCAGCCGGCGCAGGCGTAGCGAGAGCGCCCCGTGAACGGCTTTGACATCACTGGGTGGGGCATGTCCGTACCCGAGCGCAAGGTCACCAGCGCGGAGCTCGCGGAGCGCTTCGGTGTGGACGAGAACTGGATCGTCAGCCGGTGCGGTATCCAGGAGCGCCGGGCCGTGGGTCCCGGCCAGACGACAGCCTCACTGGCGGTCGAGGCCGGCCGGCGCGCGCTGGAGAAGGCCGGGCTGACCGGTGCCGACATCGCCCATCTGATCGTCGCCACCGCCACCCCGGAACAGCCCTCACCGGCCACGTCCGCGTTCGTCCACCACGACCTCGGCATCGCGGGCAGCGCGCACGACGTCAACTCGGAGTGCGCGGGCTTCGTCTACGGACTGGTGTCGGCGATGGCGCTCATCGCCATCGACCCCCGGCCCATCCTGCTGATCGGCTCCGACACCCACACCCTGACGGCCAATCCCGACGACCGGGACCTGTCGATCCTCGTGGGCGACGGCGCGGGCGCCGTCGTCCTGACGCCGGGACCCGAGAACCGGGTCAAGGCGTGGAACCTGGGCGCCGACGGCTCGTGCGCCGGCAGCCTCAAGGTACTGGCGGGCGGCAGCAGGATGCCCACCACCGAGGAGACCGTGCGCGCGGGGCTGCACTACGCCCAGATCAACGGCAACGAGATCTACCTCAACGCCGTGCGCTACACGGTCCGTACGGTCCGGGAGACGCTGGAGAGCGCCAAGGTCGACGCCGCCGACGTCGACCACATCATCCCGCACCAGGCCAACATCCGGATCATCAACTCGATCCTCAGCCACACAGGACTCCGCAAGGAGGCCCTGGTCACCAACCTGGAGCGGTACGGCAACACCGCGTCCGCGTCCATCCCGATCGCCCTCACCGAGGCGCTCGACGACGGCCGGATCCAGAACGGCGACCAGGTCCTGCTCGCGGGCTTCGGTGCCGGCATGACCTGGGGATCGATGCTCCTGGAGTGGGGCGGGGAGAAATGAGCCGTAACAACACACCGGGCAGCCGCCCGGAGCAGCCGGTCGCCCTCGTCACGGGGGCGTCCGGCGGTCTCGGCCAGGCGCTGGCACTCGAACTGGACGCCCTCGGCTGCCGGGTCGCCGTGCACTACAACAGCGCGGAGGCACAGGCCAGGGCCGTCCAGGACAAGCTGACCAACGACTCGGTCGTGGTGACCGGGGACGTGGGCTCCTGGGAGGCCGTCACCGCCCTGTACGCGGAGATCAGCGAGCGCCTCGGACCCGTCGACGTGCTGGTCAACAACGGCGCGATCCGCAAGGACTCGCTGATGGCGATGCAGTCGCCGGCGGACTGGGCGCAGGTGATCCAGACCAACCTGGTCGGCTCGTTCCACACGACCAGGGTGGCCGTGCCGTACATGCTCAGGCAGCGGTGGGGACGGATCATCAACGTGGTCTCGCCCTCCGGCCTGATCGCGACGGCGGGGCAGACGGCGTACTCCGCGTCCAAGGCGGGGCTCATCGGCTTCACCCGGACCCTGGCCGCCGAGTGCGGCCGGCGCGGGGTGACCGTCAACGCCCTGTCGCCCGGCTTCATGATCACCGGTATGACGAAGAACCTGTCCGACCGGGTCATCGAGGGGATGGAGGACAAGGCCCCCATCCCGCGTTTTGTCACGGTCGAGGAGGTGGCGCGCAGTGCGGCGCTCTTCCTGGACCAGGACTGCATGACGGGCCAGGTCATCAGCATCGACAGCGGCGTCTCCATCACCTGACGCCGTGGCGCACGAAGAGAGGCGGTCCGGAATCCTCCGGGCCGCCTCTTTCTCATGTCCTTCCCGTGTCCCCCGTCGACAGGCCTAGGCCACACGCCGGCGGGGTGCGGCCGGCCGCGGGTACGGAGCCTCGAACATGCCCATCAGGACAGGGTCCAGCTGGGTGACCGCCCGGGGCTCCGGGCGCCGCCGCGTGCCGGGCGTACACAGCAGCTCCAGGTACGCGGCCTCGCTCTCGGGCGCCGGGTCGATGCCCAGCTCCTCGGCGAGGACCTCGCGCAACTGCTGGTATGTGCGCAGCGCCTCGGCCCGGTTGCCCGCCGTCCGGTGCGCGGCCATCCGGCACCGGTACGCGCTCTCCCTGAACGGAGCGCGCCGTACGGCCTCCTCGGCGTACCGCAGCGCGTGGTGCTCGTCGCCGAGAGCCGACGAGGCGAGGCTCGCCGTCTCCAGCGCGGACAACCGCAGCTCATCGAGGCGTTCGCGGGTGCTGTTGACCCACTCGCCCTCGTGGGCCGGAAGAAATGACCCGCGTAGATGTGACACAGCGGCGGCCGCGAGCTTCTGCGCGACACCGTACGACCCGGTCGCGTACGCCTCGGCCGCCTCGGTCGCCGCCTCCTCCGCGCACTCGACGTCGACCAGTGCCTCCTTGGGCAGGTACAGCAGATAGCGGCCGCCCTGGGCGACGAGCGGGGTGATGCCCGGATGCTGCGTCGGGGATGTGACGAACGTACGGACGCGGCTGACCACGCTGCGGAGCGCGGACGCCCAGGTGTCGGGGAGGCCGTCCGGCCATACGGTGTCGGCGAGCTGGTCGCGGCTGGTGCCCCCGGAGCGTTCGAGGACGAGCCGGGCGAAAGCGATCTGGGCCTGTGCGCTGGACAGGTGCTGTGGGGCAGTCCCGTCGGGTTCGATGGTGACGAGACCAGCGAGTCTGATGAGCAAGCTGTACTCCCTGAGCGGTCGGCCGGTGGCCGGGAGTTCCGGCGCCGGCTGCGGCCGGCGACGGTGGGTCGAGAACGCGCCAGGGGGCGTCACGCTTGTCCTTGTGGAGGAAAGCGGGACACGTCTCGGGTATGCCCCCCGCACAAGAATTGGACGATACCGGCCACCCTTCTCGGTGTGTCAACAGTGGCCGGAGAACAATCCACTTGAATGGCTGGAGCCTTGAGTTCCGATTGCCGTTCGCTGTCGCGTTCTTGTTGCGCTGTCCCAATTCCCCCATCTCACAGCCGTGTTGCGCCCGCCTTGCGCGGCTGTCGTTGAATTGCGTCGCACTTCGGGTCCAGGGTTGAGAGGACTCCGGTAATTGTCCGAAACGTGGATGAGGAGACGTCCGTGAACGCATCCGGAGGCTGGGAACGGCTCGCGCCGAAACTGGACGCGACACGCCGTCGCGTGCAGTCGCTCGAATGGGAGCCCGCCCGCCGCAACAGCTTCGTCACGTACACGGTCGAGCGGGACTCCGCGTACGCCGACCTCGACGGCCGCCGCCTCCTGATGATGTCGGGCTACAGCTACCTCGGTCTGGCCGGTGACGAGCGTGTGGTCCGCGCCGCCCAGGCCGCCGTCGAGCTGTACGGCACCGGCAACCACGGGGTACGGGCACTGGCCGGGTCGATCCCGCTGCACGAGGAACTGGAGGCGGAGGTCGCCCAGTTCGCCGGCCGCGACCGGGCCCTGGTCTTCGGCTCCGGCTACGCGGCCAACGTCGGCACGGTCGGCGCCCTGGTCGGCGCGGGGGACACCGTACTGATCGACAAGTACGACCACGCCAGCATCGTCGACGGCTGCCGCCTCAGCGGCGCCACCGTCACCCGCTTCCGCCACAACGACGTGGACCATCTTGACCGGCGGCTCGCCGCGGCGGGCCCCGACGGCATCCGCCTGGTCATCGTCGACAGTGTGTACTCGATGGACGGCGACATCGCCCCGCTGCCCGAGCTGCGCCGCGTCTGCGACGCGCACGACGCGCTGCTGATGGTGGACGAGGCCCACGCGCTCGGTGTCATCGGCGCCACCGGCAAGGGCATCGAGGAGCACTTCGGGTACACGGCGAAGGTCGACGTCAAGCTGGGCACGCTGTCCAAGGCCATCCCCTCCATGGGGGGCTGGGTCGCGGGGCCCGAGGAGCTGATCGGCCATCTGAAGTACGCGGCGCGGCCGTTCCTCTTCTCCGCCGCCCTCGGCCCGGCCCAGACCGGCGCCGCGCTGGAGTCGCTGCGCATCCTCCAGCAGGAGCCCGAGCGGGTCACCCACATCCAGGAGGAGTCCGCGCGCTTCCGCCGCACCCTGAACGACGGGGGGATGCGGACGGGCGACAGCGAGACGGCCGTGGTGCCGGTCATCGCGGGCTCCGACGAGGCGGCCTACGACTACGCGACCGCGTGCCGCGCGGCCGGCGTGATCGGGCTGCCGGTGGTCACCCCCGCGGTCCCCAACGACCTGGCGCGGCTGCGGATCGCCATCACCGCCCGGCACACCAAGGCGGACCTCGACTTCGCCGCGGAGGCCTTCCTCAAGGCCGCGGCGGAGTGCGGTCTGATCCCCGCCTGAGCCGTGCTCCGACCACTTCTGACCCACCGTCAGGACGTTCCTGAACCGGGCCTCGGAGCCGGGTCGACACCGACGGCCGACGCGCGCGTGCCACCGACTCGTAGAACCGGTCGGCACGCGCGCCGACCGCCACCACCGCCACCACCTCAACGGCCGGACGGCCGTCCGCCGCTCGCACGGGATACGGGATCCGAGATGCCAACCTCACCGAGGCACGCACCGCTCACAGCGCCTGTCGCGATCACCGGCATGGGCGTCGTCACTCCGGGCGGCAGCACCCCCGACGACCTGTGGGACACCCTCCGCGCCGGCCGCTCGACCGCCGCCGCGCTCACCCACCTCGACCTGTCCCGGCACCGGGTCAGGATCGGCTGCCGGGTCCGCGGCCTCGACGCCGTCGGACTGGTCCCCGACAAGGACGCCCGGCGGATGGACCCGTTCGCGCTGTACGGGACGACCGCCGCGCTCGCCGCCCACCGCGACGCCGGGGCGCCCACCGCGGACCCCGGCCGTACCGCCATCGTCGTCGGCAACGCCGTCGGCGGCCGGGCCACCAGCGACGAGCAGTCCCGGCTCTTCACCGAGTCGGGCCCCCACCGGGTCAACCCGCTCATGCCGCTGATGACGATGCCCAACGCCGCCGCCGCGCAGATCGCGATCCGGCTCGGCTGGCAGGGCCCCGCCCTCACCATCGCCACCACCTGCGCCAGCGGCGCCGACGCCGTCGGCCACGCGCTGATGCTCCTCCAGACCCACCGGGCGGACGTCGTCATCGCGGGGGGCTGCGAATCCACCCTCACCCCCGTCACCCTCGCCGGGTTCGGCAACCTCAACGCCGTCTCGATGCGCAACGACGACCCGGAGCACGCGTCCCGGCCGTTCGACACCGACCGCGACGGGTTCGTGATGGGGGAGGGCGCCGGGTTCGTCGTCCTGGAACGCCTGGACGACGCACGGGCGCGGGGAGCGCAAACGTACGCCACCGTCGCCGGGTACGCGGCCACCTCGGACGCCTACCACCTCGCCATGCCCCTGCCCGACGGCTCCGCCGCCATCGACGCGATGACCGGGGCGATCGCCGACGCCGGCCTGATCCCCTCCGACATCGTCCACATCAACGCCCACGGCACCTCCACCCCGCACAACGACCGGGCCGAAGCGGCCGCCCTCACCAAGGTGTTCGGCGCCGACGGGCCGCCGGTGACCGCGACCAAGAGTGTCATCGGCCACCTCATCGGAGCCGCCGGAGCCGTCGAACTGATCGCCACCGTCGAGGCGATGCGCCGGTGCGAGGTCCCGCCCACCGCCAACCACGAACAACTGGAGCCAGGCATGGAAATCGACGTGGTCCACGGCGCTCCGCGCCCCGTGGCGTCCGGTCCCGCGCTGTCGAACTCCTTCGGCTTCGGCGGCCACAACTCCACCCTGGTGGTGTCGCCGGTATGACCACCACACCGATCGAGGAGACAACCGTGGCCCAGGCCCTCGCCCCCGCGGCGGCCTCCACCGTCACCGCGGCGCAGCTCGCCGCCTACCGGGACGCCGTACGGTCCGCGCTCCCGGCGGCCGGAACCGGCCACCCGGCCGCCGGACCCGCCTCGCCCGTGCACGCGTTTGTCCTCGCCCACACCGTCGCCGAGCAGACGGTCGCCGCGCTGACCGCCGCCGAGACGGGACCCGTGTCCGTCGTCCACCTCGGCCAGGACATCCGCTGCCGCAGGCTCGTCGCCGCCGGTGAGCGGGTGACCGTACGGCTCGACGTGCTCGGCGCCCGCCGCGAGCCACGCGGCACCCGGGTCGCCCTGCGCTCGCTGCTCACCGGCGACGCGGACGGGGGAGCGGAGCCCTTCGCGGAGCTGCTCACCAGCGCCCTGCTCGTCGGCGCCACCGCACTGGACCCCTTCGGTGACATCTCGGCGGGCGCCCCCGCCCCGAAGCCCGCCGGATCCGGTGAACCCGCCCTCGCGACGCACGAGTTGACCGAGGAATGGATCGGCCGGTACGCCCACGCCTCGGGCGACCTCAACCCCATCCACCTCGACCGGGAAGCGGCCCGCGCCGCCGGCTTCGGCTCCGTCATCGCGCACGGCATGAGCGTGGTGGCCCTGGCTGTCGAGGAGATCACCGACCGGTACGCCGATGGCGACCCCTCGCGCGTACGGGGCATCGGCGCCCGCTTCTCGTCGCCCGTGGCGCCCGGCGAGGAGCTGCGCCTCGAACTCCAGCCGGACGCGGCCGGCCTGGTGGTGCGCTTCACCGGCAGGACCCCGGCGGGGCCCGCGGTGAAGAGCGGCTGGGTCCAGCTCGCCGATCCCGGCGCCGGGTCCGGGGCCGTACCCACCGGAGGCAGCCATGAGCACTGACAGCCCCGGCCCCGGCGGCCTCGTCGGCGGATTCCTCCTCCAGGTCCGCGAGCGCCCCGACGCGCCCGCGCTCGTCTGGAACGGCGAGGAGACCTCGTACCGCGAGCTGTACGAGCAGGCGGGACAGCAGCGCGAACGGCTGGACCGGATCGGGCTCACCCCCGGCGAGCCCGTCGGCGTCCTCGGCACCAAGTCACCCGCGGCCGTCGCCCTCGTCCTGGCGTGCCTGCTCGCCCGGCGCCCCTTCCTCCTGCCGTCCCCGGCCCTCGCCCCCGCCCTGCTCGCGGACCTGTTCGCCCAGGCGGGCTGCCGCCGGGTGATCGCCCCCGGGGCCGAGGACCCGGGCGTGGTGCCCAACCCCGAGGTCACCCCGCAGCCGCTCTCGCCCCGCGAGGCCGCCGAGGTGTCGTTCATGCTCACCACCTCGGGCTCCACCAGCCTGCCCAAGATCGTCCCGCTGGGCCGGGACGCCGTGAACCGCTTCGCCGCCTGGGCGGGACCCGCCTTCTCGATCACCCCGGGCACGACCGTCCTCAACTACGCCCCGCTCAACTTCGACCTCTGCCTGCTCGATGTGTGGACCACGCTCGCCCACGGCGGCCGGGTCGTCCTGGTCGACCCCGCCCTCGCCGCCCGCGGCGGACACCTCCTCGACCTGCTCGTGCGCCACGACGTCGAGGTCGTCCAGGCGGTGCCGATGTTCTACGGCCTGCTGCTCGACGCGGCCGAGCGGCGCGGGGTGACCCTGCCCGGCGTCCGGCACGCGATGTTCACCGGCGACGTCATCCCCGACCGCACCCTGGGCGGGCTGCCCAAGCTCTTCCCCTCGGCGCGGATCCACAACATCTACGGCTGCACCGAGACCAACGACAGCTTCGTCCACGAGGTGGACGCCACCACCGGCACACCCGTGCCGATCGGCGTCCCGCTCCCCGGCGTCGAGGCCCTGGTCCTGGACCAGGACGGCCGGCCCGTCACCGGACCGGGCTCCGGCGAGCTGTACGTGTCGACACCCTTCCAGTCGGCGGGCTACCTCGACCGGACCCGGCACACCGGAGTGTTCACCGGTCACCCCCTCGGGCTCGACGACCGCCCCTGGTTCCGTACCGGCGACCTCGTACGGCGCGACACCGAGGGACGGCTCCACCTCACGGGACGCGGCGACCACCAGGTCAAGGTCCGGGGCGTGGCCGTCAACACCGCCGAGGTGGAACGGGTCCTGCTCGACCACCCCTCCGTGCTCGAAGCGGGTGTGGCCGCCGTGCCCGACCCCATCGAGGGCCGCGTCCTGATCGCCGCGGTCCACCGCGCGCCCGGCAGCGGGGTGAGCAGCCTCGAACTGCGCAAGCACTGCGCCCAGGGCCTGCCCAGGGCCGCCGTCCCCGCCCAGCTGCGGATCGTCGACGAGCCGCTGCCCAAGACCGCCACCGGGAAGGTCGACCGCAGGGCGCTCGACCGGCTCCACCCTCTGTCATCAGCGAAAGGAAGAACGTCATGAGCCACGTCGGCACCATCAAGCAGTTCGTCATCGAGGAGTTCCTGCCCGACGTCAGCGCCGAGGAGCTGGCCGACGACCACGACCTGCTCTCCGACGGTGTCATCGACAGCCTCGGTGTGCTGAAGCTGATCGCCTGGGTCGAGGACCGGTTCGAGGTCGCCATCGGCGACGAGGACCTCGACCCGGACAACTTCCGCAGTGTCGCCGCGATCGACGCCTTCGTCTCGGGCTCGCGCCGGCCAGAGGTCGCAGGAAGCTGACATGCACCTCGCGATCCTCGGACTGCTCGAACAGCGCGCGCCCGTCGGGCGCGAGACCTGGCGGTCGTTCTGGGACCAGCTCGGCGACGGCAGCCTCGACCGGGCACAGGCCGTGGCCCTGCTGACCTCCCTGGCCACCCGGCTCCCCGACCACGAGACCCTGCGCCACCTGCTGGACTCGCTCGCGGAACGGCGGCCCGCCCGGCCGGCGGACCGCTGGCCCGGCACGGTCAACGTGGTGGGCACCGGCGGCGGCCCCAGGACCTTCAACATCTCGACCGCGTCGGCGTTCGTCGCCGCCGCGGCGGGCGTACGGGTCGTCAAGACCGGCTCACGTGCCTACTCCAGCAGCCTCGGCTCCGTCGACCTGCTGGAACGCCTCGGGATCCGGCTGACGTCGTCGTACGAGCAGACCGAAGGGACGCTGGAGCGGTACGGCATCGCCTTCGCGGGGCCGTTCGTCTACCCCGCGCAGCTGACCCGGCTCGCCAGGACCGTCGCGCCGCTGAGCATGAAGCCCTTCGGCCGCTTCCTGAACGCCCTGGGTCCCTTCCTCGCCGACCTGCCCGTCACCGCCCAGGTCACCGGGGTCTCCGCGAGTGCGCCGCTCACCGGACTCCGCGCCCTCGCGGGGACCGTCACCGATCGCACCCTGTGGCTGACCAGCAACGACCGGGGAGCCGACGAACTGCTCGGCTTCGCCGACAACACCATCCACACCAACGGCGACGCCGGGGGCGAGTTCACCGTCAAGGCCGGTGAACTGGTCTCCTCCGAGGGCGGGTTCGACGACCTCGGCCCGGCCGCCGACCCCGCCTCGGCGCCGGACCACTTCCTGTCCGTCCTCGGCGGCACCGCCGGTGAGGTGGCCACCCGCACGGTCTGCCTCAACGCCGCGGCCCTGGCCGTCGCGAGCGGCCACCTCACCGACTGGAGCCGGGCCGTCGCGGCGGCGGAGGAAGCGGTACGGGGCGGAGCGGCCCGCGCCCTGGCCGAGCGCGTCCGTGCCGACCAGGCGCGGCCATTGGTCCGTGCGGGCGGAGCGGCCCATGTCTGACTTCTTCACCCGCGCCAGGACGGGCGGCGAGGGACCCGGCCTCGCGCTGTTCCTCAACGCCGGGGACCCGCCCCTCGACGTCCTCGCCGATCTCGTGCGGATGCTGGACGACGAGGGTGTCGACTGCCTCGAACTGGCCGTCCCCTTCCCGGACTCGGTCACCGACGGGCCCGTCATCCGCCGGTCGGCGAGCCGCGCGCTCGCCCTCGGCGTGGGCCTGGACGAGGTTCTGGAGTTCGTCGCCGCCGTCCGCCCGGGACTGCGCACCTTGCGGATCGCGCTGCTCGCCGACTGGAGCCACTCGCTCAAGCACCGGGACCTCGCGGCCACCACCCGTACCATCGCCGACTCGGGCGCGGACGGCCTGCTCGTCCACGCGCTGCCGCCCCGGCTGCGCGCCGCCCACCTGGCCGCCGCCCGCGAGGCGGGGCTGCCCGTCGTCACCACCTGCTACCAGCAGAGCCCGCCCGCCACCCGGGCGGAGGCGGCGGCCGACGCCACCGCCTACCTCTATCTCGTCGCCCACTACGGACGCAGCGGCACCGCGCCGGCCACCGGCCACGCGGACCTGGCCGGCACGGTCACCGCTCTCCGGGCGCACACGACGTCCCCGATAGCCGTCGGCTTCGGGGTCAGGACCAGACAGGACGTGGAAGCCGTACGAGCCTGCGGCGCCGATGGCGTGATCATCGGTTCCGCCGGCGTCGCCACGGTCGAGCAGGCACTCGACCAGGGCGACGACATCGTCCGGGCCTTCCGCGACTTCGTCGGGTCCGTCTCTCCCATCCCAACCAACACACCAGAGAGAACAGGGAGTTGAACATGATTATCCGTGACCTGGAGAACGTCAAGACCGTCGAATGGGGCAACGGCCTGAGCCGTCGCTTCCTCACGGCCGCGGACGGCCTCGACTACAGCGTCACCGACACCACCGTGCGCGCCGGCACCAAGTCCCGCCTCCAGTACCGCAACCACCTGGAGACCTGCTACTGCATCGAGGGCTCCGGCGAGGTGATCGAGCTCGACGGTACGTCCCACGCGCTCACACCGGGCGTCCTGTACTCCCTCAACGAGAACGATCCCCACTACCTCGTGGCGAGCCCGCACGAGGACCTCCGCCTGGTCTGCGTCTTCTCCCCGGCCCTCCAGGGCGACGAGGTGCACCAGCTCGACGAACACAGCTCCTCCGCCTACTGATCCACCCCAGACCCGCACGGTCCGTACGTACATCGAAAGGCTCGCCGTGATCCGCTGGAACGCCGATCAGACCGACCTGCGCGAGGGCCTGGCACGGTGGGGCGAGGCCCTCAGCGCCGGCCACATCGAACAGGACGAACAGGCCACGTTCTCCTGGGACAAGTGGAAGCTGATCCGGGAGACCGGCATTCTCGGACTGCCCTTCGGGGAGGAGTGGGGCGGCCTTGGACAGTCCCTGCTCACCACCATGCACGTGCTCGAAGGCCTGGGCGAGAACTGCCGCGACTCGGGGCTGAGTTTCTCGGTCACCACCACCATGGCCAGCACAGGCGTCCCCGTGGAGCAGTTCGGCACGGCGGCCCAGAAGGACAAGTACCTCACCCGGATCTGCTCGGGCGAGACGATCGGCGCCCACGCGATCACCGAGGCGGAGAGCGGCTCGGACGCCATGGCGATGACCACCCGGGCCGTCCGGGACGGCGACCACTTCGTCCTCAACGGCGGCAAGATCTTCGTCAGCAACGGGCCGGTCGCCGACGTCATCGTCGTCTACGCGCGTACGCGCCCGGACGGCGGAGCCCTCGGCGTCACCGCGTTCCTCGTGGACCGGGACACTCCCGGTCTCGTCATCGGCAAACCCACCAAGAAGATGGGCCTGCGCACCTCACCCATCAGCGAGCTCTACTTCGACGACTGCCGCGTCCCCGCCACCCAGGTCCTCGGCCGCGTCGGCGGAGGGTTCCTCGTGCTCGACCACGTGATGAAACGGGAGATCCTCTACTCCTTCATCGTCAACGTGGGGGAGATGCGGCACCGTCTCGGCCGCCTCGTCGAGCAGGCGAGGACCCGCCGCTCCTTCGGGAAGACCATCGGCTCCTACCAGGCCGTGGCGAACAAGATCGTGGACGCGAAGATCCGACTGGAGACGGCCGCCAAATGGCTGTACGACACCGGTGAACGCCTCGCGGCCGGCGAGAACGTCACCACCGACCTCGCCATCGCCAAACTCCTCACCAGCGAATCCAACCTCGCCACCAGCCTGACCGCCGTCCAGCTCTTCGGCGGCCACGGCTACATGACCGAGTACGGCCTGGAGAAGGACGTACGCAACGCCGTGGCCGGCACCATCTACTCCGGCACCAGCGAGATCCAGTACAACCGCATCGCCTCGATGATGGGCCTCGGCCAATGAGCGTGCCGGCCGGCGTCCTCAAGGTCTGCGGAGCCACCGAACCCGCCGACATCGCCCTGCTCGCCGCCCACGGGGCCACCTGCGTCGGCCTCTGGCACGGGGTGCCCGGCGGCCATGCGGACCTGCCCGGGGACCGGCTGGCCGGCCTGGTCTCCGCCGCCCGTGCCACCGGCCGCCTCGAACCGGTCCTCGTCACCTTCCTCGGCGACCCGGACGCCCTCGCCGCCGTGGCCCGACGCACCGGGCTCCGCTGGCTCCAGCTGCACGCCTACCAGCCGCCCTCCGTGGTCAGGGCGCTGCGCTCCGCCCTGCCCGACGCGGTGCTGGTCAAGGTGCTCCACCTGCGCGACGGCGCCTGCCTGGAACGCCCGCTGATCGGCGCCTACGAACGGGCCGGCACGGACCTCTTCCTCCTCGACACCACCACCGAGGACGGCCGGATCGGCAGCACGGGACAGTCCCTCCGCGCAGACGACGTACTGGACCTGCTGCCGCGCCTCACCCGGCCGTTCCTGCTCGCCGGGGGCATCACCCCCGCCCACCGCCCCGGCCTCGAAGCCGTCGTGAGCCACCCCGGGTTCCGCGGCGTCGACGTCGACACCGCGGCACGCGACGGCCACGGACGCTTCGCGGCGCCGGCCGTCACCGCCCTGGCCCGCGCCTGGCGGACCGTACCTCTCCTGGAGGAGACCAGATGACCGCCCGTTTCCTGGAAGCCCTGCTGGCCGCCGAGCGCCCGCTGGTCATGGAGGTCAAGCGGCGTGACGCGCACGGCTACGACCTGCTCGGCGGACGCACCCCGGCCGCGATCGTGGAGTCGTACGAACGCGCGGGCGCGCCCTGCATCTCCGTGGTGACGGGCCGCTGGTTCGGCGGAACGACGGCCCTGCTCCGCGATGTCGCCGCGCTCACCGATCTGCCCCTGCTCCAGAAGGACTTCATCACCCGCAAGGACCAGCTGCGGACCGCCAGGGAGCTGGGCGCGTCGGCCGTCCTGCTCACCGCCGCCCTGCTGCCCAGGTCCAGCATGCGCACCCTGATCTCCGGCTGTCTCGCCGAGGGCCTCACCCCCTTCGTGGAAGTGACCCAGGAGGCGGAACTCGACGGGCTGCCGCACGCCGAGGAGTGCGTGGTCGCCGTCAACAACAAGGACATCAAGGTCAAGGAGAGCGATCGCGGAGACCTGGACCGGAGCATGGCCCTGCTGCCCGCCCTCCGCGCGTCCGGTACCCGGTGTCCGGTGAGCGCCAGCGCCATCGACAGCCCGGTCGCCGCCGCGCGCCTGCTCGACGCGGGCTTCGCGGGCCTGCTGGTCGGTACGTCGCTGCTGCGCACCGACAGCGCGGCCGGCTGGCTGGAGGACCTGGACCGTGCCAGGGTCCGGCCACCCTCCCGCACGCCCTGACCGCCCCGTCCGTACCGCTCCTGGAGACCACCACCCATGACCGCTCCGGCCGACACCACACCACCGCCCGGCCCCGCCCTCGGCTCCGGCCCCGCCGCCGCTCCTGACCCCGGCCCCGTTCCCGTTCTCGGACCCGATCCCAGCCTTGTCCCCGCCGTCCGGCCGATCCTCCTGGACGCCGGCGGGGTCCAGGTGTCCGGCCTGCTCGCCGAACCGGCCGGTGTCCACGACGGCACCGGCGGCGCGCCACGCGCCGTCATCGTCGCCGTGCACGGCCGCGGCATGTGCGCCGAGTACTTCAACGGCCTGACCGACCCGCTCAACTCCCTGCTCACCCTGGGCGCGCGGCTCGGCCACACCGTACTGGCGCTGGACCGCCCCGGGTACGGGCTGTCCGCGCGGCAGCTCCCGGAGGGCCACTCCCTCGGCGAACAGGCGGTCGTCCTGCACACCGCGCTCGCCGCCTTCGCCCACACCCACCCCACCGGGGCCGGCTTCTTCCTCGCCGCCCACTCCGACGGCGGCAAGGTCGCCTTCCACATGGCGGCCGCCGAAGCCGGCGGGTCGCTCCTCGGCCTGGACGTCAACGGCTGCGGCTGGCAGTACAATCCCGAGGCCCGCCACTTCCCCGACACCCTCGGCGGCGGCGCGTCCCGGCTCAACTGGGGCCCGCTGCACCTCTATCCGCCCGGTACGTTCCGGGCGAGCCGCTCCCTCCTCCAGCGGGTCCCCCGGCACGAGGCCGCCCAGACCGCCTCCTGGCCCGCGCAGTACCCGCGCCTGGCCGGCCGCGTCACGATCCCCGTACGCCTGACGTTCGCGGAACACGAACTGTGGTGGCGGCTCGGCGAGGAGGACCTCACCGCGATGACGGCCCTCCTCACCGCGGCCCCGCACGTCACGGTGGAGCGGCTGCCCGAAGCCGGCCACAACATCAGCCTCGGGCACGCGGCCCGCGCCTACCACCTCCGGGCGGTGGCGTTCCTGGAGGAGTGCCTGCTCCGCGGGCACACCGGCGCGCGCTGACCGCCACGGGCGCGGCCACCCGCCGCTGATCACCACGGGGGACCACCATGCGGCCACGGCGGAACGCAGCGCCACCCGGCGGCTACTCTGCGAACTCACAGGCGCCTCGAACGACTTCAGGAAGGACCTCCGCCATGGCGGCAGAGACCGCAGACCGTCCGCCGTACCCCAAGACAGGCCCCCGTGCCCTGCTGTCCGCGCTGTCAGCGCCGTCAGGGGAGAGGCGCTCGTTCTCCTTCGAGTTCTTCCCGCCGAAGACCGAAGCCGGGGAACGCACCCTCTGGAACGCGATCCGCCGCATCGAACCGCTCGCCCCCACCTTCGTCTCCGTCACGTACGGCGCGGGCGGCTCCTCGCGCGACCGCACGGTCGAGGTCACCAAGCGCATCGCCGCCGAGACCACCCTCACCCCGGTCGCCCACCTGACGGCGGTCGGCCACTCCGTCGCCGAACTGCGCCACATCATCGGCCAGTACGCGGACGCCGGCATCCGCGACGTCCTCGCCCTGCGCGGCGACCCGCCCGGCGACCCCCGCGCCGAGTGGGTACGCCACCCCGAGGGCTTCGCCCAGGCGAGTGAACTGGTCACCCTCATCAGGGACCTGGGCGACTTCACGGTCGGGGTGGCCGCCTTCCCCGAGCGCCACCCGCGCTCCGCCGACTGGGACACCGACATCCGCCACTTCGTCGCCAAGTGCCGTGCGGGCGCCGACTACGCCATCACCCAGATGTTCTTCGACGTGGACGACTACCTGAGGCTGCGCGACCGGCTGGCGGTCGCCGGCTGCACCACCCCGATCATCCCGGAGATCATGCCCGCCACCGACGTGCGGCAGATCCGCCGCTTCGCCGAACTCAGCGACGCCCGCTTCCCCGACCATCTGGCCCAGCGTCTCGAAGCCGCCAGGGACAGCCCCGCCGACGGCCACCGGATCGGGGTCGAGCACGCCACGGCGATGGCCGAGCGGCTGCTCGCCGAGGGCGCCCCCGGCCTGCACTACATCACCCTGAACCGGTCCACGGCCACGCTGGAGATTCACCAGAACCTCGGAGTGAGCGCGCGCGAGGTCCGCGAACCGGCCACCGCCCCGCGCTGAACGGCCTCCCGGCGTGCCGGACTTCCGGTGGGCGGGGTTGGACGCAGGGACATGCACCTGAGCTTTACAACTATGTACCGTCTCAGCGCCTTCGACTTGACTGGAACCATGAGGCGGACGTCAGACAAGGAACTTCGATGAGTCACTACCCTCCCGGCACCCCCCACCCCTACGTCGCCCACCCGCCGCCGCCCGTGGCCGCCCCGGTGCGCCGCAGCAAGGCGGCCGGGCCCCTGCTGATGATCGCGACCATCACCATGGGTCTCATGGCGGGCCTGTTCTTCGCCTTCGACGTCTCCGTCATGCCCGGTCTGGCCAAGGGCGACGACCGCACCTACGTCACCGCGATGCAGAACTTCAACGCGCTGATCGACGGCAGCGGGCTCTTCGGCATGGTCTTCGTCGGCGCGCTGCTCGCCACGGGCATCGCGGTGTTCCTGGAACACCGCCAGGGCCGCCGGGCCGCCGCGCTCTGGATCGCCGCCGCCGCGGCGCTCTACCTGGTCGCCCTCGTCATCACGTTCAGCGTCAACATCCCGCTCAACAACGAGCTGGCCGCCGCCGGGGACCCCGCGAAGATCACCGACTTCTCGGTCGTCGACAAGTTCAAGGACACCTGGGTGGCCACCAACATCGTGCGGACCCTGGTCTGCACCGCGGCCCTGGGCTTCCTCGCCCGCGCCCTGGTGCTGCACGGGCGCGGGACCTCCCCGCTGCGCCCCGGCGCCGTCTGAGCCCCCCTCAGCGGCACCGCCGGACCGCAGGTGACGCGCCCGCCCTTCCCGAGTGGCTCCCAGGGGAAGGGCGGGCGCCTCGCCGTCCGGAGCGGGTCTGTCCCGCGCCGCCCAGGGCCGGCGCGGCCTCGGGTAGAGTGAAGCCGTCCGTCAGCAGTGAGCGATCGAGGAGGTGGACCCCATTACCGCTGTATCAGGCCGGGTGCTCCCCCTCACGGCCGTGCGGTCCGACCGGCCCAGGTGACCGCGGGAGCGCCCGAAGGCGTTCCCGAAAGGCTCCGATGCCGGTTCCACCGTCACTTCTCCCCCTCTCCACTGTGGTCAGCAGACTCCGCGCCGCGGGCTGTGTCTTCGCCGAGGACGAGGCGCGACTGATCCTCTCCACGGCCCGCACCCCCGCCGAACTCACCTCCATGCTGGACCGGCGTGTCCACGGGCTTCCCCTCGAACACGTCCTGGGCTGGGCGGAGTTCCGGGGCCGCCGCATCATCGTGGACCCCGGGGTGTTCGTCCCGCGCCGGCGTACCGAATTCCTCGTCGACCAGGCCGTGGCCCTCGCGCGCCCCGGCGCCGTGGTGGTCGACCTGTGCTGCGGCTCGGGCGCCCTGGGCGCGGCGCTCGCCGCCGAGCTGGACGGGGTGGAGCTGTACGCCTCCGACATCGACCCCGCCGCCGTCCGGTGCGCCCGCAGCAATGTCGCCGCCGCGGGGGGCCGGGTGTACGAGGGCGATCTGTACGACCCGCTGCCCGCGGAGCTGGCCGGACGCGTCGACGTCCTGCTCGCGAACGTGCCGTACGTCCCCACCCGGGAGATCGCGCTGCTGCCCCCGGAGGCCCGGCTGCACGAGGCGCGGGTGGCGCTCGACGGGGGAGAGGACGGTCTTGACGTCCTGCGGCGGGTGACCGCCGGGGCCGCGCGCTGGCTGGCCCCGGGCGGCCGGCTGCTGTTCGAGACGAGCGAACGCCAGGCGGACCGGGCCGTCGCGACGGTCGCCGGGGACGGGCTGCTCCCGCGCACGGTCACCTCAGACGAGCTGTACGCGACGGTGGTCATCGGCACGAACGCGCGCGCCCTTCCCTGAGACGGCCGGGAGCGCCGGGCGGGCCGCTCGCACCCTGCGCGCCGGGCGGCCCGATCATCCGTACGCCGAATGCCGCGTGCGAGGTGACGTGACCGGTGAGGTCTCGTTGGGGAGGCGAACCAGGCCGGGCGGTGTGCGGGAGCCGGACGCCGTCGGCCCCCGACGCGCGACCGGAGAGAGCCATGACCACTGCTCACGCCCCCCACCCCGACCACGCGCACCGCCACGGCGAGGGCTGCGGCCACGTGGCCGTCCCCCACGGCGACCACGTGGACTACGCGCACGACGGGCACCTCCACCAGGTCCACGACGACCACGTGGACGAGTGCGAGGCCGCCGCCCACGCGCCGCACGGCGAGCACGGCCACCGGCACGGCGAGGGCTGCGGCCATGTCGCCGTACCGCACCGCGACCACGTGGACTACGTGCACGACGGCCACCGGCACGCCGGGCACGACGGCCACTGGGACGACCACTGAGCCACGGCCGCGTGTGCGTGTCCGTGTGCTGGTACGTGCGCCGGTACGTGGGCGACGCGTGAACGGGCGGGTGGCCCCCCGGCGTCCCAGGGGGCCACCCGCTCTTCCCGGGGGACGGCCGTGGGAGCGCTCTCCGGACCACGTAGCATCACCCGTATGGAGCAGCGTGTACTGGGCAGGACGGGACGAGACGTCTCCGTCGTAGGACTGGGAACTTGGCAGCTGGGCGCGGACTGGGGGGACGTGACCGAGTCGGACGCGTTCGCCGTCCTGGACGCGGCGGTCGAGTCGGGGGTGACCTTCTTCGACACCGCGGACGTGTACGGGGACGGCCGCAGCGAGCAGCTGATCGGCCGCTATCTCAAGGACCGGCCGGACGCCGGGATCTTCGTCGCGACGAAGATGGGCCGGCGGGCCGAGCAGCTTCCGGAGAACTACACCCTGGACAATTTCCGGGCGTGGAACGACCGTTCCCGGGCGAACCTCGGCACCGACACGCTCGACCTGGTCCAGCTGCACTGCCCGCCGCCGGCCGTCATCGAGTCGGACGCCGTCTACGACGCGCTCGACACCCTGGTGGACGAGCGGCGGATCGCCGCCTACGCGGTGAGCGTCGAGACCTGCGCCGAGGCGCTGGCGGCCATCGCCAGGCCCGGCGTCGCGAGTGTGCAGATCATCCTCAACGCCTTCCGGCTCAAGCCGCTCGAAGAGGTGCTGCCGGCCGCCCGCGAGGCGGGTGTCGGCATCGTCGCGCGGGTGCCCCTGGCCTCCGGCCTGCTGTCCGGGAAGTACACGAAGGACACGGTCTTCGCCGCCGACGACCACCGGACGTACAACCGGCACGGCGAGGCGTTCGACCAGGGGGAGACCTTCTCCGGCATCGACTACGAGACCGGCCTCGCGGCGGCGGCCGAGTTCGGCGAACTGGCCCCCGAGGGCGCCACGGCGGCCCAGACGGCCCTGCGCTGGATCGTCCAGCAGCCCGGCGTCACGACCGTCATCCCCGGCGCCCGCTCCGTCGCGCAGGCCCGGGGCAACGGCGCGGCGGCGGAGCTGCCCGCCCTGCCGCAGCCGACCCTGGACGCCGTCAGGGACCTGTACGACCGGCGGCTGCGCGCCTCGGTCCACGGGCGCTGGTAGGCACCGCCTCCGCACACGGGAGAACCACGCGGCCGATCGGCGTTGATCGGGAGATAAAACGGGATGATCGTGGGCCGATTGCCGCGCCAGGGTGCGGCACGGCTGCAAGAGTTGGTCGTTTCTGTGGCTGTATCGCGTTGCGCCATGTAGCGTCTTGATCAGCTGTCGTGGTTCCGAAGTACCGCTCGCCCGTGACGCACCGTCACGGGCGTTTGTGCTGTTCAGCGTCTCTGCGGACCAAGGCGATCACCTCCGGTTCCCCGTACCGTGCGGGGGACCATGCGTCCCGGATACGGAGATTCACCATGGCCAGTGGAACAGTGAAGTGGTTCAACTCGGAAAAGGGCTTCGGCTTCATCGCGCAGGACGGCGGTGGCCCCGACGTGTTCGCGCACTACTCGAACATCGCGACCTCCGGCTTCCGCGAGCTCCAGGAGGGCCAGAAGGTGACCTTTGAGGTCACCCAGGGCCAGAAGGGCCCCCAGGCGGAGAACATCCTCCCCGCCTAAGGGCTGAGAGCGGAGCCGTCCCGCCCGCGAGGGCACGGACGACAGGGCGCCGGTCCGACGGGTTCACCCCGCCGGGCCGGCGCCCGCTTCTGTTCCCGCCCGTGGCGGCTCAGGCCACGGGTTCCGTCGCTGCCGCCGTCGTACGGGCCACCTCCCCGCCGGCCGCCGGCCGCAGGGCCAGTCGGCACCCGGCGCAGTCGCCGTGCCCCTCGGCCGCCGTCCGGTCGCGGACCCGCCAGTTCCACTGGTCGGCGGTACGCGGCCCCGGCGGCTTCCCCCAGCCGATGAGGTGCAGCACCCAGGTGACCAGCGCGGCCACGGCCACCACGCCGAGCCCCAGCCAGATGCCCGGCGCCCACGCGGCGCACAGCGCGGCGCCCGCGCCGGCCGTCCCGGCGCACGCGGTGACCGTGCCCGTCCACCCCGCGACGGTGTGACCCAGGTCGACGTCGCCATGCGCGCTCATGGGGCTTCCTCTCTCCCTCGCATGTGCTTCCCGGTAACGCGGCAGCCGTGTGCCGCGCCTAGACTTCGCACGTGGGGAAGTTATCTCACGTGCTAAGTAACTTAGATGCTAAGGAGAATGGTGGGCAAGGGCAACCCCCGGCCGTCGGCGACCCCTGCGGAGGCACTGGCGAGGATGGACCGGGTCATGGCGCTGAGTTCCGTCGGCCAGCATCGGGTGGCCGAGGGGCTGGGCATCAACATCACCGATCTGACCTGCCTCGGACACATCCTCGGGGCGAGGGAGAAGCCGATCGGCGCCGGGGAACTCGCCGCGCTGGCCAATCTGACCACCGGCGGGGTGACCGGTGTCCTCAACCGGCTCGAACGGGCCGGGTACGCGCACCGGGAGCCGGACCCGGCCGACCGGCGGCGGATCAGGGTCGTCGCCGACCCGTCCACGGCCGCCCGGCTGTACGCGGTCTACGGCTGCCTCTACGAACGGCTCAACGGCCTGTTCGCCGACTATGCGCCGGAGGAGATCGCCGTCCTGGTCGACTGGTTCACCCGCGCCGAGGAACTGATGCGCGTCTCCCTGGACGAGATGCCGGCGCGGCTCGAAGCGCAGGAGCCGGCACCGGACCGGCCTTGACGGGACGGAACCGACCGTGACGGGACGGACCGGAGATCACCGGCCGCCGGCGCCGGTCTCCAGGTGGACGATGTTGGACTGCTCCCCGTACACGAAGGCCCGTACGCGGTAGGACGCCGTCTTCTCGTCCGGCAGGGTGATGAGGCCGAAGGAGTTGATGTCCGGGTCCAGGACGGCCACCGGGCGGTACGTCTCGCTCCCCGACGGCCTGGTCTCCAGCAGGAAGCCGTCCTCGTCCTCGGCGTGATCGGTCCAGGTGAATCCGATGCCCGCCGCGTGCATGACCGTCGCCCGGAGGTCGCCCGGCGCGGCGGCGTCCGCCGGCTGTGTGCTCCCGCCGGCAGAGGTCTCCCCGCCGGCCGGCGCGTCCACGACCGGGTGGGTGTCGGCCGGCGGCCCGTCGACGGTGCGGGGCGCCGTCCAGGTGTGGTCGTCCTCCTGGTCCTCCGCCGTCGGCTCCCCCGGAGGGAGGGTGACCTCGACGGGCGCCGAGGCGGGGCCGGAGTAGGGCCGCAGCCGGTAGAAGAAGGGGGTGTGCGGCATGAGGTCCGGGTGCTCGTACTCCGTCCGGCCGGGCGCCAGGAACTCCAGCACGGTGTACGGACCCGTGGGCTCGGTCGCGAACTCCAGTACGCGGCCCGCCGCGCCCGGCTCGTCGCCCTTCCAGCGCAGGATCGCGTCCACCGGGGATTTCAGTTCTCCGGTGAGCGTGAGGCCGCCGCCGGGCGGGGCGGGGCGCGCGGCCCTCGTACGGTCCGGTGTCGCGTCGGGTGACGCGGTGCAGCCCGCCAGGGCGAGGAGGAGCACCACCATGGCCGGGGTGCGCGGTTGTGGAAGCACGGAGGGGGGTCCTTCTGGCGTGTGGGGGGAAGGGCGCGATCCGGGAGGGACGGTCTACTTGCTCCAGAACTTCACGTTGCTCCACACGACCGTGGCGGGCCCGCTGCCGCTGTCGGTGCGGTACGCGCCGAACTTGTCGTAGAAGCTGCCGCCCGGACTGCTGTAGGTGTGCTTCAGCGAGCCGTTGATGTACGTACGGTGCGAAGTGCCCACCTGGTGCACGGTGTTGACCCGGACCGTGGCACCGACGGTGCCCGCGGTCGAGAGAGTGGTGCCGCCGTGCACGGCGTACAGCCGGCCGCCGCGCTCGGCCGCCAGCATGAAGTACGGCCCCGAGGCGGACTCGTTGAACGTCTGCTTCAGGCTGATCCGGGTGCCGCCCAT